>CANQME010000146.1 GCA_947624815.1 uncultured Lachnospiraceae bacterium | reverse complement strand
CCGGAATTTATGGGGTGATTTTGTGCAAAACAGAGAAATTTTCCAGCTGTTTTCAGGGTCTGCGGGCCGCATGTCCGGGTGACATGGGGGAGACCCTGTACACGTCCTGGCGGGTTTCTGACTGCTCCAGTACCATGCTGCGTTTCCGGGCGTGGTTCCGCCGGGCAAACGGCACGGAGGCAGGGGATACGCCGTATAATCCATAGGCATTATGACGGATGCCGCACACGGTCCGATTCGCAAAAATCCCGGATATCTGGTATAATAAAACCATCAAGTACCAGGAGGCGGCATAATGGATTTCCAGTATACGGAAGAAAAACTGAACAGCCTTGACAAGGAAACCCTCATCCATCTGTTCCTGTCACAACAGGAGCAGCTGAAGAACATCGACCATACGCTGCAGCTGGTACTGGAGCAGATGGCGGATTTAAAAAGGCACCGTTTTGGGATGTCGTCAGAGAGGCATGAAGTAACCGATGGACAGATCTCCTTCATGGAAACGGATGGCCAGATCGTATTTTTTAACGAACCGGAGGCGGTAGCTGCCGAAGAGTCCGGGGAAGACCTGGAAGCTGTGCCGCACCGGAGGCCGAAGAAAAGACAGGGGAAACGGGAAGAGGATCTGGAAGGCCTGCCGGTCGTTGTGGTCGAGCATTCCCTGCCGGCAGAGGAGCTTGCAGCCCTGTTCGGGGAGGATGGATTCAAACAGCTTCCGGACGAAGTGTACCGCAGGTACAGTTTTACCCCGGCAAAAGTTGAGGTGGAGGAACACCATGTCAAAGTATACGCGGGGAAGAATACAGAAGAGATCGTCCGTGCGCCGCATCCGGGAAGCCTGCTGAGGGGAAGCCTGGTGTCGCCTTCGCTGGAAGCGGCCATCATAAATGCCAAATATGTCAACGCAATGCCCCTCTACCGCCAGGAAAAGGAGTTTGAGCGTTACGGCCTGCACATTTCCCGGCAGAACATGGCGAACTGGACGATCCAGTGTGCGGACCGTTACCTTGCCGTCCTGTATGACTACCTGCATGAAAAGATGTACGGTTACCATGTGCTGCAGGCGGACGAAACACCCGTACTGGTAAATAAGGATGGACGTCCCGCGGGAAGCAAAAGCTACATGTGGGTATACCGTACCGGACGGATGTATGCAGGCCGGCAGATCGTCCTGTATGAATACCAGCGGACGCGCAACGCCAGCCACCCGAGGGAGTTCCTGAAGAACTTCAGCGGGGTATGCGTCACGGATGGGTATCAGGTCTACCACACAATTGAAAATGAGCGGGAAGACCTGAAGATTGCCGGATGCTGGTCACACGCGCGGCGGCGCTTTGACGAAGCGGTAAAAGCACTGCCCAAAACGAAGCGGAAAGACAGCCTTGCCTACCTGGCGCTTTCTATGATCCAGGCGATCTACCGGGAAGAGAAACAGCTCAGGGAACTTTCCGCACAGGAAAGGCAGGACCGCCGCCAGCAGAGCGTCAGGCCCCTGGTGGAGGCTTATTTCGCATGGGTCCGCGAAAGTCTTCCCAAAGTCCCGCAAAAAAGCAAGACCTGGGAAGGATTCAGCTATTCCCTCAACCAGGAGAAATACCTGAAAGTATTTCTGGATGATGGCGAAGTCCCGATGGACAATAACGCTGCGGAACAATCGATCCGCGGATTCTGTATCGGGAAGAAGAACTGGGTCATGATTGATACTGTTGCGGGAGCCAGCTCCAGTGCGATAATCTACAGTATTGCGGAGACGGCAAAGGCAAACAATCTGAAGCCCTACGATTATTTTGAGTATCTGCTTACGGAGATCCCCAAACATCTGGATGATACGGATCGCAGTTTTTTGGATGATCTGCTTCCTTGGGCGCCAGGCCTTCCTGCGAACTGCCGGAAGCTAAATAAAAACGAAGTGAAATAGGACTGGAGCAAACCCGTCTCTATCATATAGGTTTGCTCCAGTTTTGTATAGGTACGTATTATCTACCGTTTACTTTTAAGGCATTAATATGTAAAAATTGGGCGGTAACAGATAATCTTAGATTGAGGAGGAGAACCAGACCAATATGTACAAGACAGTATCAACACTGGGAATGGACCGCAGCGAATGGCTGCGTCTCAGAAGAACGGGCATAGGTGGCTCTGATGCCGGAGCCATCTGCGGGCTGAATCCGTATGTCAGCGCCATGAGTGTCTATAAGAGCAAGGTGTCAGATGATGTGGACGATGAGGATAACGAGTCTATGCGCCAGGGACGTGACCTGGAGGAGTATGTTGCAAAACGGTTCTGTGAGGCCACGGGCCTTAAGGTACGCCGCTCCAATGTGATGTACCGGAGCCGGGAGTACTCGTTCATGATCGCAGATGTGGACCGGCTGGTTGTAGGTGAGGACGCCGGCCTTGAGTGCAAGACAGCCAGTGCTTTCAGCGCGGACAAGTGGAGGGACGGTCAGGTGCCGCCCCATTATCTGATGCAATGCTACCATTATATGGCCGTCACAGGTAAGAAAGTATGGTATATCGCTGTTGCCATTCTTGGGCGGGACTTCAAGTACGCAAGAATTGAGTGGGATGATAAGACGGTCTGGAGCCTGGTACAGATCGAGAAGGCGTTTTGGGAGAGGCATGTGATCCCCCATGTTATGCCGGTTCCGGATGGGTCTAAAGACTGCGATGACGTACTAATGGACTGCTTCCCCGGAGGTAAAAAAGCCCCAATCCCGCTGATTGGGTTTGATGAAAAGCTGAAACACAGGGAGGAACTTGTTAGCCAGATTGAGAGTCTTGAAGCGGAGCAGAAGCAGATCGAGCAGGAGATCAAGCTGTATATGGCTGACAATGAGGCTGCCTATGCGGATGGATACCGCATTTCATGGGCGAGTGTAGATTCAGTCCGTATCGACGCAAAACGCCTGAAGGCGGAGAAACCCGAGATATATGAAAGCTTTTCCAATACCACCACGGCCAGACGGCTGACGATCAAGGCGGCATGAAAGGAGCGGGAGGACATGGTAAAGAATACGCTGCGTAAGACAGTAAACAGGGCAGTCCGCAGGGACTTTCACAGATTTCGGGCGTCGATGTACAGAAAACCCCAACCGGAGATCTGGGGAGCCTGTGGAAAGATCCATTTCTACTGCTGTGTGTTTGAGTATTTTCAGTATAACGACCGGATACCAATGAAGTATTACTCGCTGCTCTGCACCTGCAGAAGACCGATTTATACACTATGGGAGACTTATCTGAGATATGAGCATCTCAGTTATCTCACATGGGAGGACATCGACAATATCATGGAGGTACTTTTGGGGAGCAGGCGGGTATCATCAGAGAGGAAGGTGAGAAACCATGGAGCCGATCAGAACATTGCGTGCTGAAGAGATTGAATGCCGTGTGGGGATTATTAACGAGGATGGGTTGAGCCTGCTCCTTTTCAAAGACGCAAGGGTGGATCAGAAGATACTGGATGAAACGTTTGGGCCGATGTGTTGGAAGCGAAGCCATCAGGAGATCGGGGGGAACCTGTATTGTACTGTGGAGGTCTGGGATAACGAGAAGGAGCAGTGGGTTGCCAAGCAGGATGTCGGAACAGCCAGTTATGCCGAGGCAGAGAAGGGCCAGGCATCAGACAGCTTCAAACGGGCGTGTTTTAACTGGGGTATCGGGCGCGAACTTTACGAAGCCCCGTTTATCTGGATACCTGCGAGCAGGGTAAAGATTGAACCCCGCACCCAGGGGAAAGGTGAAAAGTATGTCACGAAAGAACGGTTCAGCGTGGCATCCATCGAGTATGATGAAAATCGGTCGATCATTTCTCTGGTGATTGAGAACGGGAAGCATCAGCCGGTATATGTACTGGAACCACGGGGATACAGAACCATGGCCGACAGTGGGGATACAAATAACCTGGACCGCCAGCCGGGTTCGGAGACGCGAACTGCCGGAAAGATTAAAAGCGGTACAAGGGTCCGGGCAGGCGCATCAGGAAAAGACAGTACAACGGGTATCACCCCTGTCCAGCGGACGGCGATGGAACAAGAACTCCGAAGGACAGGGGTGGTGCTGGAGAGGGTGCTTGAGAGGTACGGTATCGGGGGGCTGAATGAAATGACCGGGGATATGTATGAAAAAGCGATGCGGGACCTGAAGAAGTCCCGAGATGCGAAGACCGCCGCATAGCGGTCATTTATTATTCATGAAGGAGGATTATTCCATGAAAGACAGGGAAGATTTTATAAAAACGCTCAAGGGAAAGGTGGCCTGCATTTTGGGAGAAGGGGCCATTGTCAGGGAAACGACAATCCCCGTAAATAATGACAGGCCAGCCGACGCATTGGAGATCAGGAGAAGGGGGAACAGGGCCGGGGTCCGTATCAGTATAGAGTCGTATTACAGGCTTTTTGATACAGAAAGGGGAGTGGACTGGATCGCTGAGGACCTTTGCCGTGAATATAAGAAACATGTGAACGATGTCCCGATGCTGACAGATCCGGTGCTGGCAGATTGTATAGCCAGCTCCCCTAATGATTTCGTGATCGTCCGGGGCAGGATCGTGTTCCGTCTGGTCAATGCGGCTATGAATAAAGAAAGACTGAAAGGAGTTCCTCATGTAAGGGAACTTGACCTTGCCATGGAGTTTGGTATTAGCCTGAGAGCGGCCGGGAAGGATGCGGCGGATGAAACGGACGTGTTCTATCTGTCAGAATTGGAGGACATTGCAAGAGAGGAGATATATGATGAAGCGGTCGTCTGATGGGATGAAGGATAGGGAATTCTTTGATATGATGGTCACTGAACGGCTCAAGATGCTGCCGTATAATCTGCATGATGATGAACAGGGAGACCGTATTATCCGGGAAGGGGGCAGCATGGCCCGCCCACATCCGTGACAAGGATGAAATAGTTCTTGAACATGTTGGCTAAAATGAATATAATAGAACCAGAAAATGGAATGCCAGCGCTGTGGTGACAGGAACAGGAGAAATAAGCGTGGGGTGGAGAGATGAGAATAAAGCATCTGACGATTGAGAACTTCAAGGGGTTGACTCATTGCGAGATTAACTTTGAACCGGGGTTTAACCTGTTGATTGGTGATAATGGGAAAGGGAAGACGTCGATTCTTGAAGCGCTTTCTGTCGCGCTCGGAGGATTTATTGTAGGAATTGATGATATTTCTGCGAAGCACTTTGTAAAGAGCGAAATAAGGATATCATCCAGCCTGATGGGTGAGGGATCTTTTGACTGGCAGTATGAGACGCCGGTTATGGTGAAATGCAAGGCAGAGATCAATGGGCAGGAGTATGAGTGGACACGCCGCAAGAACAGTGTAAGAGCGTCTCGAAGCACGGTAGAACCAAAGAAGATCTGTACACTTGCGGGAAAGCTGGCTAAGGATGTCAACAGTCAGCTTCCGGTCTTGAACTATCAGAGCGCAGCCAGAACCTGGATGCAGAAAAGAGAACAGACGGAGAATGTTTTTGATTCGGATTTTAGGCGTACTGTGGGATATAAGAACTGCCTCGATGAAGCCTCTGATCAGAAGATGCTCCTGAACTGGTGCTCAAAGATGGAGCAGGTATCCTGGCAGAAGAAGAAACCGATCGCTGAATATGAGGCAGTAAAAAATGCGCTGTCGGTGTTTATGGGCGCTATGAACGGCGGGGATGAACCGCAGATCCTGTTTGACCGGCGGAGTTTGGAATTGTCTTATATTGAAGGTGGGAATGTATTGCCGGTGAGCTGTTTAAGCGCCGGATACCAGGCTGTGATCTGGATGGTGTTGGATATAGCGTACCGAATGGCAGTTCTGAACCCGAATATGTATGAAAGGGCGGCCGAGACGAGCGGCGTTGTGCTGATCGATGAACTGGACATGCATCTTCATCCAAAATGGCAGTGGAACGTGATCGATGCGCTGCAGAAGACGTTCCCAAATGTCCAGTTTATTGCGGCAACGCACTCTCCGATTCTGATCGCCGCATGCCGGAAGGGACATCTTGTGTATGTGAACGGGGACGAGATCTCTTATGGGGAGACGGAGTTCGGCATGGAGGTGAACGACGTTCTTTCTTACACTCAGGGGAGCAGAGCGATTGCGGCAGCTATGGAAGGCAGGCTGAATCACATTTACGAAGAAATCGATGAAGGCAGCCTTAAGCAGGCTCAAATTGACCTGGAGGAGCTGGAACGTCAACTGGGAGAAGATCATCCGGAAGTATTAAAGGTGAAAACGGCACTGGATTTTGAACTGGCAGTATCGGAGGGAGGAGAATGATCTATATTCAGAAAGGCAGGGAGCCCGCATCTCTTACTCGATACCGTCAGCAAGACGGGGCCTATTTCGATGGATATGATCACAAGGATGAACTGAGGGAGGCTCTGCTCCGTGATCAAGGCCATATTTGTGCCTACTGTATGCGCCGTATCCATAATGATCCGATGAAGATGAAGATAGAGCATTGGGTCGCCCAGAGCCGATTATCATCTGACAAGGACGCACTGGACTATCGGATCCTGCTAGGGGTATGTGATGGCTGCCGGGGAGACGCGGAGAGGAATACGACCTGTGATGAACACCGTGGCGACCGGGAACTCTATGTGAATCCCTTGGATAGTGAGATGATGGAAACGATCTTTTATAGAAGGGATGGGTCAATCCATTCGAAGGATCCGAGGATCGAGCATGATCTGGAGGTTACTTTGAATCTGAACTGCAAGACAGCAAAGTCCAGAATCGTGTTGAACCGGAAGAAAATCTACGAAGAGTGTATGGGCCGCCTGATCAGGCTTCAGAAGAAAGGAAACTGGAAAGAAGATACGATCAAGAGTGTGCTGCGGTATTATAATGAGGAGACAGAGAGCAGGAAGAAGGAATATGTCGGTGTACCTCTGTATATCCTCAAAAAGAGAGCCGCATCGATATCGAAATGAGGGTATTTTATAAGAGTCTGAAAACCCTGATCCACCGGTTCGAATCCGGTTGCCGCCTCTTAAAAAGCCCGATTTTACGGGCTTTTTTCTATGTGAAATATATCAAAATGGGGGAAACTGTCTCATATAATCGGTACATACAAATCGGGAATTCTATATTGTATCAATAAAAATACATGAGTGGCGGCTTTTGGTCAAACTTTTGACAAATTGATGTAAATTTTGCAGAATAAGGTTGTTTTTGACGGCGATTTATTATATAATCAAGCTATGTTGGCATTATGCAGTGCCAAGGGAACCCTGCAACCCGCTACAACAGAACAGGCAAACGAGGTATATTTTATGGAGATCAAAATTCTCAACCTGACGAAAGCGTACGGAGATTTCAAGGCTGTAGACGACATGAACTTAAGTGTTGCCGACGGTGAGCTGATCGGCCTTCTGGGCCCCTCCGGATGTGGCAAGTCCACCACGCTTTTCATGCTGGCCGGCCTGACCGAGCCTACCAGCGGCCAGATCTTCTTCGGTGACAAGGAAGTCACCAGGGTCCCGCCGGAGGACCGTGAGATTGGCCTTGTGTTCCAGAACTACGCGCTTTATCCGCATATGACGGTTCTGGACAACATCACATTCCCGTTGATCAACCGCAAGGTGAAGAAAGCGGAAGCCATCGAGAGAGCCAAGGAGATGGCCCATCTGGTACAGCTGGATGGCCTTCTGAACCGTAAGCCCTCCGCGCTGTCCGGCGGACAGCAGCAGCGTGTCGCCATCGCCCGCGCACTGGTGAAGAAGCCACAGGTCCTTCTGTTGGACGAGCCTCTTTCCAACCTGGACGCGAAGCTGAGGGTGGAGACCCGTGAAGAGATCAAGAGAATTCAGCAGGAAGTCAAGATTACCACATTGTTCGTTACCCATGACCAGGAAGAGGCCATGAGTATCTC
>CANQME010000145.1 GCA_947624815.1 uncultured Lachnospiraceae bacterium | reverse complement strand
AATTAAAAACACTGTAGCCCGTTCCATTATCCGAACTACAGTGTTCTATTTATTTCCCCACCCCGTGAAAAGTAACTGATATTGTGCTGAAAAAATGTTACAATCAATCATGAGTAGAAGCTTTGTCAACCACCTTTCCTATCAGCAGGGGGCTATGTATGAAAAAAGTTACAATCAAACAGGTTGCCGATAAGGCGGGCGTGTCGACCGCCTGTGTTTCTATGATCCTGAACGGCCGCAACCTTTCCCGTTTTTCGGAAGAAACGGTTCAGAACGTGCATCAGATCAGCCGGGAGCTGGGATATGTGCACAAGAGCCGTTCCCCGCACCGGAGCCAGCGCCAGCTGATCCTGATCATCTGTCCTTCCATGATGAATCCCTACTACGCCACCCTGGTCCAGAGCATGGAGCAGGAAGCCCGTCTGCGCGGCTTTTCCAGCCTGATCTATACCACCTACTGGGATAAGGATGCGGAACGGGAGGCACTGGAGCTGGCCAGGGAAAAGATGGTGGCCGGCGTGATCTTCGCGATGATTCCGCAGCAGCCGCCGCTTGCCGAGGAAGCCAGTCTTCAGGTACCGATGGTCACGGTCGGCGACCGCTCCATCAAGATCAAGATCGATACCGTGGACGTGAACAACTACGAAGCGGGCCGTATGATGGCCTCCCACCTGATCGGTATGGGCCACAAGCATATCGCCTATCTGTCCACGACGCTGAACGACGAGCATTCCTCACGGCTCAAGCGCTGTATGGGGCTTCAGGACGAGTTCCATCAGTCCTGTCCCACAGGGAGCGTGACCGTATTCAGCGAGGATGTTTCGCCGGAGCAGGAGCTCCATGTGATCGACGTGGAGCATGAGGTAGGCTATTCCCTGGCGAAGCGCTGTCTGGATGAAAGTCCGGAGGTGACCGCCATGGTAGCCATCAACGACATGGTGGCCTACGGCGTCCGCGAAGCGCTGATCGACGAGGGACGAAGGATCCCGGAGGACATCAGTCTCTGCGGCTTTGACAATATCTATCCGTCCCGGTTCCACGGCATGGAACTGACGACCGTGGAACATGCCATCGTCGAGCGGGGCCGCAGCAGCATCCGCCTGCTGGCGGACAAGATGGAAAAGCAGCCCTTCGAGCAGCGGTCCGGCGCGATCCACCGGCTGGAATACCAGAGCCATCTGGTCGTGGGCGGCAGCTCAGGCGCGGCCAGAGCCGTGTAACGCCGTTCCTTACGGTTCGTTGTCCGGCGCTTCGCCGCACAGCAGACGCTTCATCTCTCCCAGGGAGCCGTATACCTCATCCGGCTTTATCTGGGAGTTTTTGATGTCCTCCGGCTTCGTTTCCCCGGTCAGTACCAGAAAGCCCTTCGCGCCGTGCTTCACGCCGACCGCCACGTCCGTATAGAGCCGGTCTCCCACGAACGCCACCCGCTCCCGGCTCACGCCGGTCTTAAGCAGCACCATGTCCACCGTTTCCCTAAACGGCTTTCCGAGATATTTCGGTTCTGCGCCGGTAGAAAGCGTGATCGCCGCGCAGATGGCGCCGCAGTCCGGCATGAATCCGTATTCCGTCGGACAGTTGATGTCCAGATGGGTCGCCAGAAAGACGGCCCCCTCCCGGATCCAGGTACAGGCCCTCTCCAGCTTCTCATAGGTCAGCGTGGTATCGAAACCGGCGACGACGATATCCGGCCTTAAATCCTTCGGACCGCACAGGCGGATCCCCTCCTGGCGGAAGCTTTCCTCCAGTGCCGGCGTTCCGACCAGGTACACCGTTTTGCCCGGATAGGTCTCCTTCAGGTAGGCGATCGTCACATCGCCGGACGTCATGATCTGATCCCGGCCGATCGGGCATCCCATACCGGCCAGCCGTTTCCTGTAAACCTCCGGGGAACGGGAGGAATTGTTCGTAAAAAACAGGATCCTCTTCCCGCTTTCCCGGACGTAATCCACAAAATCCAATGCTCCGTCGATCGGACGGTCCCCCAGATAAAAGGTTCCGTCCAGATCAAGAACAAACAGCTCGATCTCTCTCAGCTTCTCCGCCCTGATCCCGTCGTCCCGCAGCGTAAACCTCGCCGCATCAGAAGGCTCCGTTCCCTGGCCGTCTGTCGCCGCCGGGCAGGCGTTCTCCCGCGTATTCACCGGGTATCACCTCTGCTTCTCCTGGTATGTCAGTTTCCATTTCCCGCCTTTTTACGTCCGCTTCACGCCCGGCCGACGCTTTTCGTCGCGATCACGTCCACGCCGGTCCCGGCGCAGTCCGCGATCACCACATCGCCCATTTCCACCGGCGCTTCCAGCTGCGCTGCCCGGATCTCCTTCATCACATCGAAGATCTTCCCCTTGGGAATATCCGACCTGGTCTTCACCGACACTCTGGCGATGGTTCCGCCGTTTACCCGGACGCTGGAGGTAACGATCCTGGTCGGACTTAAGATCTCCTTCCTGGCGTAGTCCGCGCCTCTCGGACAGGTATTGCCGGTCACACTCAGGCTGTCCCCGTCTATGGTCACGGTCAGCGGACATCCCATGGGACAGTTGATACAGATCAGTTCCTTCACTTCCATCACTCCACCTCCGTCCGGATCGTGATCCGCTCCGTCTGCGGATGTTCTTCCAGGCTCTTCCTCGTCAGCGTCACCTGTTCCATCTCGCCGGGCGCCAGAACCTTTTTCTTCTTCCGCATGATCCGCTTTTCATCGTAATAGACGGAAATGTACCGGTCCTTATAGACGTCCGCCACCCGGAAGCGCACGGTAACGGTATCGCGCATACCGTCTGCCTCCAGAAACTGGGGAACGGTATAACGGACGCCGTTCTCCGCGGAAAGCGGGATCCGGCGGGCGGGTTTGGCCGCTGCCTCCGGCGATTTCTTCCGTTTCACATACTCCGCGGCGTTCTCGCCGGCCAGCGCCGCCTCCTGGGACACGAAATCGACCAGGTCGTGGACATGAAGCACGTTGCCGCAGGCGTAGATCCCCTCCGCTTCCGTCTCCAGCCGGTCGTTGACATTGGGTCCTGAGGTAACGCGGTTTAAGGAGATCCCGGCGCCTTTCGACAGCTCGTTCTCCGGGATCAGTCCCACGCTCAGAAGCAGCGTATCGCAGGAATAATACTCCTCCGTACCCGGGACCGGATTCTTGTCCGCATCCACCTCTGCGATGGTGACGCCGGTCAGCCGGTCCTTGCCGTGGATCTGCACCACGGTATGGCTCAGCTTTAAAGGGATCCCGTAGTCGTCCAGACACTGGACGATGTTCCGCTTCAGCCCTCCGGAATACGGCATGATCTCGGCCACCGCCTTCACCTTCGCGCCCTCCAGCGTCATGCGGCGGGCCATGATCAGTCCGATGTCGCCGGAGCCGAGGATCACTGCCTCCCTGCCGACCAGATACCCCTCGATATTCATCAGACGCTGGGCCGTTCCCGCCGAATAGATCCCGGCCGGGCGGTATCCCGGCGTATTCAGGGCGCCGCGGGGCCTCTCCCTGCAGCCCATGGCCAGAATAACCGCTCCCGCCCGGATCGTGACCAGTCCTTCCTCGCGGTTGATATAAGTGACCTGACGGTCGTGCGTGATATCCGCCACGATCGTATTCAGGCGGTATGGAATCTTCTCCTCTTCCACCTGCGCGATATATCTGGCCGCATATTCCGGCCCTGTCAGTTCCTCGTTAAATGTATGAAGGCCGAAGCCGTTGTGGATGCACTGGTTCAGAATACCGCCCAGCACATTGTCCCGTTCCAGGATCAGCAGATCCGAGATCCCGGCCTTCCTCGCCGCAGCCGCGGCCGCCAGTCCTGCAGGGCCGCCGCCGACGATCACAATATCATGATATCTCATGTTCCTGTTCCTTTCTCTCCGTCACGGCGGCGCAGATCATCTCCGAACCGGGCCGGTTCTTGCAGATCTTCTCCATGGGGATCCCCGTCTCCCGCGACAGAATCTCCATGGTCCTGGGCGTACAGAAGCCTGCCTGGCAGCGGCCCATGCCCTGACGCACTCTCCGCTTGATCCCGTCCAGCGATCTGGCCCCCAGCGGGCGCCGGATGCTGTCCACGATCTCCCCCTCGCTCACATTCTCGCACCGGCAGACGATGGTCCCGTAATCCGGCCGTTCGGCGATCAGGGCGGCCCTCGCCTCCCGGTCCAGGGCGGCCACATGGGGGATCCCCCTGCGTGTTGCGATGAAACGCTCCTTCAAAGGCGCCCCTGCTTTCCTCGCGATCTCTTCCGCCAGCCGGACGCCGATGGCCGGCGCGCTGGAAAGGCCCGGCGACTCGATCCCGGCCGCGTCGAAGAAGCCCGGCGCGTCCTCCGGCTCTCCCAGGATGAATTCATGCCCTGCCTCATGGGCCCGCAGACCGGCAAAGGACGTGATCACCTGCCGGTACGGGATGTCCTTCACGCCGCAGGCCGACTTCGCTGTTACCTCCGCCAGCTCCTCCGCCGTCGTGTACGTCCCCTCTTTGTCGCCGATGTCCGCAGCCGTAGGTCCGATCAGCAGATTCCCGTGGATCGTCGGCGTCACCAGAACGCCCTTGCCGTACCTGCCTGGAAGCTGAAACACCGTCTTATCCACATGGCCGCCTGCCTCCCGGTCCAGCAGGCAGTACGACCCCCTGCGGGGCGTGATCGAGATCCTGCGGCGGCTGACCATATTATGGAAACGGTCCGCATAGACGCCGGCGGCGTTCACCACGAAGCGGGCCGTGACGGTCCCTTCGCCGCCTTCGACAGCCGCGCCGATCAGACGGTTCGTACCGCCGGCTCCTTCGCCGCATGCCGCCCCTTTCACACAGACGACCGCGCCATCGCCGTTCGAACGGACGGTCAGCTCATACAGCTCCCCGTCCCTCCGGATCTCCGTCACTTCGGTCAGGAACCGGAATTCCGCACCGTTCTCATAAGCGTTCTCCGCCAGGGCGACCGTCATATTGAACGGGCACACGATCCCTCCGGTGGGCGCATACAGCGCCGCCACGACCTCATCGGCAATATTCGGCTCCATCCGGCGCACTTCTTCGCCGGAAATGATGCGAAGCTGCGGCACGCCGTTAGCCACGCCGCGCACATAAAGCGCCTGAAGCCCCGGCATATCCTCCTCGGAAAAGCAAAGCACCAGCGAACCGTTGCGGCGGAACGGAATGTCCAGCTCCTCGGCAAGACGGTCCATCAGGCGGTTGCCCTCCACGTTCATCTCCGCCATCAGGGATCCCGACGGCGCGTCGTAACCGGCGTGGATAATGGCGCTGTTTGCCTTGGACGTACCGGAACAGACGTCCTCGGTCCGTTCCAGAAGGCAGACGCTCATATCATATCGCGACAGTTCCCGTGCGACGGCGCAGCCAATCACGCCGCCTCCGATCACCGCCACGTCATACTGCGGTTTCTTCATATCATCACTCCTTACTGACTGTCCCCACAGAGATAAAAAGAGCAGGGAAAATCGATGGGCTCCCCCAAAAATCCTCCTTGCTCTCTCATTGTTCAAATATTCTTAAGCCTGATTCATCATAGCATAGGAAATTCCTTCCGTCAAGGAATTTCTTCTGACGCCGGTCCTACGCTTCCGCTTTCTTCCCCGACAGATACTCGTGAATCCCCCGCGCTCCGGCGCGTCCTGCCTCCATCGCCAGGATCACGGTGGCAGCCCCTGTCACGGCGTCGCCGCCGGCGTAAACGCCGTCCTTGCTGGTCTTCCCGGTGGCTTCCTCCGCCACGATGCACCTGCGGCGGTTGGTCTCAAGCCCTTTGGTGGTGTTCGAGATCAGCGGGTTCGGAGAAGTCCCCAGAGACATGATCACCGTATCCAGTTCCATCTCAAACTCGCTTCCGGGGATCGGAACCGGTCTTCTTCTGCCGGAAGCGTCCGGCTCGCCCAGCTCCATACGGATGCAGCGCATCCCGCGGACCCATCCCTTATCATCCGTCAGGATCTCTGTCGGATTGGTCAGAAGGTCAAACTGGATGCCCTCTTCTTTGGCGTGGTGGACTTCCTCCACACGGGCCGGCAGTTCCGCCTCGCTGCGGCGGTAGACGATATGGACGTCCGCTCCCAGCCGGAGGGCCGTCCTGGCCGCATCCATGGCCACATTGCCGCCGCCTACGACGGCCACCTTCTTACCGGCTGCGATGGGCGTATCGTAATCATCCCTGAACGCCTTCATCAGATTGCTTCTGGTCAGGTATTCATTGGCGGAGAACACGCCGTTGGCCTCCTCGCCCGGGATGCCCATGAACATGGGAAGTCCGGCGCCGGAGCCGATAAACACGGCCTCGAAGCCCTCTTCCTCCAGAAGCTCGTCGATGGTCACCGATTTGCCGATGACCACGTCCGTCTCGATCTTCACGCCCAACTTCTTCACGTTCTCGATCTCCGTCTTCACAACGGTATCCTTCGGCAGACGGAATTCCGGGATCCCGTAGATCAGCACGCCGCCCGGCTGATGAAGCGCCTCAAAGATCGTCACCTCGTAGCCCAGCTTCGCCAGATCTCCCGCGCAGGTCAGTCCGGACGGGCCGGAGCCGATGACCGCCACCTTATGTCCGTTGGTCTTCTCCGGAGCCGCAGGCACGAAGCCGTTCTCCCGGGACCAGTCGGCCACGAACCGCTCCAGCTTGCCGATGGAAATGGGTTCACCCTTGACGCCGCGGACACAGACGCCTTCGCACTGGGTCTCTTGCGGGCAGACTCTGCCGCAGACCGCAGGCAGGGCCGACGACTGGGCAATGATCCTGGCCGCCGCCTCGAAATCGCCGTTCTCCACCTCTTTGATGAAGCCGGGGATATTGATGGATACCGGGCAGCCGCCCATGCAGCGGGCGTTCTTGCACTTAAGGCAGCGGGACGCCTCCTCCATGGCCTCCTCTTTATTATAACCGAGGCACACCTCGTCGAAATTCGTCGCTCTCACCTTCGGGTCCTGCTCGCGGACCGGAACCTTCTTAAGAACATCCATCACCGCACACCTCCGTCTTCACATATTCCGCAGCCGCCCTTGTGGCTTTCGCCCTCCTGCAGGCGGAGCATCGCGCGGCCCTCCTGGGTCTTATACATCTGCTGGCGCTTCATCGCGCCGTCGAAATCCACCAGATGACCGTCGAATTCCGGACCGTCCACGCAGGCGAATTTCACCTGGCCGCCCACCATCAGACGGCAGCCGCCGCACATGCCGGTTCCGTCGATCATGATCGGGTTCATGCTGACGACCGTCGGGATCTCCAGCTCCTTCGTCAGCAGGCAGACGAATTTCATCATGATCATCGGGCCGATGGCAATGCACAGATCATAGTGCTTTCCTTCCTTCTCCACCAGCTCCCGCAGCACGTCGGTACCCATGCCCTTGCGCACATAGGAACCGTCGTCGGTGGTAATATAGAGGTTGCCCGCCACGGCGCGCATCTCGTCCTCCAGGATGATCATCTCCTTATTCCGCGCGCCGACGATCACATCGGCGCTGACTCCGTGCTCATGGAGCCACTTGACCTGCGGATAGACGGGGGCGGTTCCCAGGCCGCCGGCCACGAATACGATATGCTTCTTCTTAAGCTCCTCCGGATCCTCCTTCACCAGCTCGGACGGATTGCCCAGCGGTCCCACGAAATCCTGGAACACGTCGCCGGCCTTCAGCTCACACATTCTCTTGGTGGACGCGCCCACCACCTGAATCACGATGGTAACGGTCCCGGCCTCTCTGTCATAGTCGCAGATGGTCAGGGGAATCCGCTCTCCGGCCTCGTCGATCCGGACGATCACGAATTCACCGGGCAGACAGGACTTGGCTGTCCGGGGGGCCTTTACATCCATCAGGTAGATCTTATCGGCCAGTTTCTCTGCTTTCACGATCGGAAACATAAGACTCCTCCTCATGTTATAGACTCTCGGAATCTCAAAGCCTTATTTTATGCGGCCTCTGGGATTCCATTTTTATAAATTCCCCCAACTTT
>CANQME010000144.1 GCA_947624815.1 uncultured Lachnospiraceae bacterium | reverse complement strand
GGACAGTGTCCCCGAAGTAAAACTACAGTGTTTCCGGGGCTTTCAGCCCCGGGTACACGAGTTATAAACAGGAGGTTCATACTATGAGACATAAAAGAACAGGCAGGTTTCTTAACGTCGATGAGCTTTGTGAAGCACTCGAAATAGGACGAAACACTGCTTACAACTTGTTGAACAATCACGAGGTCCATGCATTAAAGATTGGGGGAACCTGGAAGATTCCAAAAGAATCTCTTGAAGACTACATTTATGGAAGATCCCATTCTCAAGTAACAACGCGGTCAGAGGCAGCAGTCGGCCAAGATATGCAGGACCCTATCCAATAACGGCCCTGTAAATAATAAGATCAATATATACTAAAGCAAAATATGAAATCAAAAAAATTTGCTAATTCGCAAAGGTCTATACAATGGAGAGAGGATTGCTAATATCCTCTCTCTAATTTTCTGCCTATTCGTAGCGCTCTATATATTTCAGCATCAATTAAAAATGCATTCAGCCTCTTGCAAACTGATACAGGATTGCTTGAAAAAATTGCCAATAATACAAAATTTTGACATGAGAAGAATTTTCAAATGTGATCGGGGCCTAGTTAGCCCCTATTATTTCTTAATAAAACGCGCATTTTTTGACATGGCAAAATTTTTGACAGTTTTAAAATATAAGATAATGACAAAAAATAGTGAGTCAAGGACTATAGATTTATTGTCAAGATAGTCATATTCATTATTTCAATATACTATAAAGTAGCATGATCATGCTCAAATAAAAATCCTAATATTCCCTTTCGATCTATAGTAGTTTGACTTTACCTCTACCAATTAAAGTAAAATGAAAGTCAAATTTTTGATGCATTTTATAATATTAGTATTTGTTTTATACTTGTTGTAGAAACCAATGTTTCTAAATTTATTAGCAAAAGGAGAAAACAGATATGACCTATTATTCAAAGCAAAAAAAAGAGACTTTATTTGATTCAATTTATGACGAATTTCAACATTCGCCTCATGACCTACGGTACGAAAGTGACGACGGATATGTCATAGGTTATCACTTTCATCATCAATATTGCAATCAAATAATTAGCAGTAGACGATTGACCGAGTTGGAGCCTTCAACTCAACTATTCATCAGAGGTGCAACGGGTTGCGGGAAATCTTCACTCATCCTTGACAATTTATTGCCACTGGTCAAGGACAGCGGTAAAAAAATGTTAATCTTGGTACCGCGTACTGCTCTTTCAACGCAGTATAAAAATAAGCTTGCTCAGACAGAGGCGCCTTGGCTTCTTGAAAACCTGACCACTGTTGGTTTGTCGCGACAGACCTCCTTTGGATGCGTCGATGTGATGACCTATCAGTATCTCTCTGAACTTCTTCTGAACAGCTTGGATAATTGGGATGCTCATAAATATGATGTAATCGTGATGGATGAAGCACATTATTTTGCTGAAGATGCAGGCTTTTCATCTACAACGTTGTATTTGCTAAATGCTATTATCTCAAGAACAGCAAGGCGAAGCGTCCGAATATATTTATCAGCGACACCTGAAAAAGTCCTCGACACTATCATTAATCTTGAATTTCAATATAGCGGGAAATTTTACATGCGTATGAACTCGTTTGGATATCACAAATATAATTGTCATTTTAATATATATGATATAGCAGATGATTATTCTTATCTTCAACCGTTTTTCTTTGTGAAAGATGATGATATTATCGACATGATCCACGCCAACTGCGACACGCAAAAATACCTAATCTGTGTTGACCGCCGCGAACGAGGGAAATATCTTGCCCATCAGCTGGGCGATAATATTGCCGAATATATTGATTCAGATCTAAAAAATGGCGAAAAAGCAGAGACTGTAAATTCAATTATCATAAACGAACGCTTTCAAAAGCAAGTTTTGATAGCGACTTCATTTCTCGATGTCGGCGTAAATATCATCGATGAAGAAGTCACAAATGTTGTAGTATACAGTACAGAGCACGCGCATTTCATTCAGGCCATCGGCCGTAAAAGACACGTTGGTACTGCAAAAATCAATCTATATATTCACGTCCCTTCAGCGAAGGAACTGAATACTCTGAGAGGACAATATATTAAAAACATAAATGATAGTAATGAGTTTAAGAAAAAATATATTGATAATGCAGAGCCACCGATATTATCCAATATTGATCATCCATTTTATATACTTTATAAGCCGTCCATGCGCATTTTTTACAACGGCCTCAGTATGCACTTTTGGGCAGAACGCATAAAAGAACTTACGGATATGATAAACGAAATGTCATGCTCATCAAACCCACAGGAATCACTTGCCAAGCACTTTCTGGCCTGGCTAGGTTTGGACGAAAACTATGACACGTGCTACTGGCTCGGATCATCAAACCCCAACGAAGTCGATGAAAAAATTATGACATTTTTAAAAAAGTGGCTAAATATACCCATGGACAAAAAAAAATGGCAAGAATTTCGCCAAGAATTTTTGGCTGTCCATAATCAGTGTTCTGCCCCCAAAGAAAAATGGAGAGAACGATCCAACACCCTCGTGGGACCTCAAACAATCAATAAGTTTTTTGATGATCCACGAATTCCGTATCATGTAAAGCAGTTATCACAGACCCCTCTCACTTATATCGTAGAAAGGAGATAAATATGCTATTTTCATGTCCTCAATCTCAGGCGTTTCTACTTATTTTGAAAAGGAATGACAAAGATGAAATTACAGGTTTTACGATCACATCTGATGATTATGCTTTTATAAATGCCATCTTAAACCATGAGGATAACTATTCCTATGAGGTTTTTAACTCGTACTTCGATGCAGATCAGCGTTTACGATCCCTATTGACGCTGGAGGAACAATTTCGTTTTGACATCGAACCCGATAAGCTCGCTATCATAGGACGGTGGTACTATTGAATCGTGATAATCCCCCGCAACGTTTTCGTTGCGGGGGATTAATACTATATGAATATATCCAAGTTACCTCCTTTGAGCAATATTTTTCTATCGAACGCTTGTTTGATTACCTTTTTGATTACCTTTCATTTTTCAGAATCCCATGACATCAAAAAAATGGCCTATTTAAGCCATTTTTTGACGATCTGTGAATGGAGCTGAGGGGAATCGAACCCCTGTCCAAAAACCAATTCCCTGTTCTTCTACTATCATAGTCGCTTATTTGACATTCCCTCTGCCGGCCGGGAGGCGACACTCTGCCGGTTTCAGTAGCTTCATGATACGCCCGCGGGCTCAAAGCTTTGCCCGTGTCGTTTCTCACATAGTCGACGCCAGGATCTTAACGTGTGAGTGCGCTAAGGCTGACGGCCGCAATTAAGCAGCTAATGCTAAATTATCTTCAGCGTTTATATTTAGGTTTGTCATTTGACGCATGACGTGCGGATAGCTTCACCAGCTGCATGATCCCTGTCGAAACCAGTACAACCCCTTACTGGCGTGGCTTACTGCCTACGTAATCAGTTTACCATATGCGTACAGCAATGTCAACGTGAAATCCATTTCAGGTCGGCTGAATTTTGTGAACCTAGGATTTGCCTGTGAGCAGATCCCTGGCTTTCTTCCACAGGATTCCGACCGCGCGTTTCTCAAGGACTTCATAAAATACATGGGAAGCCAGCAGGATCAGCCCCGTGGTGAGGATAAAGTTAAGCGCGACGGACAGCTTCGGACCCGCGGTATAAAAACGCAGATAAAACCAGCAGGAGAAAGAACAGACGATCAGCCAGTGTACCAGAAAGATGGAATAGCTCCTTTCTCCGATCCATACGATGAACCGCGTCAGCCGGAACTTCCTTTTCTCAAACAGGGTTTCCCACAAAAGAATAAAGCCGGCTGACATAATCGCGCCTCCGACGCTCAGCCAGAAGCTTGGATCATTGAACACGGCGATCCGGCTTCCGAACGCTCCCGAATACGCCATGATAAACGCTTTCAGCGCAATTTCCAATCCCACAGCTTCAAGAAGGATTCCAAGGCATAGGAGGATACGCCTGTCCGCCTGCTCCCTTTTCTTACGGTTTTCAAGTTTGATTAACCCGAACGCCATAAGATTGCCAAAATAAAAATTGATAAAATATCCGCCTACGATAAGGAAAGCAGCGCCGATCGCCCCATACGCCAATCCCTGTCCGCGCGGATGAAGTCTTCGGATCACCTCTGACAGGATGATCGAAAAAAAGGTTCCGTAAAATATATAAGGTATCATCCACAACGGTCCGTAAAGAGAAGCGTCTCCCCAAAATATCGTTGCAACCAGGGATGACGTAAACAGTTTATAGAGCGGCGTCGGCGTTTGATAGAAATTGCCGAGAAATGTCGTCGGAGCATAAGCCACCGCCTCCTGGTTGCGGAGCAGGCCAAGCCGTTCAAAGAGGATCACGAGAGCAGAAAGCGCAAAAATCGGAACCGCAAGGCGGATATAGCGGCGCACACCCTCCTGCAGCAGGGAATACGGCCTGCCTTTTAACACCTTCATGGAAACAAGCGTTCCGCTGAGCATGAAAAACACATAAACGCACATCGTTCCATATCCGAGCAAACGCATAATTCCCCGATCCAGATTACGGTCCACAATTCCCACGCCAAAGCCGCCGAACGCACCGATCCAATGCGTTGTAAAAACAAGCAGGCAGGCAATTCCTTTGATCGCGGTAATACTGTCATATTTGTTCATGAAGCTTCTGGTTTCTCCCCTTTGGTGATACATCCGCGTTACCGCAGATTCTGCTTGAACTCCCTCTGCACCTCTCTCTTCTGATCCTTCTTCGCGATGTCCTCCCGCTTGTCGTAGAGCTTCTTGCCGCGGGCAAGGCCCACCTCAACCTTCGCCAGACTTCCCTTAAAATAGACCTGCAGGGGCACCAGCGTATATCCCTTCTGGACGATTTTGGCTTCCAGCCTGCGGATCTCCAGGCGGTGCATCAAAAGCTTGCGGACACGCAGCGGGTCGCGGTTGAAGATGTTGCCCTTCTCATAGGGATTCACATGCATTCCATGAATGAATACCTCTCCCCGCTCGATGAGGATATAGGCTTCCTTGATGCTGCATTTGCCCATACGGATGGACTTGACCTCCGTGCCGAACAGCTCGATGCCGGCCTCGTATTTGTCTTCGATAAAATAATCGTGGTACGCTTTCTTATTATTCGCGATCAGCTTGAAGGAATCCTTCGACATGATCTCTATCCTCCCATTCTGTCTGTCCCATATAAGCTCAACGATTCACCGCTTCTTCCGGCACGATCACGAAGTCGATCGTCCGCATCAGCTTGTCCACTGCGGCTACCTGCACCGTCACTCTCTGTCCCAGCTTATAACGACGGTTCGTCAGCTCGCCCGCCATCTCCATCTTTGCTTCGTCAAAGACGAAATAATCCCCTTCCAGGTCGCTGACCCGCACCATGCCCTCCACCGTATTCGGCAGTTCCACATAGATGCCCCAGCTGGTGACGCCGGAAATGACGCCGTCGCAGATCTCGCCGAGACGCCCGGCCATATATTCGCATTTCTTCAGCTTCTCCGTCTCCCGTTCCGCCTCATCGGCCCTCCGCTCCAGAGCGGACGACTGTGCCGCCACCTCCGGCAGAATCCCGGCATAATGGGCCGTACGCCGTTCAGTCAGGCCGCCGTGCAGGTTCTCCTTGATGATCCGGTGGATCTGCAGATCCGGATAGCGCCGGATCGGCGACGTGAAATGGGTATAATACCGGGCGGCCAGTCCGAAATGGCCGGTGCATTCGGTGGTATACCGGGCCTGCTTCATGGCCCGCAGCGTCATGCGGGAAAGCAGCGCCTCCTCCGGCGTTCCCTCAATCTTCGCCAGAAGCTTCTGTATCTCCTTCGGATGAACTTCGCCGTTGGGAACCCGAAGAACGTAGCCGAAATTGTTGATAAACGCGGCCAGCTTCTTCATTTTCTCCGGATCCGGTTCCTCGTGGGTCCGGTACAGGAACGGGATATCCTGCCAGAAATAGTCCTCCGCCACGGTCTCGTTGGCCATCAGCATGAAATCCTCGATGATCCTCGTGGCCGCATTCCGCTCGTATGGTTTGATCTCGACCACCCGGCCGCGTCCGTCCAGCGTGATCTTGCTCTCCGGGAAATCAAAATCGATGGAACCGCGCTGGCCGCGCTTCGCCCGCAGCAGATCCGCCAGCTCCTTCATCAGGTCGAACATTTCCACAAAGCCGTCGTATTGTGCCATTACGGCTTCATCCCGGCCGGTGATGACCGCGTTGACGGTCGTGTAGGTCATGCGCCGGTCCACGCGGATCACCGTCTCCGCGATCTGGTGGCCGACGACGGTGCCGGAGCCGTCGATCTCCATGATGCAGCTCAGGGCCAGACGGTCCTCGCCTTCATTCAGGGAGCAGATTCCGTTGGACAGCTTATGCGGCAGCATCGGGATCACCCGGTCCACCAGATAGACACTGGTGCCCCGCCGCTTCGCCTCCAGATCAAGAGGCGAGCCCTCGGTCACATAATGGCTCACGTCGGCGATGTGAACGCCCAGCGTATAATGGTCTTCGCTTTCCTTCGAAATGGTAACGGCGTCGTCCAGATCCTTAGCGTCTTCGCCGTCGATGGTGACGGTCGGAAGACTCCGCAGATCGAGTCGATACCGGTACTCTTCCGGCAGCGCCTCCGTTGCGAGGCCGTCCGGTTGCTTCGCATGGCCAAAATCTCCGGCTTCCGCCGTATATGTCTGCCTTGGCCTCTCCGCGCGGCCAAAATCACCGGCATCCACAATCTCCGTCTCCGTCCGGATCGAGTCTCCGATCCCCGCCGCCTGCTCCATCACCTCCGGCGGGAATTCCTCCGGCAGATCATAGGCGCGCACGATCGAGAGAATATCCACGCCCGGGTCATTCACATGCCCCAGAATCTCCGTGATCTCTCCTGCCGGGTTCTGACGCCCGTTCCCGTAATCCGTGATCCGCGCGGCCACCTTATGACCCGTAACCGCGCCCATATCCTTCCCCGCAGGAATGAACACATCCTGCGTCAGCTTCTGATTGTCCGGGATCACGAACCCGTAATTCTGATTCTTCCGGTAAAGACCGATCACCGTCTGATTGGCCCGCTCAAGAATCCGCGTGACTGTCCCTTCCGCCCTGCGGCCGCCGGACGCCTCCTTCACGGAGACCTCCACCCGGTCGCCGTGCATGGCGCCCTTCGTCTGGTCCGCCGGGATAAAAATATCTTCCTCCCGTTCCGGCACATTCACGAATCCGAAGCCCTTCGCCGCAGCGCTGAAGGTTCCGCTTACGGTCTCCCGGACCGGCCTGCCGTAGCGGCCTTTCTTCGAAACGCTGGCCCGGCCTTCGGCGATCATCTGGTTTAAAACCTCTTCCAGTTCCTCCCGCTGTTCTCTCGGTACATCCAGAAGGACCGCCAGCTCCTTCAGCTTCATCGGATGGTAAGCCTGATCGTGAAACAGTTCCGCCAGCATCGACTTCCGCCTGGTTCTCTCCTCGTCCGTCATCGTCAATCCTCCGTCACGGATCGCTTACGCTTCCCGCTGTTCTCCGAAATTGGGCCATGCGCCGCAGGACTCTCCGCTGAGAAAAAAAACACTCTTGTTTCCAAGAGTGTCTGTCCTTTGCATTACCAGATGATGTTCAGTATCAGCGCCAGAATCAGAAGCGCGGCGGCTGCGAACTTGGTGAACTTCTCCAGTGTCCCCTCCATGGAGCGGCCTCTGTTCTTGCCCCAGTAGCTGTCCGCCATGCCGCTGATGGAACCAAGCCCGGCGGACTTGCCTTCCTGCAGCAGTACGATCACGGTCAGGGCGACACATATGAGAACAAACACGACTGATAAAATCACTTTAAGCACTGCCATGCTCTACACCTCCTTATTATAACTCGTGTACCCGGGGCTGAAAGCCCCGGAAACACTGTAGTTTTACTTCGGGGACACTGTCCCC
>CANQME010000143.1 GCA_947624815.1 uncultured Lachnospiraceae bacterium | reverse complement strand
TCGTGTTGTTTGCTTCAACATGAATTATACGGGTAAATCCACGTTGCTGCAAATGTGAGGTCACTTCATATTATCTAGTCCATCAGCCTTCCAGTCCCCACAGCATAAACTCCTCATTCTCATAAAACACCGTGTACGCCCCCCCCAACTCCTTCTCCACATCCCGTTCCTTTATCTCAGGGGGAGCTTTTGTAACGATCCATTTCGGCGGCTCATTCCGCAGCATATCTATGATCTCACTCTGAACCTTTCCCGAAAGCTCCATATAATGATCCTGCCAACCGCAATATTTATTATACGGCATGATATCAGCGATCACATACCAGCGCAGAGGGATCCCATATCCCCAAACGGATTCATCATCTTCCGATGGAATAAATTCAGCAACGTCCTTCGCATAATCATAATCGCTTCGATCCGAAGCCTGTCTTACGATTTCCCGACACCCTCCTGCAAATTTATAACAGGGATAAGCCAGACAGACACATAAAACCAAACAAGCCAATAACCGTCCTCTCCATTGTCTATTTGCTTGCAATGTCCCCGCAAGCTGCCAGATCCCCAGCATCACTCCCGGCAAAATCAAGGTATAATCATGCAGTGTGCTGTTCCCCATTCCTAAAGCCACACATGTTCCAACAACATATAAAACAAGCAATATCCATACCCTGATATTTTTTACACCGCAAACAACAAATATAAATACCGGCATGATCAAGGTAAGTAAAAATATTGCCCCGGTCCCCCAGCCAAACCCTTCCGTTCCATATTGAAAACCAAAAACAAAGGTACAATATAACATATCCTTTATTTCTCCAAAAATGCCAAAATAAAGGAGCGGCGGCACAAATGCTATGGAGATTCCCAAGACAAAAGATACGGCATTGATGATCAGATCCTTCCATCTTCTGGCCGTCGATAAAGATATAAATATTGTCAGCACGACCGCGCAGATCAGCACCGTATTCGTGATCCGGATCAACGCAAGAATGCCGAAACAGCCTCCATGCGCAAAAGCATGCAGAGGGTTATGCTCCTTTCGCACTCCCAACAAATAAGGAAGCGACAGATACAGTGAAAAAAAGAGGAATGGAAGACTCCATTCTTCTGTCAGGTTTCCACCTTCCATGGTCACGGCAAAAATCAGGAAAAAAGGAATGAACGTCAACATCTGACGCCATATTCCCTTTACGCCAAAATACCGTTCAGATATTTTTCTGCAGAGAGACAGAGTGATCCACAGACTGACACCCTGCAGCAAAAACACTCCCGTCCTTCCATAGATCAGCCGCTGCCCTGCATACTCGATCAAAAAAAGCCAGGGACCTTTCATATCATAAAAATCACGATACGGCAAATAACCTTTGGTCATTCCCGCACCAACCAGCTGAAAAAAGGCGGAATCCCATCCGTAGGAATACGGGAAAAGAGGACTGGTCGTATAAGAAAACAGCCACAAAAAAAGGAAGCTCATCCCTCCTGTCAGTATTTCCTGTTTCCAAAAATATTGAAATCTGTTCTTTGTCATTCGCCCTTCCTTCACGTTTTCAAATTAATTCTCGCACAATTCTATAAACTTATCCGCAATTATCTCGCATTTCATATTTTTTCTTATCTTTTCAGAATTTTTAGATATATTGTCGTAATATTCCGAATTTTCTGAATTATCTGCCAATTTTAGCATGGCAGAGCACATCGTCTCTGCATCTCCTACCGGAACCAACAGACCATTATAGCCATCCTGAATGTAAGTCCTGCTGCCGCCGATCGGACAGTCCGTCGCAATGACAGGAACGCCCATCGCCATCGCTTCAATCATGGAATTTGAAAGGCCCTCATAATCGGAGGACAGCACAAACATACTGCTGTCCTGAATCTCCCGCATCACATTTTTACAAAAGCCATGAAAAATAACCTTTGCCCCAACCCCCATTGTTTCTGAGAATTCCTTCAGCTCATCTCGCAAGCTGCCCTCCCCATAAATTTCCAGAAGATAGTCCGGATACGTTTCACTGAATTTTGCAAATGCCCGGATCAGCATCCGATGATTTTTCACCGGCTCCAGCCTTCCAACAGACACAACGCTTTTCCTGCGGACTCCGGTATAACGCTCCGGCAGCGTATCGGCGATCGGATTCCCGATCACACACGCCTTTTTCTGCAAATATTTCGGGAAACATTCTATCGCTCCCTGCGTCTGACAGACTAAACAGTCCGCAAAACGATAAAAGAAATTCCGATACAGCTTATGATCACAGGAGCGGGGATCTGTCCGCTCCGAAACCAGCATTCTGCGCCCCAGACCCAATGTGGACAGCACAATGAAGCCTGTTCCATAAGTGCTGAAGGAAAAGATAAAACACCCCTTATTTTTTTTAAAATAATCCCGCATGAACGCGAGCCGCTTCAAACGCGTTTTCCAGCTCCCTCTCGACGGAATGCCCGCGCTCACCGTCTCCACTCTCTTATCCAGGGCATAGGCCTGTTGAGTGCCGGCAAAGGATAAAATAGAAACCTCTATTCCTCGTTTTACATACTCATTTGCCAGGAGTGCGATCACATGCTCCGTGCCGCCCCCGGCCATATCCGGAACTACAAATACAATTTTCATTTCATTTTTCCGTTTCTTTTGCTTCATCAATATACTCATACCCTAGTTCCGCATCCTCATTCCAATAGGAATACTCTAGCAGATTTCGTTTGTCGGTCACCTCATGAGTGCCCACATACCAGTGTCCAAAATGAGACGTAACTTTTTGCGAGGTTAAAACATCATTATGCCCTGTCCCCGACATGATTACATTATAATTAATGAAAAAAATTCCCTTTTGCTCTGCCAAATCTGAGATTGTATTATAATATGGCTGTCCTTCTACTTCCTTGTACCCTTCCTCTCCATCTGGCAAACAAGCCAGATCCTCATTCGGAGTTTTCAAAAAGATCAATTCAATCTGTTCTTCCTCACAATAGTCAAAAATCCTTTCTATCCATTCCATAGCCTCTGCATTCAATTCTTTGCGCTCTTTATTTTTCAATATTTCCTCCGGTGTCCTCTGCACCTCCACCTCTGATTCCGTTTCATCCTCCCCATAAGGACTCCATCCCTTATAAGGATTCCGGCCGGAATACTCCCGAAAATCATCCTCACCCAGCGATGACCAGCGTTCATGGTATTTCATAATGGGGAAAAAATAAGACAGCCATTGATCTGGGGGGACATTATTCAAAATCGCCCCAATTTTATTCCTCCCCCATCGCATATCATCCAAATTGAGCCGAACTACTGCCTCCCTTTGGATACGGTCAAAATCACAATAGAACATATCCAGCACAATTGCCTTCGGATGCTGATATTTTAAGGCTTCCCTGATAAAATAATAGGAAAGCCTGGGATTTTGTTCATTTGCAGCGAATACGTATGATGTGATCCCCTGTTCCCGCCATAGAACAGCAGGATTTATCGTAGAAAACAGCTGGCTGGAGCCGACAAAAATCAGATCCAATGAATTCTCCGGTTCTTCATAGAATCCCTTGATCTTCCGCGTAGTGTCATAAGGGAAAGAAATATTATTTGGGATCAACGCCGGGGTAACTCCCCCAACGATCATTCCGATGATCCCAAGCAACCCGATCATCCGTAAAAAAATCGCACTTCGCTTCATATTTTCCCGTCCTAAAACCTGCCGTAAATAAACTGTGCCGCTGAATATCCCGGTCCATAGATACCTGTAAATAATACCAGAAGCACTCCGCCAATATAGATCACCCATCGTACCGGCATCCACAGCCTGTCAATACATTCCCGGATTCGTATCTGCCTCGCATGCATGATATCAACCGCAAACATCATGACAAGACCAATCACTGCAGGTACAAGAGCAGTTCTTGTAATCCCGATCAGTTCAAAAGCTCCCCCATCCAGAATGATATACGGATTCCACTCCGCAAACAGATTTCTCATCAGATGGATAAAATGTGCTGTGCTGTCCGCACGAAATAAAGCCCAGCCGAATGTAACGGCCGTAAATGTCAATATACAGCTGAAAACATAGAACAATATATCCAGCCTTGTTTTCTTTTCCCTCGCCTTAGAATGAGGCAGAATATCCTCGATCACCTGATACAGCCCATGCAGCAGTCCCCATAAAAAATAATGGAATCCAACGCCATGCCAAAGTCCGCTCACCGCAAATACAACCATCAAATTGACTCGCTTTCTGACAATCCCTTTTCGGTTTCCCCCTAAAGGAATATAGATATAATCTCTCAGCCAGCTGCTCAGTGAAATATGCCATCTTCTCCAGAAGTCTTTGATCGAACTCGCAAAATACGGCTGCCGAAAATTCTGCTCCAATCGTATCCCAAAAAGCTGTGCAGAGCCAAGCGCAATATTGACACATCCCAGGAAGTCCGCATATAGTTGAAAGCTATAGGCAAAACAGGCGATCAAAACATAGAAACCGGTCCGTTCCCTCTCAGGCGCAAATACATGATCTACCAAAAGGGCCAATCTGTCCGCAACCACAAGCTTCTGAAAAAAACCCCATAAAATCAACTGACACCCATGACAGAAATCCGTATAGTCAAATTTCTGTTCTCTATAAAGCGTTTCCTTTAAAACCGGATATCTGGCGATCGGTCCCTGCACGATCTGCGGGAAAAAAGTACAAAAAAGCAGGACCCGCCAAAAATTGGTTTCAGCACAGCACTCGTTTCTGTAAATATCCACGCAGTACCCGATCATTGCCAACGTATAAAAAGAAATGCCCATTGGGGCTGCAAAAGCAAAAAATCCCTGCGTCCCTGAAAGCCTGTTCTCCAGCAAAGCCCCCCACTTAAAACCGATCAATGGCAGCAACAGCAGCACAACAAGCATGACTAAGAAAGCCTTTCTCCCCGGACCTTCCTGCTGCGATCCCAGACCTTTCCCACCCCAAAAGGCCACAGCAGCTGCATATAACAGCCAAATGACCAGTGCCCCTGAACCGCACACAAAGAAAAAGAGACTCGCCGGAATTAAACAGAGTTTTCTATATTTCACCGGGCACAGATAAAAAATAATGCATACAACTGTCAAAAAAAGTATATATGAGGCTGACACCAAAAGCATTCTATCATTCCTCTCACCCAGGACAATTCACTGCTCTATGATGATTGATCCCCTTATCCAGTATCCGCAGATCCTGCCACTCCTTGCCCACACTCAGCTTCTGGATCCTGGCCGCATAACTCACCTGGGACAGACCGGCGATCAACCCTTCACAGGCGGCCAACGTATACATATCCCGCAAAACCTCAAGCCCCAGCTTATAATGATGGTTTTCGCGCTTCACCGCACTTTTCATGACAGTTTCATCCCCATCGCTTCGGACCACATCCGGATAATAAAGCAGCTTATCCCCAAACGCTTCCCGAAACAATCCTACGGCACTGCTGTCGTCCGTCGCCAGGAAAATGCTGTCATAACCGTTCCCAACTATTTTTCTGGTCTCATCCAGATATTCCTCCGGTCTGACCGCTATCGGATGACCATTATAATTTCTTCGGAAATCAGTCCCTCTCACATGCACCCCGAGCGTTTTTCTTCCTCCGATCAGATCACTGATCTCCGATGAGATATATTCCTCCACACTGTCCTGCAGACGGATATATTTTGCGGAGATCCGCGCCATTTCTCTCATGTATTTCTCCGATCTCGTATATCCGCCGGCCTTATCATTCAGCTGATCGGCAAGCGAGGTATTCTCTTTTCTGCTCCTGACCGCCAATCCCGCTTCTTTCAACTCTTCCAGACCGATCCCCATGGGCTGATAAAAATAATATTCAAACGGATTCGTCGTCCCATTTACGGCCTTCTCTTCCGCATAACAGAATTTTTCCGTATATTCCACCACCGGCGCCAGCCGGTATCGATCCGCGAAATACAAATAGGCGAGCAGTCTGTTATGATCCGCGAAAAAACCGGAGCCTGACTCCTCCATAAAAATATGATAGATCGGCGTTTTCTCTGTTTTCACTCCCTGTTGGAAGCGCTCCAGCGTCACCAACTCGGGAATCGTTCCGATTTCCTTCACATTTCTGACAAATCTGTCATCATCTCCATGCGGAAAACAATAACAGGCAAATTCGATCCGTTTTTTTATCCTGTCTATTCTGGCCGTCAGCCTTCCCATTTACAACGCCCCTTTTTCAAACATTACTTTTCTTCCGGTTCATAGATCAGAAAACACGTCCTTCTTGTCTTTTTCGATCACCTTGCCGTCGCTCACTTCATAAATGATATCCGCATTCCGGATCGTGGTCAGCCGATGCGCAATGATCAATATGGTCTTGCTCCCCTGCAGATTGTCCACGGCCTCCATGACCGCGGTTTCCGTTTCATTATCCAGCGCGGAGGTCGCCTCATCCAGGACCAATACCTCCGGATCATGATACAGAGCGCGGGCGATCCCAATGCGCTGCCGCTGGCCTCCTGACAGCCGGACTCCCCGATCCCCCACCTCCGTGTCCAGTCCATCGGGAAGATTCTCCACAAACTCCAAAAGCTGGGCCCGCTTCAATGCACAAATGACCGCCGCCTCATCGATCTGTGACGGTTCGATCCCAAAGGCTATGTTGTTTCGGATCGTATCATCCGACAGATAGATCGTCTGCGGAATATATCCGATATTTTTCTGCCACACATATGCGTGCTTATGAATATCCAGTTCATCCGCATATACCTTCCCATACTGCGGCTGCAGCAGCCCCAGGATGATGTCCACGATCGTCGTCTTCCCCGCCCCGGAGCTTCCGATAAATGCCACTGTTTTCCCTTTCGGGATATCAAAGCTGGCATTATCGATCACTCTTTCCTCAAAATTCGGATAATGATAGCAGACGTTCCGGACGGAAATCTTTTTCTCAAGCCGCCACTCCATTTCCTCCCGGAGCTTCACCTCCGGTTCCACTTCAATGGATTTCAGATCGTGATACACCAGCTCCAGCGACGGCATCGCGTATAAAATATCAGCGACATGCTCATTGATCTTCCCTACCGAAGGCAGAAGCCGAAAGGCAGAAACCGCAAATACTGCCAACTGGGGAATAAACGATGTAATGTCATCCCTCTGTCCCCAAAACATTTTAATGATAATTGCCAGCAAAAGTCCTGACATACAAACTGCTTCCACAAAATATCTGGGCAATACAGCAATCAAGTGACTGATTCTCAGTCCTCTAGCATATTTCTTAAAATTCTCCCGATAGGATTCAATAAAGAAATCCTCCCGATTCAATATCTTCAATTCTTTGATTCCTCCCAGAGACTGATTCACCCATTGGAATAATCTTCCTTTATATAACTGACATTGCTTTCCAAGATTTTTGGAAAAACGCCTAGACAATGTTGTAAAAATTGCAAGACTGATTGCCAACAAGACAATAATTATTAGGGCAATCGATTTACTCACACTAAAAAGAAACACACCCATTGTCATGCAGACTGTGACTTCTGCGACCAGTTCCATAGCATGAATAAGCCCTTTCGTGAATAAGTCCGTATCCTCTAGCAAACTTCTCTGCAATATAGCAACATTGTTATTCAAGTGAAACGTATATGGCTCCTGAATATATGTTTTCAACAGACGAAGCGACAACTTCATTTGTATTCCATAGGAAAACCTATAAATCCAGTTCTTCTGCAATGCGAGAAAAACATTTTTAAATATGTAAATGAACATAATCATGCCTGCCATCGCAGCCAGGAAAAAATTTGATGATTTAAAAGAAAAAGTTTCATACAGTAAACGCAGATACGGCTCCTGCTGGATGCTGTCAGGATTCATGATGATATTCACAAAAGGGGAAAAGACCGCTACCCCCATCAACTCCAATATGCTGCCGAGCACAACGCTGGCAAGGATCGGCAGCATCTTGAGCTTGTCCTTTGCAGAAAATATATAATTCAGCTTTTTCAGCATGATCCTTCCTCCCTATTTAGTCAAGTGTTTTTCCTTATTTTCAAGGAATTTTTCAATTCATATCTCAGACGAATGAGCCAAGATAATGGACATTTCTCTGTATCTGGTACGAAAATAGCTGGTTTG
>CANQME010000142.1 GCA_947624815.1 uncultured Lachnospiraceae bacterium | reverse complement strand
ACCATTGTGACCCTGAACCAGGAGATCGACTATGACCAGGCGGAAGAGATCGCCATGGAGTACGACGTACTCTGCGAGAAGGAGGAGAAGGAGGATGTCATCGGCAACCTTCTCCGTGAGGACGAGGAGAACGAAGAGGATATGGTCGCCAGACCTCCGGTGGTCTGCGTGATGGGCCATGTCGACCACGGCAAGACCTCTCTTCTGGATGCGATCCGGCAGACCAATGTGACGTCCCACGAGGCGGGCGGCATCACCCAGCATATCGGCGCCTATACGGTGGAGATCCGCGGGCAGAAGATCACCTTCCTCGATACGCCCGGCCACGAGGCGTTTACGGCCATGCGTATGCGCGGCGCCCAGTCTACGGATATCGCGGTGCTGGTGGTGGCTGCGGACGACGGCGTCATGCCGCAGACGGTAGAGGCCATCAACCATGCCAAGGCGGCCGGCGTCGAGATCATCGTCGCCGTCAACAAGATTGATAAACCCAGCGCCAACGTAGAGCGGGTCAAGCAGGAAATGACGGAATATCAGCTGATCCCGGAGGACTGGGGCGGCAGCACCATTTTCGTGCCCGTATCCGCCCATACTAAGGAAGGCATCCCGGATCTTCTGGAAATGATCCTTCTGACGGCAGAGGTGAAGGAGCTGAAGGCCAATCCCAACCGCAACGCGCGAGGTCTGGTCATCGAGGCGCAGCTTGACAAGGGCAAGGGCCCGGTGGCGACCATGCTGGTGCAGAAGGGCACCCTGCGGGTCGGCGACAATGTGGCCGTGGGCGCCTGCTACGGCAAGGTCCGCGCCATGATGGACGACAAGGGACGCAGGGTGAAGGAAGCGCTTCCCTCCACGCCGGTGGAGATCCTGGGACTGAACGGCGTTCCGGGAGCCGGGGAGATCTTCGTCTCCTGCGACAGTGAGAAGGAAGCAAGAAGCTTCGCGGAGACATTTATCTCCGAGGGCAAGAACAAGCTGATCGAGGACACCAAGGCGAAGCTGTCCCTGGACGATCTGTTCAGCCAGATCCAGGCCGGCAACGTGAAGGAGCTGCCGGTCATCGTCAAGGCGGACGTACAGGGTTCGGTGGAGGCCGTGACCCAGAGTCTGACCAAGCTGTCCAACGAGGAAGTGGTGGTCAAAGTGATCCACGGCGGCGTCGGCGCCATCAACGAGTCCGACGTGACGCTGGCATCGGCCAGCAACGCCATCATCATCGGCTTCAATGTGAGGCCGGACGCCACCGCCAAGTCCATCGCCGAGCAGGAGAAGGTGGATATCCGCCTGTACCGCGTCATTTATCAGGCGATCGAGGATGTGGAAGCGGCCATGAAGGGCATGCTGGATCCGATCTTCGAGGAGCAGGTCATCGGCCATGCGGTCGTGCGCCAGACCTTCAGGGCCTCCGGCGTGGGTACCATCGCCGGTTCCTACGTGCTGGACGGCAAGCTGCAGAGAGGCTGTTCCGTGCGCATCACGAGAAACGGCGAGAAGCTGTACGAGGGTCCGCTGGCGTCCCTTAAGAGGTTCAAGGACGACGTGAAGGAGGTGGCCTCCGGCTACGAGTGCGGCCTGTCCTTCGAGAAGTTCAACGACCTGCAGGAGGACGATATGATCGAAGCGTACGCCATGGTGGAGGTGCCTAGGTAAGCAGCGGCAGACGGTTCCAGGCGGGCGCCGGCCTGAGATGGGGCCGGAGACGCTGCGGCGGGAAAACCCGTCCGGCAGCAGGGCGAAACATTCCGGCGCGGAAGGTGCCTGCCGGTGTGAGGCCGGAAGCCGCCGCCAGGCAAACGTCATTCGCAGGCGTGGCCGGAAGCCGTGCGTGCGGGAAACGGCATGCAGGAAGGAAGTATCATGCGTAAAAACAGTATCAAAAATACAAGAATCAATATGGAAGTGCAGCGGGAGCTGAGCGAGATCATCCGCACCCAGGTGAAGGATCCGCGTCTGAAGGGCGCCATGATCACTGTGACCGGCGCGGAGGTCTCGCCGGACCTGAAGTACTGCAAGGCGTTTATCAGCGTCCTTGGCGGCGGTCCCGACAGCCGGAAGGAGGTCCTGGAGGGATTAAAAAGCGCCGTGGGCTTCATCCGCCGGGAGCTAGCCGCGCGGGTCAATCTGCGCAATACGCCGGAGATCACATTTGTGGCGGATTCCTCCATTGAATACGGCGTGAACATGACGCACCTGATCAATGAGGTCACGAAGGATCTGAAGGATGAGACGCCGGAGGAGAACGCGGAACAGACAGAGGTTCCCGATTCGGAGGAATAACGGCGGACGCACGCCATACAGAGGGGTGATTCCATGACGAGACTGGAAGAACTGGTCAGCAGGGCGGATACGGTCGCGATCCTCGGGCATACCAACCCGGACGGCGACTGTGTCGGCAGCTGCCTGGCCGCTTACAATTATATCAGGGAGCAGGATCCCGGCAAGGACGTGACGGTCTACCTGGAGAAATGTCCCGCGAAGCTGTCGTATCTGAAGAATTTCGACCGGATCCTTCACGAGGCGCCGGCGGGGCTTTCGGTGGATCTGTGCATCTGCCTGGACTGCTCCGCCAGGGATATGCTTAAGGGCTTCGGGCCGGTGTTTGAGAAGGCGGGTTATTCGATCTGCCTGGATCATCATGTGACGAATCCGGGCTACGCGAGGGAGAATCTCATCGACGCGAATGCAAGCTCCGCCTGCGAGGTGCTTTACGGGCAGCTTGATGAGGAACGGATCAGTCGGGATGTGGCGGAATGCCTTTATACCGGGATCATTACCGACAGCGGCGTCTTCAAGTATGACAATACCTCGCCCAGGACCATGGAGATTGCGGGACGGCTGATGGCCAGAGGGATCGAGTTCGGCCGGATCATCGACGAGGCGTTCTACCACAAATCCTATCTGCAGACCCAGATCCTGGGAAGGGCCCTTCTGGAGAGCATTTCCTTCCTGGACGGGAAGGCGGTCTTCAGCGTGGTCCGAAAGAAGGATATGGAGTTCTACGGCGTGGAGAAGAGCGATCTGGACGGCATCGTGGAGCAGCTGCGGCTGATCGACGGCGTCGAGACGTCCATTTTCCTGAGCGAGTCGGGGACGGGCGAGTTCAAGGTCAGCATGCGCTCCAAGAATTATGTGGACGTCAGCAGGATCGCCGCTTATTTCGGCGGCGGCGGGCATAAGAAGGCGGCAGGATGCACCATGCACGGCAGCGTTCATGATGTGATCAACAACCTGTCGGAGCATATCGAACGGCAGATCCGGCAGCATGAAGCGGCAGAGACAGGAGAGCGCTGATGTACGAAGGCGTGCTGAATGTGTATAAGGAACGGGGCTTCACGTCCCACGACGTGGTGGCGAAGCTTCGCGGGATTCTGAAAATGAAAAAGATCGGCCATACGGGCACCCTGGATCCGGACGCGGAAGGGGTGCTTCCCGTATGCCTAGGACAGGCGACCAGGCTCTGCGACATGCTGACCGACGAAGGAAAGACCTACCGGGCCGTCATGCTTCTGGGCGTGGAGACAGACACCCAGGATATCGGCGGCTGTGTGCTGCGAAAACGGACGGTGGCGCCGGCCCTGCAGGAGACTCCTGCGTATGATGCCGGAAAACCGGCGGACGCAGCAGCGTCGTTGGTTCCAGAGAAACCGGAGGACGGACCGGATGACGCCGGTACAGAGGTGGATTCGCAGGAACTGACGGACGCCGGTACAGAGGTGGATTCGCAGGAACTGACGGACGCCGGTACAGCGGTGGATTCGCAGGAACTGACGGATGTTGGTGCAGAGGTGGATTCGCAGGAACTGACGGACGCCGGTACGGTGGTGATCACGGAGAAACAGGCGGCAGAGGCGGTTCTGAGCTTCGTCGGGCGGTACGATCAGGTTCCGCCCATGTATTCGGCGCTGAAGGTAAACGGCAGGAAGCTTTACGAGCTGGCCCGCCAGGGCAGGACCGTAGAACGGCAGGCCAGGCCGGTCGTGATCCACCGGATTGACATCGAGTCGGTGGATCTGCCGCGCGTTACGATGACCGTACAGTGCTCGAAGGGCACCTATATCCGGACTCTCTGCCATGACATCGGGCAGAAGCTGGGCTGCGGCGCCTGTATGGAGAGTCTTCTGCGGGTGCGCGTGGGCCGGTTCGGCGTAGGGGACAGCCTGCACCTGGCGCAGATCGAGCAGCTGCGGGACGAAGGCGGTCTGGAGGCGCGCATCGTTCCGGTGGAAGAGATGTTTTCGGGGTATCCGAAGGCGTCGGCAGAGCCGGAGGCGGACCGGATGGCCCGCAACGGCAATCCGCTGGGTCTTGGTCAGGTGCATTTCGCAGACGGAAAGCCGTCTGGGAACAGCGCCGGAGCCGGAACCGAACCCGGGGCCGAAAGCGGCGCCGGGGCCGGAACCGAACCCGGAGCCGGAACCGAACCCGGGGCCGAAAGCGACGCCGGAGCCGGAACCGAACCCGGAGCCGGAACCGAACTCGGGGCCGAAAGCGGCGCCGGAACCGACCCCGAACCCGGAACCGAACCCGGAGCCGGGAACGGGCCCGCAAGCGGGCCGGAAAACACCGGCAAATACCGGCTTTACGACAGCGGCGGCCGATTCCTTGGTATCTACGTCTATGAACCGGAGAAGAACAGACTGAAGCCGTGGAAGCTGTTTCTGTCGGAGAGCGCCGGCTGATCACAGATAAAGGAAGAACTATATGCAGTGTTTCATCGGAATAACGGATTTTCATATTGAGGAACCGACCGTGGTCTCCATCGGGAAGTTCGACGGCCGCCATACAGGCCACCAGAAGCTTCTGCGGCGAATGCTGGAATGGAAGGCCAAGAAGGGCTATAAGACGGCGGTCTTCACCTTTGATATGGCCCCGGCGGTCCGCGTCGACGGCCTTCCCCGGCAGGTGATCACCACCGACGGGGAACGCAGGGCCGGCATGGAGGCCCTGGGCATCGATTATCTGGTGGAATACCCGTTTACGGAGCAGGTGTCGCGGATGCCGGCGGACACATTTGTACGGGAGATCCTGGTCGGGAAAATGAACGCCAGGGCCGTTGTGGCCGGCACCGACTGCGGGTTCGGCTACAAAAGAAGAGGCGACGCGGCGCTCCTTAAGCGCATGGCGCCGGAACTCGGCTATGAGGTGGAGATCATCGGCAAGGTCCGGGACGACAGCCGGGACATCAGCAGCAGCTATATCAGGGAAGAGCTGGAGAAGGGCCATATGGAGAAGGTGCAGGCGCTTCTGGGACAGCCTTATTCCTTCAGCGGAACCGTGGTTCACGGCAATCATATCGGCGGTCCGCAGCTGAACCATCCGACGGCCAACCTGATCCCTCCGAAGGAGAAATGCCTTCCGCCCTTCGGCGTGTACGTCTCCAGGGTATTCCTGGACGGCAGGTATCTGGGCGGCGTTACCAACATCGGCCGCAAGCCGACGGTAGAGGGCAGCTGGCCGGTGGGAGTGGAGACCAGCCTTCTGGACTGGGAAGGGGATCTCTACGGCAGAACGATTCAGGTGCAGCTGCTGAATTTCGAGCGCCCCGAGCAGAAATTCGGCTCCCTTAAGGAGCTGAAGGAGCAGCTTGACCGGGATGAAGAATATGCGCGTTCTTATCTTGACAAGCACAAATGTCTATGCTAGAATAACCTGGTATTAATTGGCGCCGGGACTCAGATTGCGGACACTCCAACCGCAGACTTGGTTCACGGTCAGTAGAGAATAAGGAGGAACATCATGATTTCGAAGGAAAAGAAGGCGGCTATCATTGCCGAGTACGGCCGTAAGCCCGGGGACACGGGATCTCCTGAGGTCCAGATCGCGATTCTGACCGAGCGGATCGCCGAACTCACCGAGCACCTGAAGGTGAACCAGAAGGATCATCATTCCAGACGCGGACTTCTGAAGATGGTAGGCCAGAGACGAGGACTTCTGAATTATCTGAAGAAGACGGATCTGGATGGCTATCGTGCGCTGATCGAGAAATTAGGCATCAGAAAATAATCGCGGCCGGTTAGGGTGGAGACTTCTCTCCACCCTATCTTTAGTATTGTAATCCACGCAGAAGCTGTTCCGAGACCGCTGAAAAGCGTATCGCAGCGCCGCGGTACGTTTTTCAGTAGTTTCGGCGTCTTCTGCGGGAAATATAGAAAAAGGAGATTAACACCATGTACAAAAGTTTTTCCATGGAGCTTGCAGGCAGGACGCTGACCGTTGATATCGGCAGAGTCGCGAAGCAGGCCAACGGCGCGGCATTCATGCATTACGGCGACACCACCGTGCTTTCTACGGCGACGGCGTCGGATAAGCCGAGAGACGGTATCGATTTCTTCCCGTTAAGCGTAGAATACGAGGAGAAGATGTATGCGGCGGGCAAGATTCCCGGCGGTTTCAATAAGCGGGAGGGCAAGGCGTCCGAGAACGCGGTCCTGACCTCGCGCGTGATCGACCGCCCCATGCGGCCGCTGTTCCCGAAGGATTACCGCAACGACGTGACCCTGAACAATCTGGTCATGAGCGTGGATCCGGAGTGCAGACCGGAGCTGGTGGCCATGCTGGGTTCCGCCATCGCGGCGTGCGTTTCCGATATTCCGTTTGACGGCCCCTGCGCCATGACCCAGGTGGGTATGGTGGACGGCCAGTTCATCATCAATCCCTCCCAGAACGAGTGGAAGGAAGGCGACCTGAACCTGACGGTGGCCTCCACCAGGGAGAAGGTCATCATGATCGAGGCCGGCGCCAATGAGATTCCCGAGGACGCCATGATCGAGGCGATCTACCGCGCCCACGAGGTGAACCAGGTCATTATCCGGTTCATTGATTCCATCGTCGCCGAGGTAGGCAAGGCGAAGCACTCCTATGAGAGCTGCGCGGTTCCGGAGGAGCTGTTCGCGGCCATGAAGGAGATCGTGACGCCGGAGCAGATGGAAGAGGCCGTCTTCACCGACGAGAAGCAGGTGAGGGAGGAGAACATCCGCCAGATCACCGAGAAGCTGGCAGAGGCGTTCGCGGAGAAGGAGGACTGGCTGGCGGTTCTTGACGAGGCTGTCTATCAGTATCAGAAGAAGACGGTCCGCAAGATGATCCTGAAGGACCACAAGCGTCCCGACGGGCGCAGGATGGATCAGATCCGTCCGCTTTCCGCCGAGATCGACATTATTCCGAGAGTGCATGGTTCCGCCATGTTCACCCGCGGCCAGACCCAGATCTGCAACGTCTGCACCCTGGGCCCGCTGTCCGACGCCCAGAGGCTGGACGGCCTGGATGAGAATGAAGTCAGCAAGCGCTATATGCATCATTATAACTTTCCGTCCTACTCCGTAGGCGAGACCAAGCCCAGCCGCGGACCGGGCCGCCGGGAGATCGGCCATGGCGCGCTGGCAGAGAGGGCGCTGCTTCCGGTGCTTCCCAGCACGGAGGAGTTCCCCTACGCGATCCGTACCGTTTCGGAGACCTTTGAGTCCAACGGTTCCACCTCCATGGCTTCCACCTGCGCGTCCTGTATGTCCCTGATGGCAGCGGGCGTGCCGATCAAGAAGATGGTGGCCGGTATTTCCTGCGGTCTGGTGACCGGCGAGACGGACGACGATTTCGTTCTGCTGACCGATATCCAGGGACTGGAAGACTTCTTCGGCGACATGGATTTCAAGGTGACCGGTACGGTGGACGGCATTACCGCCATCCAGATGGATATTAAGATCCACGGTCTGACCAGACCCATCGTGGAGGGGGCCATCGCCCGCTGCCGCGAGGCCAGACTGTTCATCATGGATACCTGCATGAGGCCGGAGATCTCCGAGCCGAGGCCGGAGCTGAGCCCGTACGCGCCGAAGATCGAGCAGATCATGATCGATCCGCAGAAGATCGGCGATGTGGTCGGCAAGCAGGGCAAGGTGATCAACAAGATCATCGAGGAGACCGGCGTGAAGATCGACATCGAGGACGACGGCAGCGTATCCGTCTGCGGCGTGGATGCGGATATGATCAAAAAGGCGATCAGCATCATCGAGAGCATTGTCAATGATGTCGAGGTCGGCCAGGTGATCACCGGCAAGGTGGCCCGGATCATGAACTTCGGCGCCTTCGTCGAGCTGGCTCCGAATAAGGA
>CANQME010000141.1 GCA_947624815.1 uncultured Lachnospiraceae bacterium | reverse complement strand
CCGATCCAGTCCGGTATCATGAGCACGATCCATGCTTACACCGGCGACCAGATGATCCTGGACGGCCCGCACAGGAAGGGCGACCTGCGCAGAGCGAGAGCCGGCGCTGCCAACATCGTTCCCAACTCCACCGGCGCTGCCAAGGCGATCGGCCTGGTTATTCCGGAACTGAACGGCAAGCTGATCGGTTCTGCACAGCGTGTACCGGTTCCGACCGGCTCCACCACGATCCTGACCGCAGTTGTCAAGGGCACCGATGTGACCGTAGAGGGCATCAACGCCGCTATGAAGGCAGCTTCCTCCGCTTCCTATGGCTACAACGAGGATCCGATCGTTTCCTCCGATGTAATCGGAATGACCTACGGCTCCCTGTTCGATGCGACTCAGACCATGGTTGCCAAGATCGCTGACGATCTGTATGAGGTTCAGGTTGTGTCATGGTATGACAACGAGAACTCTTACACCAGCCAGATGGTCCGCACCATCAAGTACTTCGCAGAGTTAGGTTGATAGAGAGCGCGAGCTGAATATATCAGTGACCACTAGGGTCCGGTCTTAGGACCGGACCCTTTTTACGGAGAAGCGTCCGCTTCCGCCGCCGGGGTCCGGCCACAGGGGCAGGGATGCATTTCCGGGTATTCAATTTCAGAAAGGGGTAATACAGATGCTTAACAAGAAGACAGTTGACGATCTGAAGGATCTGAAAGGCAAGAAGGTTCTGGTGCGCTGCGATTTCAACGTACCGTTAAAGGAAGGCAAGATCACGGACGAGACCCGTATCGTAGCCGCTCTGCCCACCATCAACAAGCTGATCGGCGAGGGCGCGAAGGTGATCCTTTGCTCCCATCTGGGCAAGGTAAAGAATGGCCCCAACGAGGGTGAGTCCCTGGCTCCCGTAGCCGCCAGACTGACCGAGAAGCTGGGCAAGGAAGTCGTATTCGTGTCCGATTACAACGTGACCGGCGAGGCCGCTACGGCAGCAGTCGCAGCGATGAAGGACGGCGATGTGGTTCTTCTGCAGAATACCCGCTTCCGCGGCAAGGAAGAGACCAAAAACGGCGAAGAGTTCTCCAAGGAACTGGCCGATCTGGCTGACGACTATGTATGCGATGCGTTCGGTTCCTCTCACAGGGCTCATGCTTCCGTTGAGGGCGTGACCAAGTTCATCACCGCCAAGGGCGGCACCAATGCAGTCGGCTATCTGATGCAGAAGGAGATCGATTTCCTGGGCAACGCGGTAGAGAATCCGGTGAGACCGTTCGTAGCGATCCTGGGCGGCGCCAAGGTTGCCGACAAGCTGAATGTGATCAACAACCTGCTTGAGAAGTGCGACACCCTGATCATCGGCGGCGGCATGGCGTTCACCTTCCTGAAGGCGCAGGGCAAGGGCGTAGGCAACTCCCTGGTAGACGACGAGAAGATCGACTACTGCAAGGAAATGATGGACAAGGCCGCGAAGCTGGGCAAGAAGCTGCTTCTGCCGGTCGACACCACCGTGGCCGCTTCCTTCCCGAATCCGATCGACGCTCCGATCGAGGTATCCGTTGTTTCCTCCGACGCGATCCCGGCCGACATGGAAGGTCTGGACATCGGACCGGAGACCGCCAAGCTGTATGCTGACGCTGTGAAGTCCGCCAAGACCGTCGTCTGGAACGGACCGATGGGCGTATTCGAGAATCCGATTCTGGCCAAAGGCACTATCGCGGTCGCCAAGGCTCTGGCTGATACCGAAGCCACCACGATCATCGGCGGCGGCGACTCTGCGGCAGCCATGAATCAGCTGGGCTTCGCCGACAAGGTCAGCCACATCTCCACCGGCGGCGGCGCTTCCCTTGAATTCCTTGAGGGCAAGGAGCTCCCGGGCGTAGCGGCTGCTGATGACAAGCAGTGAGCACTTAGCGAGCGGGCGCCGGCAGGCGAAGCGTGAGGCTGGTTAAGTGGAACACACCTTAGGAAAAAGGAGACATAAACAATGGCAAGAAAGAAAATCATCGCCGGCAACTGGAAGATGAACATGACCCCCAGCGAGGCGGTTGCGTTAGTCGAGCAGTTAAAGCCCCTGGTCGTCAATGACGACGTGGACGTGGTCTTCTGCGTACCGGCCATCGACATCATCCCGGCCATGAAGGCTGCCGAGGGAACGAATATCCAGATCGGCGCCGAGAACATGTATTATGAGGAGAAGGGCGCCTACACCGGCGAGATCTCCCCGAACATGCTCACAGACGCCGGCGTCAAGTACGTGATCATCGGCCATTCCGAGAGAAGAGAGTACTTCGCGGAGACCGACGAGACCGTCAACAAGAAGATCCTCAAGGCTTTCGAGCACAACATCACCCCGATCATCTGCTGCGGCGAGTCCTTAAAGCAGCGTGAGCAGGGCATCACCATCGACTGGATCCGCCAGCAGATCAAGATCGCCTTCCTGGGCGTGACCGCGGATCAGGCGAAAACGGCTGTCATCGCCTACGAGCCCATCTGGGCCATCGGCACCGGCAAGGTAGCCACCACCGAGCAGGCTCAGGAGGTCTGCGCGGCGATCCGCGCCTGCATCGGAGAGCTGTACGATGAGGCGACTGCAGAAGCGATCCGCATCCAGTACGGCGGTTCCGTATCCGCGTCCAGCGCGCCGGAGCTGTTCGCACAGCCCGACATCGACGGCGGCCTGGTGGGCGGCGCGTCGCTCAAGCCGGACTTCGGGAAGATCGTGCGGTACAACAAGTAATTGTGAATTACAGCAGGTAATGGGTTTTGAAACGTTGTAACCCAATATAACACGTGAAAACGCCGCGGAGCGTCATGAAATTCAGCAGTTATTGCCGGATGGAAGACGCTCCGTGGCGTTTTATCATTTTGTTGCTGTATATAGAAGAAAAATTGGTAAATAATAGACGAATGGGGATTTGCGTAGAAAATAGGATATTATGAACGGGGATTTGCGTTGAAAATGGGTTTACATGAATGGGGATTTGCGTTATACTTTCTATGAGAGGGCGGTGACAGATATGAACAGACCGGTATTTAAAAGAAAAATATACGATGAGATACTTGAATGGAAAGAGAATCGCAGTGATAAATATGCGCTCCTCATAAAAGGAGCCAGACGAGTCGGAAAGTCAACGATTACAGAAGAATTTGCCAGGAATGAGTTCCGATCCTATATTCTGATTGATTTTGCCCATACAAGCAGGGCGATAGAAGAGCTGTTTGATGATACGTATGATCTGGATTTTTTCTTCCTGCAGTTACAACAGCTGACCGGTACCAGATTGTATGAGAAGGAATCTGTGATCATATTCGACGAAGTACAGTTATTGCCAAAGGCCAGACAGGCAATTAAATATCTTGTCGCGGATGGAAGATACAAATATATTGAAACAGGCTCCCTTTTATCAATAAGAAAGAATACAAAAGATATCCTGATTCCAAGTGAGGAACATAAGATATCTATGTATCCTATGGATTTTGAAGAATTTCTGTGGGCGATTGGCGATGAGATATCAGCAGATACGATCAGGACGCTTCTTCAAAAGGGAAGGGCTGCCGGAAACACTATGCATAGAAATCTTATGCGGATTTTCAGACTATATATGCTCGTCGGCGGAATGCCGCAGGCGATCGAAACCTATATTGAGCAGAATCATTTGCAGACTGTCGACGAAGTGAAAAGAGAAATCATAGATCTGTATGAGGAAGATTTTACCAAGATAGACGGAACCGGGCTTGCCGGCGACATCTTCGACGCGATCCCTGCGAATCTCAGCGGCAATGCGTCGAGATATGTTTTGTCAAGCGCAAGAGAGGGAATTCGTTCCGAACAGGTTCGTGAGCTGCTCCCTGATATGCTCAGTTCATATACTGTGAATATTGCGTATCATGCGAATAATCCCGGCGTGGGCATGGCATTGGGCAAAGATGCAGGACGTTATAAGCTGTTTACATCCGATGTGGGTCTGTTTGTGACACTTGCATTTAAGGATAAGAACTATACGGAGAATGTGATTTATAATAAGCTGCTTTCAGACAAGTTAGATGTTAATTTGGGATATGTATATGAAAGTGTTGTTGCACAGATGCTGATCGCGAAAGGGAATAATCTGTTCTATTATACAATGGAAAATGGAACATCCAATCATTTGTATGAGATTGATTTTTTAATATCGGTGGGAGATAAGATATGCCCGATCGAGGTGAAGTCCGGCAATTACAGAAGCCATAGATCATTAGATGTGTTTTGCGATAAGTTCAGCAGCCGCATAAGAGACAAATATGTGGTTCATACCAAAGATTATACATGGAAAAATGGGATTCATTATATACCGGTATATATGCTGCCGTTCCTGTGAAGGCCTTTTGGCAGTGCTCAGCTTCGGGCTGGCATGTTTTCGCGTCGGATACGCAAGCGGGCGTAACGATAATCACAAGACACAGAAATAGCCGCCCCGACCTCGTAAGTTGAGCAGCTATTTATCTTTTTGGGGAGGATGCGTTGGGAGCTTGCCAGCATCAGATCTTATCACACTTTTATAGGCACTATTATGTTCAGTTATCACACTTTTATATAATTATATGTTATGTACAAGAAAAAAACAAGGGAAATCACATTTTTCTGGTTCGAAATCCCGGCCATGCGGCCATGTATATAACCATGGCGGCCCCGAAGCCCTGCACGTTGGCGTAAGCCTTGAACCGGCGGATTTTCCGAGATTTTCCCTGCAGGCAACTGGACGAAAAATTTAAGAAATTTTATTTCTCACAGTATTGACATTTTCCGCCCTAGGGCATAATATTGTACTATGGCTGAATAGTGTGGCTGGATATGATAAGGATGTGAAACGTGGGCATTCTTATTTTTGTAGTATAGTATAGGTCACGTACCTGGTGGGAGAGATAGGGTCGAGAAGCAGAGAACCCGATGAGGCAGAATCAGAGGAGGAACCATGAGCAAGAAGCAGAGAAAAAGGAATAAGATGAATAACGTCCTTAAGGCGATGGGCGCTACGGGTATCGTTCTGGGGGGGTAGCGGTCGACGCGAATGTTGTACTGGCTGCCGAGCTGGAAGAGCAGGCAGAACTGAAGGATGAGCAGGCCCTGGAGGCCGAGGCGGAGCTGCAGGAGACCGCCAGTACTTCGGATACAATGATGGAGATTCCATCCGGAAGCGATACGACTTCCAATACCGACTCCGCGTCTGAGACGGAGCCGGAATCACAGTCAGAGGTTCATTCAACCTCCGATTCCGATATAACAAATGAAAATTCGACACAGGCAGATACCACCTCTGCGTCAGAGGAGGTTATTTCGAATGCGGATAATTCTGTGGATTCGGCGGAAACTGTTGGCTCGGAAAACGCAGCTGGCAGCGAGAGCAGGTCTGCTGAAACGTCCGCGGAGAGCGAGAACGCTGGAAGTGAGAGCGAAGGCAGTGAAGTTGGATCTGTAAGTGAGAGTGAGGTTGGGGCGGAAGACGGTACAGCGAGCGATACCGTTTCTGAAGAGACTTCTGCAGGCAGTGAGACTGAAAGCGGGACGGATTCCGCAGAGACGTCCACTGGTAGTGAGACCGAAAGTGAGACAGATTCCGCAGAAACGTCTACTGGCAGTGAGATCGAAAGTGAGACCGATTCTGCAGAAACGTCCGCTGAGGATGAAAATGCAGGAAGTGAGAGTGATGCCAGTGCAACCGATTCGGAGAGCGATGCCGAAAGCGAGATCAGTTCGGAGGAAATGTCTGCCAGAAGTGAAAACGGCAGTGAGATATCCAGCGAGTCTGTATCCAATGAGGAGACATCCGGTTCCGAGTCAGAGAATTCTGTGTCCGATTCTGAGTCGGAAGAAAACTCATTGTCCGGCTCTGAGACTGCCGAAGAGGAATCTGCCGCAGGCGAACAGGTCTTGCTTCAGCAGGCCGTAGACAACGCCAGGGCCGCTTTGAATGCCTATCGCGAAAGCGGTGTTGGAGATGGGAAAACGCTTGTTGAAAATCTGGCGGAAGCCATGATCCGGCAGCAGATGGGCGCATCCAATTATGCCGTTAGCAGCATGGAGAAAGTGGACGGCAGCTATATGGTGCGTTATATAGATGAAAACGGCGCGGAGCAGACTGTTCGCTTGACCGCGGTTGAAAATGAAAACGGCGAGATTGAGATTCAGACCTGGGAGGAAGTTCAGTCAACGTCTGAAAAGAATCAGAGTGAGGCAGAATCAGCATCCGCAAGTTATAACAGTGAGAGTCTGTCCGCAAGCGAATACGCGGAGAAGAAACAGAGTGAAGTGGTACAAACCTCCGAATCCGCGTCATTTTCAGCTTCTAACAGCGCATCAAAAGTAGAATCCGAGAGCGCTTCCGACAGTCTTGCTTACAGTGAGTCTTTAAGTGCCTATGAGTCGGCGTCGGAGAACTATACGATTAGTGGATATACCAGCGGTGAAGCAAAGGCTGCATCGGAATATGAGTCTGCGTTATCCGAATTGAATTCGGCTTCATTGGCTGGACAGGATTTAGCTGAAAATAGGAAAGCGGTGGCTGATAAAATTGTTGAGTATAATCTTGCTGATGAGGGGGCAACTTTAACTAGAATAGAAAAAATTGAAGGAGAAGAAGATTATTATAATGTCTATTATAAAGATGCCCAAGGCAGGGATATGATCCAAGTTTACCAGTATACTTATGATGGTAATGAGGTTGTTGTTAAGAAGGCTACGATTAATTATGTTGTGGAACAAGGAACGGAAGCAACTACAAAAAAAACATCGCTTTTTGGGATTCCGTATGGTGTAGAACATAACGAAGGAAACATTGGTACAGAAGATGCACCTAATGTCCATTATGAAATTACAGAAGAAGGGGAAATAGTAATTTCGGTTGGAGATCGAACCTATTATGAAGGCGATTGGGAGAGACAGATTAATCCTGATGGCACAGTTTATTATATCCTTGATGATGGAAATGGGACGGATCACCTTGTAAAAGTATTTGTTGTTTCTTCTGATGGTTCAAAATGTTATTACACCACATATGAAAGAAAAGCCAATTTATATAATAATTCAGGTGGGACGACATCGGTAGGTCATAAAACTGTAGCTGGGAAGCAGTATGAAGTAGCTGGTGGTACTGAAAATAAATTTTCTTATGTTGTGGTTCAGGATGAGAATGGCGACTGGCACAAATTGACAGTAGATGGATTTGCTAATGGACAGCTTGTCATTGAAGATAGTGAATTTAGATATCAAACTAATGGAGAAAATGATAGATACCGTCTAGGTAATGGCGAATATGTTTTAAAAAGAGATCCAAATGGAAAATTTGGATTATATGATGGAGATCGTTTAGTATATGGACTTTCTATTAACAATATTGAACAGGGTCAGGCAGACTATTGGAGACCAGGTGCGAGGACTACATATGATTATAATAGGGAAATGCAATCTACTACGGACAGCCTAAAAGATCCGAATGCTGCTGTAAGCGATTATTATAGTCAGATTGAGAGTTTATCAGAAGCTGTCAGTAACCAGTTAAGTGAGCTTGACTCTGATTCAAACGCGGCATCCAGTGAAAGCTCAAAGAATTCTGTTGATGCATCGGAGAGTCTTCGTATAGCTGAGTCTGAGATTGAAAGTTTGAAAAGTTTGGCGGAAAGCGCTTCTTTAAGTTATGCGTCGGAAAGTGAAGATGGCTCTACTTCTCAGTCAAATTCGTTCGAAAATGCGAGCGAATCGCTGAAAGAGAGCGAGAGTGTATATGAAAGCCAGAGTGTCTCGGAGAGCCAGAGCGTGTCGGAAAGCCAGAGTGTAAGTACATACGAGAGCCAGAGCGTATCGGAGAGCCAGAGCGTATCGGAAAGCCAGAGCGTGAGTACGTATGAGAGCCAGAGCGTGTCGGAGAGCCAGAGCGTGAGTACGTATGAGAGCCAGAGTGTCTCGGAGAGCCAGAGCGTGTCGGAAAGCCAGAGCGTAAGTACGTACGAGAGCCAGAGCATGTCGGAAAGCCAGAGCGTAAGTACGTACGAGAGCCAGAGTGTGAGTACGTATGTATCGGAAAGCCAGAGCGTGTCGGAGAGCCAGAGCGTAAGTACGTACGAGAGCCAGAGCGTCTCGGAGAGCCAGAGTGTAAGCACGTATGTATCAGAGAGCCAGAGCGTGAGTACGTATGAGAG
>CANQME010000140.1 GCA_947624815.1 uncultured Lachnospiraceae bacterium | reverse complement strand
AGGATCGACGCCGTGGTCTATAACTCCATCAAGAACGTGATCAGCAGCCTGAGCCAGAACGACGTGATCAGCGGCCGGGACGGAGAGCTGTCCGAGGCGATCATGGCCAATATCGGGACCAGTGTGGATCAGTACGGGATTCATCTGCTGGCGGTAGAGACCAAGAAGCTGGATCTGCCTGCGGACAATAAGGAGGCTGTCTACGAGAGAATGATCTCCGAGCGGGACAAGATCGCCGCGACCTATACCGCGGAGGGCAAATCCGAGGCCCAGGTGATCCGCAATACCACTGACCGGGAGATCGCCATCAATATCTCCAACGCCGAGGCGCAGGCAGCGGCCGTCACCGCCGAGGGCGAGGCGGAATACATGCGGATCCTGGCGGACGCCTACCGTACGGAGGACCGGGCGGAGTTCTACGCGTTTACCAGGTCTTTGGAGGCGGCGCGGGCGTCGCTGACCGGAAGCAACAATACGCTGATCCTGCCGGCGGATTCCCCGATGGCAAGCATCTTCATGCAGTAGGATGGCAAACAACCTATGACGGAAGTAGGAAATTAAACGTTGTGTGGTTGTGCTTTCGTGCGGATTGTGATATGATGTACGGGTGCAGAGAAGGATGCAGTGACGCTGCCGGAGGGACGATATCCGGCGGTCAGGAGGAATTGCGGCATGAAGATCAGAGATATTCTGGCTCAGGAGAGCCCGACGCTCTCCTTTGAGGTGTTCCCGCCCAAGACGGCGGACAAGTATGAGAACGTGGAAGCGGCGGCGAAGGCGATCGCCCTTCTGAAGCCGGATTTTATGAGCGTGACCTACGGCGCCGGCGGCGGGACCAGACGATACACCATTGACATCGCGGATACGCTGAACAACGAATACCATGTGCCTACACTGGCCCATCTGACCTGTGTTTCTTCCACGCGGGAGCGGGTCCATGAGATCATGGACGAGCTGAAGGCGAGGGGGATCGAGAATATCCTGGCGCTTCGCGGGGATATTCCCCAGGACGGGCAGGTGGAGAAGGATTTTAAATATGCGTCGGAGCTGATCCGGGAGATCAGGGCAGGCGGAGACTTCTGTGTCGGCGCAGCCTGCTATCCGGAGGGGCATGTGGAATCGGCGAACAAAACGGCGGACATCGGCTTTTTAAAGGAGAAGGTGGATGCCGGCTGCGACTTCGTGACGACCCAGATGTTCTTTGACAACAACATCCTGTATAATTTCCTGTACCGGATCCGGGAGCGGGGGATCACGATCCCGGTGGTGGCGGGGATCATGCCGGTGACAAACGCGAAGCAGGTCGCCAATATCTGCCGGATGTCGGGGACGTACCTGCCGGCCCGCTTCAAGGCGCTGGTGGACCGGTTCGGCGACCGCCCGGCGGCGATGAAGCAGGCGGGGATCGCCTACGCGACGGACCAGATCATCGATCTGATCGCCAACGGGGTGAACCATATCCATGTATATTCCATGAACCATCCGGACGTAGCGGCGAAGATCCGGGAGAATCTGTCGGAGATCTTATGATGGAGATCAATGTCAGGGAAACGCTGCGGTATCTGGGCTATCAGGGACAGCCGGCAGACGGGGCGGTAATGGAGCTGATCCGGCAGTGCTGGGAAGAGCTTGAGCGGATGGCGTCGCCGCGCTCGATCTGGCGGGAATATCCGCTGACGGTATCGGGTGACGAGATCGACGCCTGCGTATTTCGGATCGAAAGCCGGGCGCTGGGGAAGAACCTGCGGGGCTGCGAAAGGCTCCTGCTGTTCGCCGCGTCTCTGGGAGCGGGTGCGGACGTTCTGATCCAGAAATACGAAAAGCTGCAGATGAGCCGGGCCGTGGTGATGCAGGCGGCCGCCGCGGCGTATCTGGAGGATTACTGCGACAGCGTGAACGAGGAACTGCGGCGGCGCTACGAGGCGGAGGGGTGGTATCTGCGTCCCAGGTTCAGCCCGGGCTACGGGGATTTCTCCCTGGAGTGCCAGCCGGCAGTCATAGCCGCTCTGGAGGCGGGCAAGCGCGTGGGGATCACACTGACGGACAGTCTTCTGATGGCTCCTTCCAAATCGGTGACGGCGGTGATCGGCGTGGGTCGTACGCCGCTTGCATGCGTCGTGAAGGGCTGCGAAGACTGTCCGAAAACGGACTGTGAGTTCAGGAGAGTGTAGAGGAAAGGAATCAAAGCAATGGGTATCTTAGAGACGGTCAGGGAGCGGAAACTGTTTTTCGACGGGGGAATGGGAAGTCTTCTGGTGGCGAAGGGGCTTCAGCCGGGAGAACTGCCGGAGACCTGGAATATAACGCATCCGGAGGTGCTGCAGGATATCCATCTGCAGTATCTCAGGGCCGGAAGCGACGAGATCACAACGAATACATTCGGCGCCAACGGGCTTAAGTACGGAAAGGACGGGGAATTCTCCTTAAAGCGCATCGTAACGGCCGCCGTGGAGAACGCGAAGACTGCCAGAGAGCGGTATGCCGCGGAACGGCGGATGCAGCCGGGGGCGGGCGGGGACGACGGACCCTGCGCCTATATCGGACTCGATCTGGGGCCTACGGGGAAGCTTTTAAAGCCTCTGGGGGATCTGGCCTTTGAGGACGCTTACGCGCTGTATAAAGAGGTGGTGATCTGCGGCGCGGAGGCGGGAGCCGATTTCGTGCTTGTGGAGACCATGAGCGACGGTTACGAGGCGAAAGCGGCGATCCTGGCGGCAAAGGAGAACTGTGATCTGCCGGTCTGCGCGACGATGATCTTCGACAGGAAGGGAAAGCTGCTGACCGGCGGCGACGTGGCGTCCACGACGGCCCTGCTGGAGGGGCTTGGCGTCAGCATGCTTGGCGTCAACTGCGGTCTGGGGCCCGTCCAGATGAAGGAGATCCTGGCGGAGCTTTTGAAGGTGGCGTCGGTGCCTGTGATCGTGAATCCGAACGCAGGGCTTCCGAGAACGGAGAACGGCAGGACGGTCTACGATATCGACGCGGATGAATTCGCCCGCGTCATGGAGGAGATCGCCGACATGGGAGCAAACGCGCTGGGCGGCTGCTGCGGAACGACGCCGGAGCATATCGCGAAGATGACGGCCCGGTGCCGGAGCAAGAAGCAGCTGCTGCCTGAGGAGAAGAACCGGACGGTCATTTCCTCCTATTCGCAGGCGGTGGAGATCGGCAGCTCGCCGGTGCTGATCGGCGAACGGATCAATCCGACGGGCAAATCCAGGTTCAAACAGGCCCTGCGGGATCACAATATCGAATACATCCTGCGGGAGGGCGTGACCCAGCAGGATCACGGCGCCCATGTGCTGGACGTCAATGTGGGACTGCCGGAGATCGACGAGCCGGCCATGATGGAGGAGGTGGTGCGGCAGCTGCAGAGCGTTACCGACCTGCCGCTGCAGATCGACACCTCGGATATCACGGCCATGGAGCGGGCCCTGCGGATCTATAACGGCAAGGCGCTGATCAATTCGGTGAACGGCAAGGAGGAGTCCATGCGGGCCGTATTTCCGCTTGTGAAGAAGTACGGCGGCGTCGTGGTGGCGCTGACCCTGGACGAGTCCGGGATCCCGGAGACGGCGGACGGACGGATCGAGATCGCGAAAAAAATATACCGGACGGCGGCAGAGTACGGGATCGCCCCGAAGGACATCCTGATCGACGCCCTGTGCCTGACGGTCAGCTCCGACAGCCGCGGTGCGCTTACGACCCTGGAGACGCTCAGACGGGTGCGGGACGAGCTGCACGGGAAGACCGTTCTGGGCGTGTCCAACATCTCCTTCGGGCTGCCGAAGAGGGAGAATATCAACGCCGCGTTCTTTACGATGGCCATGCAGAACGGCCTTAACGCCGCCATCATCAATCCGAATTCGGAAGCGATGATGTGCGCGTATTACAGCTACCGTGCGCTGGCGGATCTGGATCCCCAGTGCGGGGAATATATATCCGTATACGGCGGACAGCCGGAAGCGGCGGCTTCTGCGGCCGGGAACGCCGGTGGGCAGCAGAGCGCCCCAGGGGAAATGTCCCTGTCGCACTGCATCCGGAGGGGACTGAAGGAACAGGCTCAGGAGGCGGTTCGGGCGCTTCTCGGCCGGCGGGATTCCCTCGACATCATTAATGAAGAGATGATCCCCGCCCTGGATCAGGTGGGAAAGGGCTTCGAGAGCGGCACGGTCTTCCTGCCGCAGCTTCTGATGAGCGCGGAGGCGGCCAAGGCTGCGTTTGAAGTGATCAAGGAGCATATGAGTAGCAGGGGAGAGTCCAGACAGAAGAAGGGGAAGATCATACTGGCCACGGTGAAGGGCGATATCCATGATATCGGCAAGAACATCGTGAAGGTGCTTCTGGAAAATTATGATTACGAGGTCATCGATCTGGGCAAGGACGTGCCGCCGGAGACGGTGGCCGCCGCCGCGGCGGAGCAGCATGTGCCGCTGGTGGGTTTAAGCGCCCTGATGACGACGACGGTTCCGAGCATGGAGGAGACGATCGCGCTTCTGCGCCGGGAGACACCCTGGGTGAAGGTCATGGTAGGCGGCGCGGTGCTCACGGAAGAGTACGCGAAAACCATCGGCGCGGACCGGTACTGCCGGGATGCGATGGCGTCGGTAAATTACGCGGAGGAGATTCTGCAGAAGAACGCCGGCTGACGCGCCGGGAGAGGCTTTCCTGTTTGCGCAGGAGGCAAAAGGGAGAGGCTTTCCTGCGTGCAGAGGGCAAGAAAACGCCTTCTGACACGCCGGAGGAATCACGGCGCGGCAGGCGTTTCCGGCCGCGTCTCCAGGATCCGCCAGTCTTCCTCCGTACATTCCATATGGCTGTAACGGGCTTTTTCGTACAGGCGGTGCAGCGTGGCGTCGTCAAGACCGGCGCCCCGCTCCAGTTCGTTGGGGGCGGCCCATACGCCGGGCGATCCGGCGCATTTCTGCTGCTTCCGCCCGGTCAGGATCTGTTTCTTATAATATCTGCGGATACGGGCCTCATAGGACAGAAAGTACTTAAGGCCCTTTTTTTGCTGCGTTTCATCCGCTTCCGGCGGAGCGATGTGCATAAGGATATCGAGGGTAGGCTTCAGATAGATCTTCTCATCCTCGTCAAAATGGCGCGGACGTGTGACAAAGTCCCACATCTTGCCGGCGCATTTGCGGATCGCGTAAAAGAACAGGGCGATCACGATGACGATCCCGCCGATCTCGGCGACGGCGTTCAGAACGCTGACCCAGACAGGCGGAGGACCGGGATCCTCGACCTCGCCGAAGATCTCCTGAAAGTTCGGCGCCGCGGACTGCGTGGGTTGCGGAATAAATTCCTGCGGAGCTTCCCGGACCTCGATGACCGGACGGTTGGCGAACCAGTCCGCAATGGCCTGCCACAGCGGTTCCATCGCGTAGGCCATGACGACGATCCCGATCACGGCGGCGATCAGAAACACGGTCATACAGAACGAATTCACATAAGCGATCTGCTTCTGCGGAAGATGATCCGTATCCTTAAACATATCCAGGAAGCGGTAGTAGGCGTTCAGGTTCTTATGGACGAAGTACACGACGACGAGCACGACGAAGCAGACGAAGCCTGCCAGCTGGAACCTGGCGCCAAGAACGGGGGCCCCGTAATTGGCCATAAACGTTCCGATGATATAGAAGAGAATGAACAGAAGGGCCAGGGCCGAATAGAATCCGGTGCGGTCCCTGGAGATCCAGTAATTATATAATTTGCGAACTGCCATAGGGCACCTCCCATTCATAGATTTCCGCGAAGCGGAGAGGACTGATGCGAAGCGGATCGTCCGGCCGCCGGGGCAGGATCCACTGGGATCCGATGCTCTGACGGCAGAGGGCGTCGAAATGCTCGGCCAGAGAAGCACGCTGACCGGGAGAGATCATGATGTACAGGGTGGTATCGGTGCCGAAGCTGCTGCTCCGCTCGTCGGTCATGAGGAATAGCAGCTCCTCCATCGTGACGTGGAGATCCTGTCCGGCGATCTTGGCGCCGGTGTTGAGGCTGACGCCCTGGGAAGCGGCGTCCGGTTCCGCGTTTTTCGCATACAGGGCGTCCAGAGCCGAGCCGGACGTATTCTTAGGCGCGCCGTGGGCTCCCGCGGTGGGAGAGGAGATCTGGACCCGCGCCAGAAGCTCCATAATGGTTCGCAGATGCTCCTTGCCCGCCCCGGCTTCCAGACGGGACGGCAGCCCGGTCAGGCAGTCGTTTCCGTTGGAATAGACGGCGACGGGGATCCCCCGGTCGATCATCCACCGGGCCAGGGAGCCGCAGAGCCGGATCGATTCCTCGATCAGATCCTCGTCGGCCCAGAGCCGTTCCGATTCCATGTCCAGGAGGATCGTCACGTTCCAGGAGGAAGCCGGCGTGTAGACGTTGACCTTCAGCTCTCCGGTATGGGCGGTGGCCTTCCAGTTGACCGTCTTATAGGGGTCGTAGGACTGGTAGGGCCGGACGGACTGGGTCTCGAAGGGGTCCTTTAAAAGCGCCTGCCGGGCCAGAATCTGCCCCATCAGGTTCTTAAGCGGCAGCTCCAGCCGGATCGGGTCCGCCGGTCCCGGATATACGTACATGAAGGTATCCTGCGGAACCGTGGCGACGCAGTGACCGAAGAAAAACAGGTCGTAGCTGACCAGATCGATGTTCCCTATATGGTAGTATCCCCGCTTCTTACAGGTGAAATCCAGGGTACGGCGGATCTCCTGCCACGGCATGCAGGAGAAAATGTCGCTCCGGTAGTTCTGGTCCGTGATCTTGAAATTGCTGGACTCCGAAAAGACCAGATAGCGGCCCATCTGGAATTTCACATGGAGAACCGGCAGAGGGAGGAACTTGCGGTTGGTGATGATCTCCTTAAGCTGTCCGGTGTCGCCTTCTGTGGCGGCTCTTTGCGCAAATGAGAGCCGGGCCGTCAGTCCTCTGTCCCAGTACCGCTGAAAAAGGCGGTTCTGGAGCATCATGAACAGCCATGCGGCGAATACGATGACGGCGATCTTCATAGACGTTTTCCCCAGTCCTCGGTGGGAAGCGGCACGGTCTGCAGGATACGGGTGATCAGCTCCGCGGCGGAGGTCTGCGCGCCGAACGTGCGGGCCGTCACCAGGCGGTGGGCCAGCACCGGCACGGCAAGGGCCTTGATATCTTCCGGAACCACGTAGTCCCTGCCCTGCACCAGGGCGTGGGCGCGGACGGCGCGGTAAAACGCCAGGCTTCCGCGGGGGCTGACCCCGCTCAGGATCTGGCTGTCGCTTCTGGTGGCCTGGATCAGTTCGATCATGTAGTCCATCAGGATCGGATGGACATAGACTTCCGCGGCCAGAATGCGAAGTCCGGCAAGCTTTTCCGCGTCGCATACCGGCTTTAAGCCGTCCAGAGGGCTGTCCTTTCCGAACCGGTTGAGAATCGCCAGTTCCTCCTCCTTCGTCGGGTATCCCATGGACAGCTGCATCAGGAAGCGGTCCATCTGGGCTTCCGGGAGCGGATAGGTGCCGGCGGTTTCGATCGGGTTCTGGGTGGCGATGACGAGGAACGGCTCCTCAAGCGGCATCGTGTCGCCGTCGATGGTTACCTGACGTTCCTCCATGGATTCCAGGAGGCTGGACTGGGTCCTGGGCGTGGCGCGGTTGATCTCGTCGGCCAGCAGGATATTGGTGAAGACGGGGCCTTTGCGCAGCACGAAACGGCTTTCCTGCTGGTCGAAATAGTTCAGGCCGGTGACGTCTGAGGGAAGCAGATCGGGGGTAAACTGGATCCGGGCGAAGCGCAGGTCCATGCTTTTGGCCAGGGCCTTCGCAAGCATGGTCTTGCCGGTTCCGGGGACGTCCTCCAGAAGGACGTGGCCCCTGGCGAGAAGGGCGGTCAGAAGAAGATCTATGGTGTCCTGGCGGCCTACGATGACTTTGCTGATATTTTCACGAAGTTCAGTTATGAATGCGGTCTGTTCCATCTGAAATTCCTCCTGTCGGACAGGCGGCCCTTCTTGGATGCGCAGGGTGAGGGGACGCGCCATTGTATTACCTTTAGTATAGCACCGGTGGGATGGGATGCGCTACATTTTTTATGGAGATTTTCTGAAAATTATTGTCCGGCGCATTTCCTCAAATTTTCGATGTCAAGCGAAAATGAAAATGTCCCGAAAATTTTTAAACATTAGCCCTGACTGCTCAGGGCTTTTGTTTGTTCC
>CANQME010000139.1 GCA_947624815.1 uncultured Lachnospiraceae bacterium | reverse complement strand
TCCGTGCAGCCGGGGAGATAGCGGTGCCCTGTACCTGCAATCCGCTCTAGCAGGGGTGATGTCTCACCCCGGGCAGTCTGTTGTGGAGCTGCCCTGCGTAAGTGGCGATGACGTTTGGGTCTTGCGCAACAGAGCTTCGTGAACCGTGTCAGGGCAGGAATGCAGCAGCACTAAGCGGATTACTCTGTGTGCCGCGAGGCAGCCTGGGCCGAGTTAACTGCGCAGGTAACGTCTGTGGCAGCCGTTCAAAGTGAGACGCACGGATTTCCATATGTGCTTTTTGATTTCATATCATTTCGTATTTTTCTTGAATTTCCCCTTGTCCCATCTCTGCCTTTGTATTATAATAACACAATGGGGTTATTGTAACGATATAACCCGATCCTAATACAGAAAGGGGATTTAAGGACATGATTAGAGTCGGAATGCTTACCAGCGGCGGCGACTGCCAGGCGCTGAACGCAACCATGCGCGGTGTGGCGAAGGCACTGTACAACATGTACGACAATGAGGTGGAGATCATCGGTTTTGAGGACGGTTACAAGGGCCTGATCTACACGGATTACCGGATCCTGAAGCCATCGGATTTCTCCGGTATCCTTACCCAGGGCGGCACGATGCTGGGAACCTCCCGTCAGCCGTTTAAGCTGATGCATGAGCCGGATGAGAACGGCCTGGACAAGGTAGAGTCCATGAAGCAGACCTACCGTAAGCTCCGTCTGGAGTGCCTGGTAGTACTGGGCGGCAACGGCAGCCAGAAGACGGCCAACCTTCTTCGCGAAGAGGGCCTGAACATCATCGCGCTTCCCAAGACCATTGACAATGATCTGTGGGGTACGGAGATGACCTTCGGTTTCCAGAGCGCCGTGAACGTGGCGACCAACGCCATCGACAGCATTCATACCACGGCTTCCTCCCATGGTCGCGTCTTTATCGTGGAGATCATGGGTCACAAGGTAGGCTGGCCGACGCTGCACGCAGGAATTGCCGGCGGCGCAGACATTATCCTGCTTCCTGAGATCCCTTATGATATTAATATCGTTGTGGATGCGCTAAAGGAGCGCAACCGTCAGGGCAAGCGCTTCTCCATCCTGGCGGTGGCGGAGGGCGCGATCTCCAAGGAGGACGCCAAGCTGACCAAGAAGGAACTGAAAGAGAAGAAGGCCAAAGGTCCGGTCTATCCGTCGGTTGCTTACGAGATCGGCGCCAGGATCGCCGAGATGACCGGCCAGGAGATCCGCGTGACCGTTCCGGGCCATATGCAGCGCGGCGGAGAGCCCTGCCCCTATGACCGTGTGCTTTCCACCAGACTGGGCGCCGAGGCGGCGTACCTGATCAAGCAGAAGGAATACGGCTATATGGTCTGCGTGAAGAACAACGACATCGACAAGATCCCGCTGAAGGATGTAGCCGGTAAGCTGAAGGTGGTCGATCCGAAGAGCTCCATCATCCGCGAGGCGAAGATGATCGGTATCTGCTTCGGCGATGAGAAGATGAAGTAGATCTTATAGATTGCAGAATGCCGGGCGTCCGTACAGGCCGCTGTTTGATGGGAACGGTCTGTGCGGATGCCTGATGACAGGAGACTCGGATTCATGTCCTACATGGCGCTGTACCGCAAGTGGCGGCCTGCTGCATTTGACGATGTGAAGGGCCAGGACCACATTGTAACGACACTGAAAAATCAAATACTGTCGCAGCGAATCGGACATGCGTACCTGTTCTGCGGTACACGGGGCACCGGCAAAACTACGATTGCCAAGATCTTCGCAAAGGCGGTCAACTGCGAGCATCCGGTGAACGGCAGTCCCTGCGGCGAGTGCCGGATCTGCAGAAGCATCGCGTCGGGCGCGTCGCTGAACGTTGTAGAGATCGACGCCGCGTCCAACAACGGAGTCGACAACATCCGCGAGATCCGGGAACAGGTACAGTATCCCCCGACGGAGGGGAACTACCGGGTCTATATCATTGACGAGGTTCATATGCTTTCGACAGGCGCCTTCAATGCCCTGCTTAAGACGTTGGAGGAGCCGCCTTCTTATGTGATTTTTATTCTGGCGACTACGGAGGTGAACCGAATTCCGGTCACGGTTCTTTCCCGCTGCCAGAGATATGATTTCAAGCGGATCTCCATCGCGACGATCACGGATCGTCTGAAAGAGCTTTCCGCGGCGGAGCAGATCGACGTGGAGGAGAGGGCGCTCTCCTACATCGCCAGGGCGGCTGACGGCTCCATGAGAGACGCGCTGAGCCTTCTGGATCAGTGCGCCGCGTTCCATTACGGGGAATGCCTGACGTATGACCGTGTGCTGGACGTGCTGGGCGCGGTGGATACCGCCATTTTCAGCCGGATGTTCCGCGCGGTGACCGGAGGCCGGACGGCAGACTGTATCCGTCAGCTGGAGGAGCTGATCGTTCAGGGGCGGGAGCTGTCCCAGTTCGTGACGGATTTTATCTGGTATATGCGGAATCTTCTGCTGGCGCAGACAGTGGAGGATGCGGAGGGGATCGTGGATATGTCCTCCGAGAACCTGCGGCTTCTGAAGGAAGACGCGGGGGTGACGGACGGGGAGACGCTGATGCGGTATATCCGTGTGCTTTCCGATCTGTCCAACCAGATCCGCTATGCATCCCAGAAACGGGTGCTGGTGGAGCTGGCGTTTATCAGACTGACGAAGCCGCAGATGGAACAGGATTATGATTCCGTTATCGAGCGGCTGAACAAGATCGAAGAGACGCTGGAAGAGGGCGTGCCGGCGAAGGGGTTTGGCGCGGCAGGAATGTTCGGAGCGGACGCGTATGGAGCCGGCGGATCCTTGCCGGCTGCGGGAGCCGGTCTGCCTGCGGATCGTGCGGGCGCCGGCATGGCTGCGGCACAGGGAAGCGCCCCGGGAGCCGGTTCGCAGCCCGCGCAGGCGTTTACCCCGCCCCGCGAGGTTGTATTGCCGAAGGCCCAGCTTGAGGATCTGGAGCTGATCCGCAATGAATGGGGGAAGATCGTCCGGGGACTGGGGGGAGCGGTGCGGCCCAGCTTCCGCGACACGATCGTGGAGCCGAGCGGCGACAGCTGCCTGACGATCGTATTTTCCAGCGTGAACAACTTCGAATTCGGCAGACAGGCGAAGGTGATGGGGCAGCTGGAGGAATATGTAAAGTCGGTTTACGGCAAGGATATTTATTTCAAGGCTAGGCTTCTGGGGAACGGCGAGCGCACGGACACGGTCTATGTGACTGCCGAGGACCTGAAGGAGCACATTCATATGGATATTACGGTGGAGGACTGATCCGTGCCTGCCGTATAAGAACAGGAAAGGAATGAACCTGCGCCGGCCGCCCTGGGGCGGAACGCGGTGCGGCGGATGGACAGCCGTGAGGTTCAGAATATAGATAAGAGAATCAGGAGGAAAGGAAGCCATGGCAAAACGCGGCGGGTTCCCGGGAGGCATGCCGGGGAACATGAACAATTTGATGAAGCAGGCCCAGCGTATGCAGCGCCAGATGGAAGAGACGACGAAGGAACTGGAAGCCAGGGAATACACAGCGTCGGCGGGCGGCGGGGCGGTAAGCGTCACCGTATCCGGCAAGAAGGAGGTCTCCGCTGTGAAGATTTCCCCGGAGGCCGTAGATCCGGACGATGTGGAGATGCTGGAGGATATGATCATGGCCGCGGTCAACGAGGCGTTCCGCCAGGCGGAAGAGGATTCCGCCAACGCCATGTCCAGGTTCGCCGGCGGACTTGGCAGTAGTCTCGGCGGAATGGGCGGAGGCTTTCCGTTCTAAACCATGGAATACTACAGCGGCCAGATTACCAAACTGATAGAAGAATTATCCAGGCTTCCCGGCATTGGCGCCAAATCGGCGCAGCGGCTTGCATTTCACATCATCAATATGCCGGAGGAGCAGGTGGACCGGCTGGCTTCGTCCATGACGGAGGCGCGCAGAACGATCCGGTACTGCAGGGAGTGCTGCACGCTTACGGATCAGGACCTGTGTCCTGTCTGCAGGAGCGCCGGCCGCGATCATAAAACCATCATGGTAGTAGAGACTCCCAGGGATTATGTGGCTTATGAGCGGACCGGAAGATACGACGGAGTCTATCATGTACTTCATGGGGCCATTTCTCCGATGCTGGGGATCGGACCCGGAGATATTAAACTGAAAGAGCTGATGCAGCGTCTTCAGGGCGACGTGAATGAGGTGATCATCGCTACCAATTCCAGCCTGGAGGGTGAGACGACGGCGATGTACATCAGCAAGCTGATAAAGCCTACGGGAATCAAGGTCAGCCGCATAGCCAGCGGCGTCCCGGTGGGCGGGGATCTGGAGAACATCGACGAGGTGACTCTGCTCCGCGCGCTGGAAGGGCGGGTCGAACTGTAACCGCCGCGAATACATTGCGTCAGAAGACGGAGGGAGCGCTCCCAAGCAGCACGGCGCAGGAAAGCAGGAAGGGATACCATGGACAAGTACGAGTTTAACATTAAAGTTGAACAGATCAAGAAACTGGTGACAAAGGGGGATTTCACCACCTCCATGAAGATTGCGGATACCATCGACTGGCGGCGTGTGCGCAATGCGAACCTGCTGGCGATGATCTCCCAGGTGTACGAGAAGAACGGCGAGTATCAGGAGGCCAAGGAGATCCTGATGCAGGCTTATGAGCGTGCGCCTGTCGGCAAGCGGCTTCTGTTCAAGCTGGCGGAGCTGGCGCTTCGGGAAGGGAATGTCCGGGAAGCGGAAGAATACTACAGGGAGTTTAACGAGGCGGCGCCGGGCGATCCCAGGCAGAATCTGCTTCGCTATCTGATCTTGAAGGCGAAGGGGGCGTCCAGCAGGCAGCTGGCGGCGGCTCTGGAGAAATATGTTTCCACGGAGCTGGATGAACGCTGGATGTACGAGCTGGCGGAGCTGTACGCCGCGATCGGAGAGAAGAATCTGTGCGTCCAGATGTGCGACAAGATTGCGCTGATGTTCGCATTTGGAAAATATGTGGATAAAGCGCTGGCCCTGAAGGCACAGTTTGCGGAGCTGTCCGATTATCAGCAGGACCTGGTTCAGAATCCGGACAAATACGAGGCTCAGTACAAGGCGGTGGAGCAGGAATTCGAAAACGGCGCCCTAGATGTGTTCGGCGAGGACGATCGGGCTCCGGAGGAGCGTTTCTCCAGTGAAATGCTGTTCCCCGACCACGATTACGACGAGGACGGGCCGGTTTACGGCGAGGATCCGTATGAGCAGGAGTACAACGGGCAGGATGGCTACGAATCGGCGGACTACGAGCCGGCTGACGGGGATGAGGTGTATGACGGCCCGGCTTACGGAGAAGCAGAGGAAGAAGAGTCTGTAGAGGAAGTTCCGGACGATCAGCTGCAGCAGGCGCAGGAGCGGGTGACGATCGACGAGGAGCTGGTGGCCAATCTCCATCAGGCGGCGGCTGAGGAGCAGCTGGCAAGGGAGATGTCCCGGCTGGCTCAGGATGGAGCGGCGGCGGATGAAGATATCCTGAATGAACAGACCAAGAAGCTGTACGATATCCACAGAACGCTTCCGCCCGCGCTTCGGGGCGAGGATGCGGAAGAAGCGGAGAACGAGGCGCAGGAGTTTTCTGCGGAGTATCCGGAAGAGGAAGAAGAGGACGGAGATTTCGGAGAGGCGGAAGAAGGCGCATACAAGCCGGAAGCGGCGGAGACGACGGATACGGAAGCCGGTGAGGCGGCCGGCGCGGCAGGAGCTGCGGCAGAACCGCAGACGCCGGAATTCATGGCGATCGAGACAAGAACTCCCGAGAAGGGGATCGAGAAAGCGATCGAACGGCTGAAAGCGTATCATATTCAGAACGACAGCCATAATCAGACAGTCAGGATCACCGGCAGCAAGCTGAGCAGCCGCGGAGTGGACGCCGTCTCCGCCCAGCTGACAGGCAGGGATCTGATCGTGGACGAGGCCGGCGATCTGAGCGGAGAGGAGCTGGAGAAGCTGGTCGGCCTGATGACGGCGGACGAGAATCATAATATGGCCGTCGTCCTGCTTGACAATCCGCGCCAGATGGAGGATCTGTACCAGAAATATCCGGAGCAGATGGACCGGTTTACCCGTATCGACGGAGAATGGGTTCCGGAAGAGGTCGCCATTGGCGACGCCGTTATGGAGCAGGTAGAGGAGCAGGAGCGCCTGGCCAGGGAGGAAGAGGATTCCGACGCCGGCGACGAAGCCTCCGGCGGTGAGCCGCAGGAAGAGGTAGAACCGGAAGAGGCGGAGGAGCCTGTGCAGCGGGACGACGATTACCGTCAGGAGATGGATCCGGACGCCTTTGCCCAGTACGCCTGCAATTACGCGGCCGGCATCGACTGCAGCATTACCGGTAAGAGCATGCTGGCGCTTTATGAGAGAGTAGAGCTGATGGAGGAAGACGGAATTCCCCTGACGAAGGAGAATGCCGAGGCGATGATCGAGGAAGCTGCCGACAAGGCGGAGAAGCCGTCCCTGGGCCGTCTGATCACCGGAGTATTTTCTGCCAAATATAATAAAGAAGGGCTTCTGATTCTGCGGGAGGAACATTTTATATAAACGGACAGACAGATTATGAGAATTCGACTGGTGGCGTTTGACCTGGACGGTACGGCGCTGGATGATGAGAAGAATCTGCCGGAGGAGAACCGGCTGGCGCTGGTGGCCTGCGCGGAACGGGGAATTCTGATCGTTCCCTGTACGGGGCGGCTTGCGGCAGGGATCCCGCGGGAGATTCTTGAGCTTGGCGTCCGCTATGCCATTACGATCAATGGCGGAGGGATCGAGGATCTGCAGGAGGGGCGGATTCTGGACCGGCAGCTGCTGAACCGCGGGACGGCGCTGGCCGTCATGCGGCTGGCGATGCGGTATCCCGACATTATGTGCGATGCTTACATAGACGGCAGAGGGATCTCCGAACCGAGGTTTTACGACCATCTGGAGAAGTTCGGGATCCCGCCTCAGATCGTGAGGATGATCCGCCAGACCCGCACGAAGGTTCCGGATATCCTGGAGTATGCCGGCCGGCCCGGGGCGGCGGTGAACAAGGTCAATCTGTATTTCGGCGACCTGCACAGGAGAGAACTTCTGGAGGAGGAGCTGAAGCAGTTTCCGGATATCCTTGTTACGTCCTCCATAGCGAATAACCTGGAGATCAACGGAGCCGGCGCGTCCAAGGGGCCGGCGTTGAAACGGCTGGCGGAGCTTCTGGGGATCAGGCTCTGTGAGACCATGGCTCTGGGCGACGGCGGAAACGACCGCTCGCTGCTGGAAACAGCCGGACTTGGCGTCGCCATGGAGAACGCGCAGGAAGATCTTAAGGCGGTCGCCGGCTATGTGACCTGCAGCAATAATCAGGCCGGAGTGGCCCGGGCGATTGAGAAATTTATCCTGTATGACTGACGGGAAGTTGGAGCGGATATGGAATATTTGAAAGAAAACTGGCTGCAGATAGCGGTCGGCGCCTACTTGCTGGGCATGGTGCTCTACGGTCATTACCGGGGGTTCATCCGTCTGGCGGTTTCCATGGCGGCGCTGGTTGTTACGCTGGCAGCCGTTCATTTTGCCATGCCGTATGTAGGAACATTCATCCGTGAAAAGACGCCTGTCTACGGCTGGGTCACGGACTGCGTCGGCGATGCGTTCGGCATTCACGAGGAGGAGGCGCTGCCGGATGCGCAGATGTCTGAGGCGCAGCGGCAGTTTATCGAGGAGATGCGCCTGCCCGACGATCTGAAGGAGCTCCTCATCGAGAACAATAATCATGAAGTCTATGACCTGCTCGGCGTGGATGCATTCGCGGAATATATCGGGAACTATCTTGCCAATGTGATCGTCAGACTGGTCGGATTCGTGGTTCTGTTCGTTCTGATCTATGTGGCGCTCAAGCTGCTGGCGGGGGCGCTGGATCTGATGGCGAAGCTTCCGATCCTGTCCGGCATGAACCAGCTGGCGGGCGCGCTGCTTGGAGGTCTGCAGGGACTCTTCTTTCTGTGGCTGGCATCTCTTCCGGTTACGGCCTTCGCGACCGCGGCGTGGGCGTCTGCCGTTCTCGACCAGATCGAGGCAAGCCCCTGGCTGTCGTTCCTCTATCACTATAATCTGATCTCCCGTCTGGCTCTGGGAATCGTGAAAGGGATCGTCTGACACGATTGTGCATACAATATATTGAATTGATACAATTCATGGAAAAGAGGCACAGCCTGCCTTAAACGCAGCTTTCGGTGAACACTAAATATAGTGGAAAATAAAGGAAATTTGCATATCTTGTGGTACTCAAAAAACCGGAAAAAATTGTTCAAAAAAGTAGCACAAATACCTTGACATTTCCCTGACAAAAATGGTATATTATAGTTCCACCGCTTGAGAGAGCGTTTTTGACAGGCGGCGGAAAAATTTAAAAAAGCTGTTGACAAAGCCGGATGGATGTGATATCCTAGGGAAGTTGCGGCGGAAGCCGACAGCAAACGGACCTTGACAATTGAAGACGAAACAGTATGCAGAACCCTGAAGATTTCCGCGAATATCAGCCGGACGGCGTG
>CANQME010000138.1 GCA_947624815.1 uncultured Lachnospiraceae bacterium | reverse complement strand
ATGAGGCTTTTCAACCCTTCCGAAATGCCGATAAACACGGTGTTTTCAAGGGATAATCAGTTTTTGCCTTGATTTTTCTTTAAAAAAGAAGCCGAACCTTTCCTCCCAAGTGCGCCTTGCGGCATTTTACACTCTGCCACGTATTCGCAACATTCGACTTCTTAATATGCATTATATTTACTTCTAAATAAATTATACCTGTCATCTACGATGTTGTCAACAAATTGCATCCTTAAAAATATCAGAACATCTAAAAATCTCTATTTCTCAAAGGAGAGTCAGAGGCGTATTTTTTACGCCATTCATTCATATTCTGCAGAAATGGAGATGATATGATGACAGAGACAAACACTCTGGAGATCGGCGCGGCCTATGTCCGGGTCAGCACCGACGACCAGACGGAGCTGTCGCCGGATGCGCAGATCAGGCTGATCCTGGAAGCCGCAAAGGCAGACGGATACGTAATCCCGAAGGACTACATATTCATCGAAAGCCGCGGAATCTCCGGCCGGAAGGCGGACAACCGCCCGGAGTTCCAGCGGATGATCGCCACCGCGAAGTCCCAGACGCCGGCGCCGTTTAAAAGACTATATCTGTGGAAGTTCTCCCGCTTCGCCCGCAACCAGGACGAAAGCACGTTCTACAAGAGCATCCTCCGGAAGAAATGCGGTGTGGAGATTAAAAGCGTGTCCGAGCCCATCGCAGAAGGCATGTTCGGACGCCTGATCGAGACGATCATAGAATGGTTTGACGAATACTATTCCTATAACCTTTCCGGAGAAGTAAAGCGCGGCATGCAGGAGAAGGCACTGCGCAACGGGTATCAGCTTGTCCCTCCCCTGGGATACAATGCCGTCGGAGAAGGCAGGCCCTTTGTGATCGATGACGATAAATACCAGATCGTTGAATACATTTTCCACGCTTACCGTGACGGGCTGGATATGACCGCCATTACCAGGGAGTGCAACCGCCGCGGCTGGCTGACGCGCCGGGGGCATCCGTTCGAGCGCCGGACCGTTCTGCGTATCCTGCAGAACCGGTTCTATGCAGGTACCGTGGAATGGAACGGATACCGGTTCGACGGCTCCCATGAATGCCGGCCATCCGTCACGGAGATCTTCGATGACTGCCAGGAACGTATGGCAAGGGAATACCGGCCGATTCAGCGTCGGGAAGTATCCTCATGCAAGCACTGGCTCTCCGGTCTGCTGCGCTGCTCCATCTGCGGTGCGTCCCTGTCCATTCACAGGGACAAAAACCCGAATCGCACCCGTTTCTTCCAATGCTGGAAATACATAAAGGGATTTCACAAGGGATCCTCCAGCATAACCGAGAAGTACGCCGTCACCGCCGTCTTGCAGTCCCTGGAGGAGATCATCGGTTCCGGTGTAATTGAATTTGAACATATGGAAAAGAAAAATGATCAGCTGCACTCCGAGGAGCAGATCCTGAATGACGCCCTCGCGCGCCTGGAGATTAAGGAAGCCCGGATCAGGGACGCCTATGAGAATGAAATCGATACCCTGGAGGAATATAAGGCAAACAAGGAGCGACTGGCCAATGAGCGGGAGAATCTTATAAGGGAATATAACAACCTGAGAGAACGCTACAAAGCTGAAGACGACACGCCGCCGGTGGAAGAAGTCCTGGCCCGGATCAAAACAGTTTACGACCTTATTTGCAACCCGGACATCGGAGACGATGTAAAGGGAGTGGCGATCCGCAGCGTCCTCAAAGAGATCATCTGGGATCGGTCAAAGAAGGAATTCACTTTCCATTATTATGCATAGAAATTTGAAAAGCCACGCAATTACGTGGTTTTTCATTACCATCTGTTTTAACAGTACGGCCCGCCGTACTGGCTGGCGATGAACTGCGCCAGCTGCGGGTTCGGCGTTGTGATATTGACCGGATGCTGCAGTCGTTTCTCATATCTCCACATACTCTATCGTCCTCCTTCCCAGGGCCACGGCCCCTGAATCCAGCTCCAGTAGCCGCTGGCTGAATTGACATTGTCCACCGTAAGCGGTCCGCATGCGGACTGATAGGCATCCATTGCCTCTTTGCGGGCGCGGGCCATGGCCTGATAGTAATTCAGGGCCTGCAGATCGCAGGGATGCGTGTCAAGAAACAGAAGGACATCGTCCATCGCAAAGCTGGTCTGGTCGATGATGTTCTTAAGCTGAAGGCAGTTCTCACTCATGCTCCGCACCTCCCCATCACAAACGGCAGGTCAAGCTCCGGGAATATGGTTCCCCGGTACAGCGCCTGTTCCATCGTATACGTCTGTCCCCACTGCTGCCAGGGAACATAGCCCATGCCGGCAGGATACTGATCGATGCCTGCGGCCAGGGTGTTCGGGCAGCTGATCGCGGACGGCGACTGATTCATGCAGGAACAATCCATAGATATAATTTCTCCTCTCTGATTGAATATCTGACAATATTAATTTATGAGTGGAGAATCGTTTCGTGAATCGGAGAAATGACGATCGGGATATAACCCGAAATGAGCCGGACATCCGGAACAGCTTTCAGAAGAAACAGACAGTCAGGGCGGCTCCGGTCAGCCCTTTTGCGCCGCCCTGTATGAATAATACACGCAGATCACCGTATCTGTGACGATAATTCCAAGCATCCAGAACAGGCATGCGACGCCGTGAACCACGAAGCCCGCCGCGACGCACAGGATCCCGGCGAAGATGAAGGAGATCCCGCCGAACCGCTGACATTTCCTCCAGACATCGTCGTTTTTCATACTCCACGAAGTGCGCAGTCCGATGACGGAGTTTCGCTTCAGCTTCGGCATCACATTGCCCAGCACAACCATGAGAATGCCCAGAAGGATGCATTCGACCTGACTGATATCAAGCGAAAAGGCGTAGAGATTCTCAGCCCGTGTAAAAGACGTATAAAGTGAAAATGCATTCATGACGTTAAACCAGGTCAGAAGCACGATGCCGGCCGTCATGCAGACCCTCTCGTTGTTGTGACCGTTCGACTCCTGGCGCGAGGCGACCCGCGCCATGGCCAACATAAACAGCCCCATGCCAATGGTGACTGCCGGGAAGATGAACGACTCGTACTTACTGCCCCAGCGGTCTGCCTGTCCGTCGAAGCCGTAATGAGCGGGGATCTGGTCCGGAAGGAATCCAATGGCGGCGGCGGTTACGAGAAGAGGCAAAAACATCAGAATGAAATACAGGGTTTTTCTGTTTCTCACAATGGTCATCTCCTTCTGCTTTACCTCCAGAAATCTCGCAACAAATATCACATCGACGCTGCTTCTGATGCTCAAAATAGCACAGAAACAGCGATTCCGGAACCGAATCGCCCGGACTTTACGTTCTACCGCTCCACACTCTCAGCAACCAGTTCCTCGACCGTATACACGACGTAATGCAGCGCGTACGGTTCATACTCATAATACAGCGCGATATTGCCGTCCGGAAGCTCCGTCAGACAGCTGTAAAAGTAGGGAGCTTCATTGACCGGAACATGATAACGCCAGTCGATCGTATTGTCAGACGCGTCGATCAGACCAATGGCAATCACGCCGTTTACGCGATGATACAGCGTTTTGTCTCCGCCCGGATAGCTGGCGATCACGGCCGGTTTTCCGTCGATCTCCTTCGAATAATTGATGACGGAGATCATACAGTTGCCGCAATAATGCAGCTGCGGCTCCCGGCGGTATTCGCCCCAGGTCTCACCGCCGTCCGTGCTGTCCGTAAAGGTAATCTCGTCGATCTGGTTTCGCGAAAACATTCGCAAAGTGCCGTCGGGCAGTTCGACGATCTGGGATTCGGAGGATTTGATCCGTTCCCCGTTCTCGCGCAGACCGGTCTGCGAAGCACGCCCGCTCCGCTTCCATGTTCTGCCCTGGTCTTCCGTATAGATCACGCTGGCAAACTCAGTGCCCAGGAGATTATCATAGATCGGGACCAGCACCCGCTCCTTCCCCTGATAGTTGCATGCGTAGCCCCGCCCGGGACAGGTTCCGGTAAAGCCGCGGCCGCCGATCTGGTCGTCGATAAAACGCAGTCCGCTCCAGGTGCGACCGTCGTCGGTGCTGGTGCGCAGAGCCAGGTGAAAGGCCGGATACGCCTTCAGCGGCGACGCCGCATAGAAGATATTCGCGTGGATCCTGCGCTCCGTCGGCTGGCCGGCTCCGTTCAGCTGCAAAATCATGACCTTCTCCACGCTGTCCCCGGTCTGACGGTACAGGTAACCCTCCGGATCCACCAGATAACCGCCGTACGGAAGATCGTCCCGGATCCTGAGCACTCTGGCGAGGCCGTTCTCCTCTTCTCCGATATAGTATGGATAGGTATCCTCGTTCAGAATCTGCGTCTCCGCACAGACAGCGCTTTCCATATCCTTGAGGGCCAGACGCCCGTTGGCGTGCCTGCCGCCGCCCTCCTGTCCGCAGACCATGCCGTCCACAGCCCAGCTTCCTACAAAAGCGGGACACATATCCGTCAGCAGATAGAGGGTGCCGAGACTGTCTACGGCAAGGACCGGATCAATGAACGCGGCGCTGAAGATGCACCGTTCGGAACCGTCCTCCACATCGTCATAATGGTTCACGATCTGTCTCTTCCAGGTTCGCCCGCCGTCTTCCGAACGGGCGACGGCCGTTTCGAGATTGCCCGCGGTATCCTGTCCGTGCGCCCAGCGCACATCCGTCGCGGCCAGCACCGCCTTCTCCTTCGTCACAAGGATCGCCGGGATCCGGAAGCAATGGCTTCCCAGACAATCCTTCGGGAACGGGTCCGTTACACATTCCAGCATACATGATCTCCTTTCCGGCAAAACCGAACCGCTATTCCTTTGCGGCGCTCTTCCCGTCTCCGGCCGCGCCTTCCGCCTCCGTCCGCAGGTTCATCAGCTTGTTATAGCAGTAACGGATGATGTCCCTCCGGCGGATGATCCCGATGAAGCTCTTCTGGTCGTCTATCACCGGCACAAAGTTCTGATTCAGAGCCTTCTCAATCAGATCCTCCATGCTGGCGTCCACATGGACCGGCTGATAATCCATCCTTCGGGGAATGGTGCCGACCCGGATGTGTTCCGCATTCTTCAGATTCAGGTTATACTGATTCTTGATGCCCCAGAGCATATCTCCTTCGGTAATGGACCCTACATAGCCGCCCTGCCGGTTCAGAACCGGAACCGCAGTGAACTTGCGGTTCTCCATCTTCTCCAGGGCCTGCCGCACGGTCTCGTCGTCGAATATAAAGGCCACGTCGCTCTTCGGTGTCAGAAAAAATAATATGTTCATTATGTACCCCCATGGAAGCTGATTGCCATATCGTTTTCATTATCTTAGCATATCTCTCTGAATGGGGTATGAACAATTTCTTATTTTTTTGTGAATTTCATGCCCCGCCGTCCCGTCCATGGCGCTGATGCCGCCACTGGTTAAACAGCCAGCCTCGACCAGGAACCCGCAACTTTACTGCAGATACGGGTGCGTATACGGCGCCGGTTCCGGTCCCACATACAGGCCGTACGCGTCGCAGATCCAGTAGGTTCCGTTCACATTTACCCGGCACCACTGATGGCTCCACTGATTCTCATTCACGTGCTCATACGGAATCCCAAGCATATTCAGACACAGTCCCGTCGTTCTGGTACAGCCGGCGCAGGACGCCAACCCCAGAACCAGGTAACCGTAGGGATCGTTGTAATGCGCAACACTTTCCGAATACTGCACCTGTCCGCTATCGACCAGCCAGCGCAGTGTACTGGCGATTCCATAAAGCTGATCCTCCAGACTGAGCCCCGCCAGGGGAGTGACGATCTCTGCCGCCACATCATACGCCGCCTGAAATTCCTGATCCGTACATTTCTTCTTCAAACTCGCCAGATTGGCAAGCTGATTAACCGGCACCAGGGAGACCTGCGCCTGCGCCGCCTGCGTGTCCGTATTCTGCCCCGCTGCTCCCGCCGCCCGCGCCTGCACGGTACCGTTCGCGTCTACCCACGCGCCGGAAGCATTGACACGATATCCGTCCGGCGTGATCTGATCCGCATACATATATCCGGCGCTGTCGAAGCAGTAGCACTCTTCCACACCGTCGTCGTTCCCGTCGATCCACTTCCATCCATTCGCAGGATAACTCCCGTCGTCCTCCTGCCACCACCAACCGGTATCATCCTGCTTCCAGACGCCGGCAAACGCCGGAGCGCTCATGGAAAGCGCCAGTACCGTAATGACTCCCGTTAATACAAGCTTCCTCTTCATTTTGGATCCCTCCTCATAAATTGCTCCTTCGCCGCATTCCCCCGGCGCAGGAGAGCTGTTCAGCCGATCCAGTTCTTCCTGATGGCTCTCATATACTCATACAGCCAATCCTTATCTCTACTCAATCTTAACATACAGAAGATCTGCTGTAAACAGCTTTTGTACCTCCGGATGCTCCATCACTCTTACCGGCACCACGTTCAGACGGTAAATTCCTCCCCTGTTATGATAATTTGTCCTGCCTTTTGAAATCGTACATTTTCACAGTTGCCATAACAGCACCTATATCTCTCATCCTTCGAAGGTATAAATGATCCGAACGCCATCCCGGATCTCTCCTTCCATTGCTGGAATAATCCGCTGGGTCATATTCGGCGACGTAATCCCTATGCCAATCTGGAAGCCCTGACGGAACACATCCGAGAACGGGATATGTGAGACCGTCTCCAGTTCCGTTCCCGGTTTCAGCTCCCTCAGATCTATCTCCACAGTCTCCCAGTAGGTCAGTTCTCCGGAATTGTCGTAGACATACATCGTTGCAGGCCACTCCCAGTAAAGCGGTGCAAGACCAGCATTCTTCCATGTCATATATACTTCCAGCTCATCATGCAGAAACGAATACTGTGTCTCCAGATGAGAAACGCAGATCCGATATCCCAATCGTTCCCGAAGCTCCTGTGCAAACTCGCTGTCCTTTAGATCGCCGTCCGGGCAGCGCGGTCCGATAAACGTCATATGTGTACTCTCGACACACTCCAGAGTCTCATTCTTCCATTTGCCGAACATTTCCTCCATCGTCCGCGTTCCTGCCATCTCCCCGCCTACCGGGGCGATATCCCAGAACCGCTCTACCGGTGTAAGTACCAGTTCTTTCCCGGAGGTGTCCTGCTCGCCCCCGTTTCGTATCCAGTCCAGCCATTCCGCCGTCTCATCCGGATCACCGGTCATATCATGATAAAGACCAAGTCTGCCTTCCACTGCAATGCTGTAATTCCGGCGCGTAAGCAGCAATGCATTATGAAATGCGTCGGAATAATCCAATATATATCGGCTACAGATCTCTGCATCGGGCATCGGCAGCGCGCCAGACCCTTCGTTCGTATGCCATTCACCCCAATGTCCAAGGCTTCCTAACTCCACATATGCCACAAAACTGTCCTGGTTGCAGTAGTCTGCCAGGGCCTTAATTGCCAGAGCATGACGCTCCATAAAGAACTCGTTGCTGTAATTCGGGCAGTAGCCTCTGCCATATTTCCCGTCATAAAATGTTCCGTCACCGGTGCTCAGGTACAGCCAGTTCGGAATATCCATGTGTCTATCATCGTCAGGCTCATCACAGACAAACCGAAGGACAGCATTCTTGTTCTCCTGTTTCCATTTCTGAATATGGCAGCGTTCCTCCAACGCGTCGATATTGTAGACTCCCATGCTGGGTTCCCAATCAGCCCATTTCAGTTCGATATAGACCAACTGACTGTCCTCGCATTCGTCCACATTCTCCGCCCACGGAGCATAGCCGGTCAGAGGATTATCCAAAGCCTCATCAGAGGCTTTGTAATCCATAGAAGCGTTCAGGCCGTACCGGAACGGAATGATATACAGCAACAGGCCAATGATGACGAGGCCCAACACCAGAATAACGATATATGGTGCTGTATGAAACGCTTTCTTCTTATCCATGATATTCTCCATTATACTGAATCAGAGTCGCATCACTGACGCCCTCCTGTGCCTGGATCTTCTCCAGGAAGAAAGTATCGTTGTTCTTACACAGTACCTCCAGCGTCATCTCCGTGATACCGTTGCGAATCGTCTTGGACTTCAGCTGCACTTTCATCCTGCCAAGGATGCGCAGGATCTCATCCCCGGCCCGTTCACCGGTATAATGGGCCACAAGGATAAATATAGCGCCCTGCTTCCTTCTGTGATAAAACATATGCACCACAAAGATGATCACAGGGAACGTAGCCACCGCCAACACATATAGTCCCGCACCGAGGATGATACCGACAGAGATCGACCAGAAAATATAGAACAGATCCATGGGATCCTTGATCGCTGTCCTGTAACGGACGATCGACAGGGCGCCTACCATACCAAGAGAGATGATGACATTGCTGCTGATCGCCAATGTCAGTGCCGTGGTCAGAACCGTCATTCCCACCAGAGTAACCGCGAAGGAACTGGAGAAAACCACTCCCCCGTAGTAGTGACTGTAAACCTTGTAGATCACCATGCCAAGGATGACCGCCAATACCATGGAAAGCACCACAGTAACGGTGAAATCCATGGTCATGCCCTGGCCGGCCACAAAACTTTCCCAGACTGAGTCCTTGAAATAATCGCTGATGTTCATATCCTATTCCTCCTTATTATAACTCGTGTACCCGGGGCTGAAAGCCCCGGAAACACTGTAGTTTTACTTCGGGGACACTGTCCC
>CANQME010000137.1 GCA_947624815.1 uncultured Lachnospiraceae bacterium | reverse complement strand
GTTTTCAGCTTTTCCCACAACTCACCGATGGTCAGTGTTTGGGGTTTCCAGTTCATATCTTTACGGCTGTTGCCGATTGATATGTTGATTTGTCTATCATATTGTAGGTTCATAGGGTGCGCCTCTCCTTTTCTCGACACCCCCCCGTAGCCCTCGGAGCCTGGGTGTAGTCAATTATTTTTAACTGTACTCATATTATAGGGCAAAAAAATTTGACTGTCAAGTATCCGTCAATAATATTTGACTACTCAGACAGAGAGAACCGGCGGGGGTGAATCGTGCAGAGGGAAATCCGCCGTGTAGCCTTGTTCCCGGCCACCCGGCGCTCTCTTGACCGGTCATCCTCTGGGGTTATTCACGCCGTCCATATACTTTCCTGCGACGTACACCGCCCGCATCCATGCCGCCGCCAGTATAGCACATACCGCGCCGGTAACGATCAAAAGAGTTTTCATGCTTACCCTCCAATGGTTTCTTGCTTCTCAAAGAATTTCTGGTGGTATTTCTGTACTACCTGGATGGGGTAGCCGCCGCCTGGGTAACGTGCGGCGATGCTTTCCGGGCTGGCCGTGATATTCTTCAACAGCTCTGCAAAGGTGAAATTCCTTACATCCTTTTCGCTCTTGACGCGTTGCGCCTCCATGTTCGCCAGAGAATCACAACGCTGGTTCAGCTTATTCCCTGCATGGCCCTTTACCCATTTTGCGGTCAGAGAGTGGTGTAATTCAGACAGCCGGAGAATCTTCTGCCACAGGTCAGCGTTCTTCCGGCCCGGCTCATTCGTAAAGCCCCGGAGATTGCCCCGGTTTATCTGATTTGCCACGTACTTGCTATCCGTGATAATCAAAATGCTGGACGGCTCATTCACCAGTTTCAAGCCCTGGATCACCGCCATAAGCTCCATACGATTGTTGGTCGTGTACCAGTCCGATCCACGGACTTCCTTTGTGATACCGCCCTGTAGGACGATGGCCGCATAGCCTCCGGGTCCCGGATTGCCCAGGCACGATCCATCCGTATAGATCACTACGTCCTTACTCATAGTGCCTCCATTCGTGCCGCCAGTGGAAATGCCTCCTTTTTCCACTGGCATAGATTTTTACTCCAGATACGGCAGCTCTGAGGACAGGTCAGGAGGGATATTTTCCTCCCACACGTAGGTATTTTTCAGGATGTACTCATTGTAGCTGGTCGCGGTTTTGTTCGCCCTCATTTTCGCCTGTTCCGCCCAGCTCTGCTTTTCCTCGTTGTCGCTGTCCTTATACTGTTCATAGACCAGTCGATCCGCCTCATAGGATGCCTGCATACTGCGGCAGGTGTCCTCTACCTGTTTCCGCGTCTCATACAGCGTGGCGTCATCGGCTTTGTGCAGGGAGTGAGTATAATTGTTCCAGACCGTGCGCCCCGTAGGGGTAAATCCGAAAAAGACGATTACCCACAGAAACGCAATCACGATGATGCAGATCAGAATAGTTCTCGCCATTTTCACTGTGTAGCCCCTCCGTTCTCGTTCACCGTCAGCACCGGATCATCCACGATAAAGGGAATGTCGGAATACAGATATGTGCCGGTCCATTCGATATATTTTCCGTCCGGCGTAAAAAAGAATATCCCGTTGTCGTTCTCCCCGTATGAGCCGTCCACGTCCGCCAGCTCGGTATTGATTACTCCGCCATTGGAATAGTAGGTTTCCTCATAATCCGGGCTCAAAAAGCTGTTGAGACTTGATACCTTACCATCCACCACAAACGATCCGACAGCCGCCCCAGATTCCGTAAACAGGACAATATATCCCAGGGGCTTTTCCGCCGCGCATACAAGGGTGTTTGCCTTTTCCCGCTGCCCGTTCACCCAATAGGCGCGGCGGATCAGATTATACCGCTCCAGGGAATAGTCAATGTCCGTGGGTGTCTGCTGCGCGGTCGTCAGCTCGTCCGTCACGGTCTTGGTATCCCGGATGTTCTTCTGTGAGCCGGTTTCCTCAAAGTCACAGCCGGCCAGACACATCACCACCAGCAAGAGACACAGGAGCAGCGCAGAGGTTCTTTTTACCCATTTCATTTTGTTTTCGTCCTTTCGTTTTTAGAATTTTTATCACCATCCGCCGCTGGGTCAGGGCGCCGGGTGAGATCATCGGTGTTGTCGCTTTTCAAGCGACGCTTCTTTTCGCGGGTGTAGCTCTCCCGCATGACGTTCCTGATCGCCTGGTATGCAGTATCATCCCGATAGCCGGAGGCGTTATACCGGGGATCATTCCGCCCGCTCATACGTCACCGGCTTTCCGATGGAGGGAGTTTTCCGGCGAAAAACCGTCAGGATACCGGGCTCTGGTCTTTTCGATGTTCAGCCTCATAACATCCGCCAGCGCCCAGCCGTGGGCGGTGCAAAACTCAGCAACCATCCAGAGAAGATCGCCCACCTCTTTTTTCAGGTGTTCCGGGTCCGGCTTGCCGTGGCCCTGATACTCTTTCTGATAAAGAGAGTGGATTTCTCCAACCTCACCAGCCATACCGTATAGGGCGTGAAGTTCGATATTACCGGTAAATGTCCGGCTCACTGTGCGCTGATACGCATTCGCCAGCATATCCGCACCGGCCGGCGTCAGCCCAGCCAGGTCAATATCCCTACAGGTATCACAGAGGCCATCAGCCGCACCAAAACAGCCGTTACAGTTTCTCTCCATACGAATCACCCGCCTTGTAGATGCCGATTTCCTCCAGGGCCTCATAGAGTTTATCCTGAAAGTCTTTCTGTGTAATGTCGTAGTCCTCCAGCATATCATCCAGCGGGAGCCATGCCCGCAAATACTGGATGATCGCCATTACTATACCGTTACTCACGTATCCGCTGATTTTTACGTCCGACGCAAAGGGCTGTATGTAACCGTTCCGCAGATGATGAGCCAGATTGTCAAAACCGACCACCACCATGTTACCAGCCGGGATGACTACCGGCTCATCAGATAAGCCGCAACGCAGCATTTGGGGCTCTTTAGAGATCAGCAGTTGCCCGTATTGAAATTCCGCCATAGGTCAGTCCTCCAGTTCTTTGATAAGCGCCATCAGCTCCGCACGGGCCGTCATGCAGCGGCGTTTGATGGATGTTTTTGTGTCCTCGTTGCCGATGTTGTACCCAGTCATGGGCCGATGCCCGGTATCCTCCACCGCCTGATACGTTGCCACGCTCTTACAAATAGAGTTTACCAGCAGCCGCACAAGCTCCGCTCGTTCAGTTTTGTCCACGCTGTTTTCCCTCCTTTCTCAATCTCTGTCTTTCCTCCATGAGGATTGTACCCAGCGCATTCTTTCCGGGCAGTTTCCGGCAGAGCAGGCACTGGCAATCCCCAAAGAAATTATCATGCCAGTAATTACCCTCCACCAGCTTTTGCCGCCCAGTAGACAGTAGCATATCCGCCAATTCCGGGTGCTGTTCAAATTTGGCATGGACCACCTCACGCATTACATTCTCGCGTATGCGGTTCCAATCCTCCCGCAGTTGCACGTGCCCGCCCAGGCGTTTAGCCATTTGGGGTGAAATGTCGCAAAACTCACGCCTGCGCTCCGGGTCCGCGCATTTCGCCGCCTGATATGCCGCCTCGCTGTTTCGGTAGGTCAGTCCGTCATAGGTGACAGGGCAGGGATCATAGAAGTTGCTCAAATATTCATAGGTTCCTCTGAATAACTTAATCATGGGCATTACCCCCGCTTGTAGGTGATGATCGTGCCGTCGCTCATTTTCACGTCAATAGAGAGTGGATACCCTTTCATATTAACGCCGCGCGGCTGATGCCGTGTGCCGACGATGCCGATCACTGTTTTATGGTTTTTCTCGCACAGGTCCGCCGCTGTCCGATTGTTGTAGATCGTTCCGCAGACCTCGCATTGATACTGCTCCAGCTTTTTCATGTGTAGCTCCTATCCGGGATACGCAGCGCCCTATCGTCCCAATACTCGGTTGCACCGACTTTCCGCGGGCACGTTCCCCATGCACTGATCCACTCCGGCAGGCTTTCATTGACCGCATCAAAGGTCAGTCCCCAGCTCTTGCAGGCGGCTACCGCCTGTTCCAGCAGTTCACCCTCGCGGCACGTCCAGAGGATCAGCCCGGCGCCGTTTCTCTGTTCATCCAGCGCCATATTGATGACGGTCCAATGCGGCGCCCCAATCGCCGGGTACTTGTTCTCGCATAGGCATCCGTCAAAGTCAATGGCAATCGCCTTTTTCATGGTCACACCTCCGATCCGCAGACGGGGCACACGTCACCGTCAACCTTTGCGCCGCAATTTTGACAGCGCAACCGCACGTCAGTATTCGCCCCGTGAATGATGTATTCTTTAAGCGCCATTTCAGTGTTGCTCTGTGACTGCAGGAAGTAGCTCTCTTTCAGCTCGGAGCCCAGCGCCCGCCGCCCCATAAGGATTGCCTGATATGTCGTGGAGCCGATCCCGTTGAATGGGTCAAAAACTATGTCGTTTGGGTTCGTCCACAGGTCAATGCAACGCTCGATCACGTCAAGCTGGAGAGGGCAGATGTGCTTTTCGTCTTTTTCCTCTCTTGCAGATTTCCGCTGGAGGGTATTGCTTTGCCGAATGTCCATCCACACAGGAGAGGCGTACCGCTGCCATACATTGACTGGGAAAGTCTCATGGGTATGGGGGATAGGTTCCGGATTCTCTCCCGGCTTGCGGAATGTCACGATGTAATCCGGCAGCCCTTGACGGCTCATAGCCGAATCTTTCCGAATCTGTTTGTGCAACAGCCCCAGGGCTTTTGTGCGCTGCATTTCGGTCACAGGGTTTTTCCAGATCGTTACCTCAGAATGGAAGATAAACCCCGCATCGGTGAATTGCCGGATAATGTCTCCGCGGAAATCTTTGATCCCGATAAACCCGTCCCGGCTTTTCATGGCCGGCAGATTCATACAGTGGACGCTCACCAGGCGACCGGGCATGATCGCTCTGTGTAGCTCCCTCACCAGGTACAGAAAATGCTCCTGAAATTCCACCTCATCCCGGCTGTTGCCCATATCCCGGTCACTGTTGGAATATGTATAGAGACTGGCAAAGGGGGGGGAGAAAATAGAATAGTGGAGGCTGTTATCGGGAATGCCGCGCATTACTTCTACGCAATCCCCCTGATACAGAGCATACCTGTTTTCGATTACTTGATTAAGCACATTCATTCTGAAATTCCTCCCATTTCGGCAGGATCATGGATACTTTCGGTTCGTATGGTGTCGCAAGGCGGCAGGTGCTTTTAAGCTCCTGCTTAGTGATCTCTTTTGTCTGCTCGACCATTGCCTCCCGCATCTTCTCACAATCTGCCTGTTTTCGTTCAATGTTCTCTTTGACACAGCCCTCTTTACTGCTGATGACGATATACACGTCAACCGGCTTTTTCTGTCCGAATCTCCAGCACCGGCGCACCGCTTGATAGTATTGTTCGTAGCTGTCCGACAGCCCGACGAATATCATCTTGGAGCAGTTCTGCCAGTTCATTCCAAAACCGGCGATAGAGGGCTTTGTAACCAGGCATTTATAAACCCCGGCAGAGAAGCACAGCATCCGGCTTGCCTTGTCGCGCGGCTTGTCCGATCCCTGCACTTCAACGGCGTGTTGGATGTTATGGGTAAGAGCGTGGCTTTCGTCGTTCAGATCGCACCACACAAGCCATTGCTCATCCGACCCGTTCACCAGGTCAGCCGCCACCCCGCACCGCTGCAGGAGCGTGTCCCGGCGCGCTTTGCGGCGTTCTGTCAGGGTCAGGGATTCAGATACCGGGATTTCCCCGTCTGCAATCACCTCATGGACCCGCAGCGCCGGTAGGTCATATCCGTCCATCTGATAGCCCAGGTCAGCGGGAGAGTTCATTACCACCGCCCAGGAGCCCATCCAGCGCCAGAACACATCTTCCGCGTGGCCCTTTAAGCGCCATTTTGACGTTTCCCCGCCGTCGTGGACAAAGAACATAGCCAGCATTTCAGAGTAGGACATGATCCCCAGAAATTCAGAGTGATTGCCCAGCTCCATAAAGTCATTTGGCGCCGGTGTAGCCGTACACGCCAGCCGGAACGGGGTGTTGCAGAAGTAGTCGATAATCTGATTACGCACCTTGCCGCTAAAGGATTTCAGGATGCTGGATTCATCCAGGACTACGCCGGTAAACGTGCAATCCTCGAATTTCCCCAGCTTTTCATAGTTCGTAATGTTGATACCCGGCTGCAGGTCCTCTTTGCTTTCGCACTGAGTAACGGGAATGCCGAATTTGCTACCCTCCGCCACCGTCTGAGCGGCGACGGCCAGCGGCGCCAGGATCAGCACCATTCCGCCGCGCGCGTCGATCACCCGCTTTGCCCATTCCAACTGCATAGGCGTCTTGCCCAGGCCGCAATCCGCAAATATCGCGGCGCGGCCCTTTGCAAGCGCCCAGCGCACAATATCACGCTGGAATGGGTAGAGCATGGGATTAAGATCATCAGCGTTCAACTGGATGCTGTCTGTGTGCATCGCCGTTATAGTTTTTCTTGATATAAAATCGTCATAATTCATGCTGTACCATCCTCACTGTCTGCCAATACCGCTAAAGTCATCCTTTGCGCTGGAGGGTCCCCGCCCCATAGCGGCGGCGCAATCGGGGCAGGCATCCGCCCACTCTCCGAATTTGTCCTTAACGGATTTCCAGCCAGCCGCCTTTTTCGCATCTACCGCATCGTAAAAGTCGTATTCTTCTGGCAATTCTTCCCCGCAAAAATCGCAGGTAGGGATATAGCCGCTTCCAATTTTTTCAATGCTCATGTAGCTTCGCTCCTTTCCGGGAAATGTACTTTTGTAACTGCAATCGGAAATTCCTCAATCTCCGACGCCCAAAGGCAAGAGCCTTTCCCATTGAACAGCTCCCAGATAAAAGGAAAACCGCCGATCCCGTCAAAAAGGCTTGCCATCGTGTGATCCGTTGCACAGCACAGAGATAATTTCTGGAGAACGTACATCCAGGGCGGGAGGGCTATTGAATTGCCCAGGGCCTTATACCGGGGACTGTCTGCGTCCTTATGCCACTTTTCCCGGCTATCCATCCAGCCTTTCAGCGGATGAGCCACCCCGTATTTGTCCGTAAACTCTGAAATATCCGTCCAGCCGTCAGGATAGCCCTGTAAGCGCTCACACTCCATAGGAGTGAGGCGGCGGACTATGTAATGCCTGTGTCTGTCATACACGATCAAATCCGTGCTGTCCTTGTAGTCTCGCATTTTACAGGCGCTTGCCGTGGGTGATTCTTTGTAATCCCCAAAGCCCTGCATACAGTAGGTTTCGGGCGGTTTCACCACCAGCGCCGTGTAATCGGAAATCGTACTCTCATGCCCGCCAGTAATGGTGGAGCATATATGCCCGTCCCCGTTTCCTCGCGCATCATAGACAACACTTGCATCCGCCCGCTCCGCAGACAGGGTAGGGGCCTGATCGACCGCATAGCCCACTCCGTGGGCTTTTGCTCCCTGCTTATACATAAACCCGGCAACTATCGGTAAATTACCGTGCGTTTCTGCCCGCAGCGTAGGGGAGACAACAGCATTTTCATCCACGTTTATACTCGCACCTCCCTGATCGTTTATCAGGGGAATCCCCTGCGTCACGGCCGGCCGGTCTATCGTGTTGAGTGTGTAGCATACGTCCTCCGTCCAACCCTTTCCGTTACATCCCGCCGTGTCTGCCCGATCAATGCAATTCCCCTGAATACAGTACGTGGGTACTGGTGATTCCGGTGTGATAACGCACGGGTATCCCTGCCCAGGCTTTCCGCCGCCAGTTGTAACAGCCCGTGTCACTTCACCCAGGCGAACCTCTGATCGCTGATTCTCATTGACAGCATACGGCTGGAAAAGTGTCTGATCCTGCAAAGTGGAGAGCGTGGCGCTCCGCTCTACTTGAATCAGAGCGCCTTTGCCTCCGCCCTCACAGCCGGATCGGACTTTAAGGGTTAGGGCTCCCCCCCGTAGATTGCCGCTCGATCATTTCCAGCAGCGCATCTTTGAGCATGGGCGGTAAGGGTTTCCCACGGCGTTCTGACCTGCGGATAATCCCCAGACACGCTTTCGCGCTCAAAGAGTATCTCTGGTGCGGTGAATCCTCCAAAATCTGCGACAAGCGCGATTCTACGACGACGCTGGGGGACTCCCCAAAACTGTGCATCGAATACACGCCAGGCGACAGAGAATCCCCCCCCGTTACCCATTCCAGAGAGGCATCCGCTTGTGGGCCAGCCGCCTTTAGGCATAGAAACAGCGGGGGCTTTTGGGACGACGACCCGGACGGTTTCTTGGAGGACCGCCCCGAAGTCTGCCCCGTGGTTGGAGCTGAATGCTCCGGGGACATTTTCCCAGACCATCCAACGCGGCCTGATTTCTTTTCCGGTTCTACCTCTGTCCGCATCTGCTTTCCTCATTTCCTTGATAATTCTGAGCTGGTCCATGAACAGCCCAGACCGTTCACCGTCCAGACCAGCCCGCTTTCCGGCGATACTAAGGTCCTGGCACGGACTTCCGCCGATAATGACATTCACAGGCGGGACGGCGGCGCCGTGAATTTTCGTAATATCGCCCAGATGGATCATCGGACCTGACCTCCGCGGATCGTCACCGCCCGCGTATCCCGCGGTGTAGCCGTGGCAATCTCTCCCGCGCAGGCGGCATAGCCGGCCAGGTCCACAAAGCTGTCACCCGTCCCGCCGCC
>CANQME010000136.1 GCA_947624815.1 uncultured Lachnospiraceae bacterium | reverse complement strand
ACGTCTTGTGTTTTACAGTAATATATTCAGTTTTCAAGGAACTCGAAAGGGGCAATGCCTTTTGACGCCCTAATCATTATATAGATCGACCACAAAAATAAAGTGCACTTCACCAGAAACGAGACGATTCTGAGCATCTCTGCGTTCCTCTTCCACAGATTTACCTGTCAGAAACATGGCCGAAATGCCGCGTTCGTTAAAGTAATCTGACATAAATTTCGCGTGTTCCACGGACACGCAAAAGCCAAGCCCTTTTACAGCATCAATATCCGTTACATATCTTAAGAGCGACGACACAATATGATCGGCACGACGATGCGCTGACATACCGCTGAGTGTGTAAATATAAGACAGCTCTGTCTTATCATATCCTCCCGCCGACCATTTTAGTCTGTCCAAATCCACGGTATCCGTAACTCCGAAATACTGAAACGGACAGAGAAGTTTTCTGTCAATGGCTTCGGGCAGACGGATTTCAGCGGCTATGCGATTGTTAAAATATTGCAGAATGCTTTTACCGTCCATACGCTCAGGCGTAGCAGTCAGTCCAAGCAAGATTTTCGGGTAATAATATGAAAGTAATTTTTGATATGTAGGTGCTGCGGCATGATGAAATTCATCCACAACAACATAATCATAAAAATCCGGATCTGTTTTTTCGGTGAAGCCTTGAGAGTTGAACGTTTGGATCGAAATAAAAAGATTGTCTATACTCTCCGGCCGGTGATTGCCGACAAACATTTCACCGAAATTCGCATCTTTGAGAACAGCTCGAAATGTATATAAGCTTTGTCGGAGAATTTCCTCACGGTGTGCCACAAAAAGTAAGCGGCATCGCTTTCCGGAATTTTGCTTACGAAAACTTTTGTAATCAAGTGCAGAAATAACTGTTTTCCCTGTACCGGTCGCAGCTACAACAAGATTGCGTGTATACCCACGAACCTTTCTTTCAGCCTCCAATCTATCGAGAATTTCTTGTTGATACGAATAAGGCTGTATATCCAACGTATACATCTCCGGATTGTTACTGTCATAGTATTTTTCTGCTTTAAGCGCATGCGCAAGGCGTTCTCGCTGGCCTTCACCGTAATACTCAAACTCGCTGGAATTCCAATAGCTCTCAAAGGTCGCAGCGATTTTATCGATCGTTTCTGGAAGATCCTTTCTGGTAACCTTCACATTCCATTCAAGGCCACTGGAAATAGCGGCATTTGAAAGATTAGATGACCCTACATAAGCCGTCGTAAAACCGGTATTGCGATAGAAAACATATGTCTTTGCATGCAGGCGAGTACGCTTTGTGTCATAACTCACCTTGATCTGGGTATTGGACAGCTTATGAAGCTCCTCAATAGCTTTCATGTCCGTAGCACCCATATAAGAGGTCGTGATGATCCGCAAAGTGCCGCCATTTTGCGTAAACTCCGTTAATTCGTTGATCAGCAGACGTAATCCGCTCCATTTGATAAAAGAAACAAGCATATCAATATGGTCACAGGAGACGATTTCCTTTTTCAGTTCCGTATACATCTGCGGCTCATGAACTGCGCCGGTAAAAAGAGAACTTTGTGCAATCGACGTTTCCGGCCGCACAATTTCTGCCTTATCATTAAGCGCTAACACACTGTTCTTACGATCCATCAGTGCAAGAAGCTGCTCCGCACGTTCCGAAACAGACAGCCTGTCAAACGTATTATCCCTGGTTTCAGATATAATCGTAGCCACGATGTTGTTTACAAGCTCTACCTGTGCCCATAGATCTCCACCGTTGTCTTTAACATTTTCAAGACTCTTTTCTACAACTTCCGCAGCATATTTTGCCAGAACTTTTGCAGCTTCAGCAGAATCTATTGGCGCAGTCTGGCTGAGTTTATCGGTTGCCGCAAGTTCATCGTCTATCGATTTATTTATTATCTGCTCATATAATCCGTTTTTCAGCATAGGGATCATCCTCAAAAATTCTGATTATATCTTTACAACACTCTTAAATCAGGAATAACTTCGTATACTCCGTCCGTGTATCCGCAATATGATAGATAACACGATATCTCCTATCTGTCTGTATATAGCCACACATTTCTCACAGATTACCACCCGAAGCTCTTTTTGATTCAGCCAGTCCTCAATACGTTTTAAGTCCTGACCTTCACTCCACCCCGATCATATTCGGCCACCGCGCCTCCATAAACGCGTCGTCGTACTGCTCGTCGATGAACTCCTCCACCATTCCGCTGGCCTCCGGCCGATCCTGACGGGTGTCATACCTTACCATCGCTCCTGCGGTTAAAAGTCCGTTGCATACCATCAGAAATACAAGGATCCATGTCACGATCTTCCCGGCCAGCGGCGGGATCTTCTCGATCTGGCGGGAAAGCGGCGGATAGAGGATCTTCACCCATACCACTGCAAGGATCCCCCAGAAGAAGCAGAACAACACATTGGTGCGGCCGCCGATGTTTAACGGCATGTCGCTGTAATCCCAGAACACCGTGCCGAAAACCAGCTCCGTGAACACGCTGCACATGTATTCATAGGTGCCGCCGATCACGAAGCCGCCCACGAAGATATAGCGGTCCGACTTGTCCATCATCTGCCGCAGCGCCACGGTCAGCACCACGGCGCCGATGCCCCAGACGAAGCTGAACGGTCCGTAGAGAACGCTGGAACGGTTCATCCACTGACCGTTCACCAGACCGCAGTAGAATGTCTCGATAATATCGCCCAGCAGGGCGCAGATCAGGAAGATCCAGATGATCTTATCCAGGCACAGTCCCTTTGCAAAAATGATCTGCCTTCCGGCTGCGTCAGAGGCTCCATCCGCGTCACCTGCGCCAGTCTCCCTGATCCCGGGATAGGCCCGTTCCAGACGCTCCCAGATATGGCCGGTAATCCGGTTGGCCAGCTTCTGCGTCCGGCTGCGGGTGATCTCCTCGCTGACCGCTCCCAGCGGAGAGCGGGTTGCGTAAAGCGTACTGATCAGGTCAATCGCAAGCAGAACCATGCCGGCCCAGACGACAACATGCTCCAACCATGCGGGCAGCAACGACACACCCGTCAGAAATATAGGATGTACGATATGATACACCAGAAGGAAAATCGCGGCTCGCACAACCATTTCCAGCCAGTTCTTCCGCGTGCCGGTAAATGCGGTCTCTGTCTCCATCCTTGACAGCCGGCTCAGCCGGTGGGTAAAGACGCCGGCCAGGCTGTCCACCACCGCGAAGACCGTGGCCGCCGCAATAAACTGGATCACAAAGCGTTTCCCCAGAGAAGGCATGATCAGGATCAGAAGCGTGTAAGAGAAGCCGCACGGTTCCTGAAGCGGTAGGCTCAAGAAGCCCCTGTTTACAAAGCGCCGGTCGCGGATCGAATAGTAGCACACCTCCACCACCCAGCCAAGGAAACCATACAGCAGAAAATAGAATACGGTGTCATAAAGCGAATACGTCAACATATGCTGTCCCCCCATTCAGTTGTCTTCATTCCCCATTATACAAAAAAATACCGGTTCTGACAATCATATCCGCTCAATATATACCAGCTTTTCGACTGCGCAAAAAAAACTCGCGATTCCGGCAAATGGCAGACAATACAAAATATAACCTTGAAAATAACCTCCGTCTGGCATATACTTAAAGTAATTTTATGATTTAAAACCGTCTGGAGATGGAGGCCAGCTATGGAAAATACACGAAAGAAAACCGGGAAACGACTCATATCATTCCTATTTGTAATGATTCTGATGATCGGATACGGAAGAATGGAAATCCGGGCCAATGAAGCGGCTGCAAAAGCGACATCTCTGTCAAAGGACAGCACCGCGGGCGACTCCTCCTTTGAAGTACATTTTATTGATGTCGGACAGGCGGACGCTGCTCTGGTTCTCTGTGACGGCAAAGCCATGCTCATCGACGGCGGCAATGCGGAGGATTCCAGTCTGATCTACTCTTACCTGAAATCCCATTCCCTGAAGCATCTGGACTATATTGTCTGCACCCACGCCCACGAAGATCACGTCGGCGGTCTGGCCGGCGCCCTGAATTACGCTTCTGCGGATCACGCGCTCTGCCCCGTCACAAGCTTTGACAGCAAAGCGTTCAAAAGCTTTGTGACCTGCCTGAAAAAGCAAAATGTGTCCATCACCGTTCCTGCCGCGGGGGACAGGTTTGCACTGGGCAGCGCGTCGGTTCGGGTTCTCGGGCCGGTCACCGTTAATGAAAATGACCCGAACAATTCATCAATCGTCCTTCGGATCGTCTACGGCAATACGTCCTTCCTCTTTACCGGCGACGCGGAGCGCGAGGAGGAGCAGGCCATTCTGGACTCCGGCTGCGCCCTGAAGAGCACGGTGCTGAAGGTGGGCCACCACGGCAGTGATTCCTCCACTACCTATCCGTTTCTTCGCGAGATTATGCCGGAATATGCGGTTATCTCTGTCGGCAAGGATAATTCTTACGGACATCCCGACGAAAACACTTTAAGCCGTCTGCGTGATGCCGATGTGAAAGTATTCCGCACCGATCTGCAGGGGGACGTGATCTGCAAAAGCGACGGGAAATCTGTCACCTTCACCGTCGAGCGCAACGCCGACGCCGATACACTGGCTGCGGCCGGGAGCAAGAGAACCGATACCCGAGCCGAGGTCAAAAGCGGCAGTGCCGGCGCTCCTTCTGCGGCAGGAAGCAGCAGCTCCGGATCTAAAGAGACAGCAGCGACAGATGAAAAGAAGGCTGAAAATACCAACGTCACCGAGGCGCAGACGACGCCAACTTCAGCGGGCACTGATTATATTCTGAACAAAAATACCCATAAGTTCCATTATCCGTCCTGCTCCAGCGTAAAACAGATGAAGGACAAGAACAAAGCCTACTACACCGGAACGAGGGAAGAGGTGATCGCCATGGGCTACGATCCGTGCAATCGATGCAATCCATGAGGCTAGGCTTACCGGTACACGGATGTAATTTGCTTCTCCCAATAGTTTCAGCCTCCCTCCCTTCATCCGATTTCCTTACGGATTTCCATGTAGGCGGAGAGGTGCAGAACACAGCCCCTCTGAAGATGGTCAGCCGTCTATTACTCTGGCGACACCATAGCAGAATTTAAAAATTGAAATACTTTTTCCTCATTTTAACGTTTGCCATAACACTCAGATATCTTTTCAACCGCAAACGCGCTATGTTCTGCGTAACATTTTTGCTGACCATATCCCATTCTCTTTTTGCATATTGGATTACTTTCCCTTCTTCTTTATTCTCTTCATAGAGCATTTTCAGCAGAGCCAGGGCAGCTCTATATTCTTTCTTTCCTGAATTTTGTATGAAATCATAAAACATTGTCCTAAAAGGATAAATACGCTTATAGCAATCACATATTTCATCCAGAAGAATGATAAAATCCTTTATGAAATAGGAACCTTCAAATTGATTCCCACAGCCTGCATCCGGCAAATCCATTAGTTTGCGGTGTCTGTCGGAAAGTTCCGTAAGCCAGGCGTTCATATCGTCTGAGATAATGACTTCATCCGTACCGTCCCACCAGAAAAATCGATCATCATCCGATAAATAGTAATTACCTTTATCTTTTAATTCCTCCGGTGTATCACGAAATGTGTGCCAACTGTCCTGACGAAGAAATTCAGAAGTTCTAATCCTTGGAATGACTTTTTCTCTCCACTCCTTCCGCTGTTTCTCCAGTTTTTCAGAAGCATACTGTTTTATCTGCTCATCATGATATACTTTATCTTTCCATTCCTTCCATAGTTTCCAAAACGGTTTTTGATCTATTTCTGCCGCAAGATAAACAAATACCCGTGCCGGAAGAAACAATGACAATTTTGCAAGCGAATCTACATTTGTATCCGTATTTTTTTCTCTCTCACTCCTGTCCATTTGAAGGAAGTGTAACAGATATTCAAAAAAATTATCCTCATCGATCTCCCGAAAACTTATCAATGCCATTCTACACTGATATACATCACTCGGATAGGATCCCGGTACTATGTGAGCCGTTTCTAAAGTTTCTGTCCCATATATGATATATAAAAGATCCGACAATTCTGTTCCACCAGCAATTTCAAATTCATCTGAAATCAGGTTTACTAATTCTGATAAGGAAAAAGGATGCTTATATTTCATCCTGGAAAATGCGATATATTCTGCATTTTCCCAGAGATTATAACGCTTCTCCATAGAAAATTCCGTTCCAAGGATATGGTTAAGCCACCCTCCATAAAACTGCGGATCAATAAACTCCCCATCACACTCTGCAAAACCTGGAGTCTCAACATACATTTCATACAACATATACGCGGCGAGAATTACATCGCAAAATTCACAGCCGCCTATTTTATTGGAATAGAAATACAAATTATTCCCATTAAACCCTGCATTTTCCCACCTCTCCTCCTCAAAATAATTGTACCAAAAATCCACATCACCTTCCGCAGATAATTCCACCGGACTTAAAAGAAGCAGTTCGCGGCCAAACAGCGACACCTGCTCCAGCTGCATCATTCCGCCATAGTTGAGCAGCCTCATCATTTGTTGTCCAAAACAGTACCTTTTTTCTTCAGGAATATTCACTTTCCCCACATAACATGCAAATGTCCCCATATATTACCTCCTCCTAAAATCCGAATATTTCATTCCTCTGCCTCTTATTTGTCAGCAAAGACGAAAGCGCACTTATCGCCACGCAATCAAACTCGTCCCTTTTTCTTCGAATGATCCATTCGTCCGCCTGCTCGCCTGTTAACTCTGGAAAATATTCCTGCCCCTTATTCAGAAGCTGTTCAAGAAGAATGAGCGCCTTCTGATAATTTGAATCGTTTCCATGCTCTACGAACTCTGTCACAAACGCTTGATCCACATATCGGAAATAGAAATATTTCAATCGGATTATAGTTTTTGCCAATAAATATTCTGTTAACATATCAGAAGGAACGCTGATACCATGAAACTGCTCTCCCCAGTTCCGAATACATTCTTTCATATTCTGAGACAAAATCAGATTACGGCCATCCCAAAACTCCAGGAATTCATCTTCACTTTTTCTCCATATAGCCTTGTAAAAGGGGATCTTACGGAAATCAAGATCAGCGTCTTTCGGATTAGCATCCTGTATAATATCAGAATATCCTTTACCTCCAAAAGAATCCCATATTTCCCAGAAATCTTTTTCAACAGCTTGTGCATATGCAAGTGTAAGAAGTGCTGGCAGCACATACAGGGAAAGCTCTGCAATGATACCCTTTTCATCCTGACGCGCCGATAGTTCTTTTCTTTCAGAAAAATTCGAGTTCAGAAGTTCCGCAAGAAAGCTTCCCATTGTGTTTTTTTCATCTTCATTCATGCCGCAAAATATTCGGTATGCGTATTCTATTCGGCTGGATGGTTTTGCGGAAGCTATCTCCGCTCTGCAGGATATCAGTTTTTCATTCGGAAGAATCAACTTTTGACTTTGTACGTCCAAAACAGCAAATAACTGTTCTGCGTCCAATTCGCCATAACTCTCGGAATAATCATAAACCAAATCTGTACCTGTTACATCTGAGTATTCTTCCGAATTTCTGAAAAAAAGATAAGTATCCCACATTCTGATCCGCCCGGGAAGGGTTACCCTTTTTCCCAATACCCCCTGAAGCAAACGCAAATATGCTTCTATATTGCATAGCTTACCAGATTCTATAAAATAGCATCCGCCATTTGTATACACTTCCTGCAAAACCATGATCATGTTCATGACCAGACCAAACTCATCATACCCTCGATCCTCCGTATAGAGTTCACAAGTGTTCAAATCATATGTAGAAAGCTCCCTTTGCTTCTTTTCAAAAATCGAATAATCAAACAGAATGATGCCATCTTCATTCGGCTGTGCAGGACTGACTACAGTTACTTCTACCCCTGCAATTTTCATCTTAGTCGTTTTTCTTATACCGCATTTGTCCATAATCTCAAGAACATATTTATTCATTTCATTTCTTTTTTCTGCAGGAACATTTACTTTTCCTGCAAGCTGATAGATATTGTCTGCCATTATACCGCCCTCCTCGTTGCGATAAATATAGTATAGTGCAAAAACCGCAGTCATGTCATTGTACCTGTAGTATAACGTCCTCTAAACTGCACTATTTTTTCACAATATATCCCTATCCGGCGGTACATGTCATTCTTTATCTGCCTGTATTCAAATTCTCTGTTTCCTTTTATAAGCGCATCTACCGGAAGACGAAGCAGCTCACTTAAAGCATACAGATTGTCCAATGTCGGCAAATTTCGTCCATCAAACCAATGATAAATACTCTGAGGAGTGCTTAGCTCTAAGAATGCCTGAATATCTTTTACGGTCATCCCCCTCATCTGCATGATAAGTTTTATATTCTGACCGGTCCTTTCTATATCAATCACAGGATACCGCCTTTTCATAACGATCACGCTCCTTATCTTATTATTCTACTATTTATAAAAGCCACTGTCATTGTACTTCCAGTATAAAAACCTTATAAAGCTTGGATATTTCAGATTGAGATATATTTACTCTGATCCCTGTGGAAAAGAGGCTTGAAACAGCCTGGGATATGTGATATAGTAAAGATAGAAAATGTGCCACCGATAGACGGCTGGCCCGGAATAGTTAGCTATAGAAATAGCTGCCTAGTTTACCAGACCGGGGCGGCTATTTCTGTGTCTTGCGATTATCGTTACGCCCGATGGCGTATCCGACACTAAAGCAGGCCAGCCCGAAGCTGAGCACTGCCAAAAGGCCTTCAATCGTCAACATAAGCGTCGCCCTCCCTTCCTT
>CANQME010000135.1 GCA_947624815.1 uncultured Lachnospiraceae bacterium | reverse complement strand
CCTTAGGGCCTCCTCGAAGGTACACCCGAAGCCGCACTCGTTGCCCATGGACCAGATGACCACGCTGGGACGGTTCTTGTCCCGGTGGACGCACCTCCTGGTGCGGTCCACCGTCGCCTCCGTATAGAGCGGATTGTTGGCAATGGGCGCGCTCCAGCGGCGGCACCGGACCTGCCAGTCGGTGGTATCCATAAAGATGTTGTTGGTGCCGTGGCTCTCATTGTCCGCCTCGTCGATCAGCAGGAAGCCGTACCGGTCGCAGAGCTGATAGAACTGGGGACGGTTGGGATAATGGCTGGTGCGGATGCAGTTCATGTTGTGCTCCTTCATCAGCCGCAGATCGGTCAGGATCTGCTCCAGGGTGACGGAAAATCCGTTCACCGGATCCGAATCGTGGCGGTTGGTGCCGTGGAACAGGACCTTCACGCCATTTAAATATACCACCGCGTCGCGGATCGTGATCTCACGGAGACCGGTCTGCTCCTCGATGACCTCTCCTTCGGTCTTAAGCATCAGCCGGTAGAGGTACGGAGCCTCCGGATTCCACAGGACGGGATCCTTTACCGTAAGAGTAAGCTCCGCTGTATATGGCGTCTCATCCGCGCATGTCGTGGAACCGTTCGCCACCGTGGCGGCCGAAGCCGCCTCGGAGCTGCCCTCCGCGATCACATTGCCGTCCGCATCGTAAAGCGCCGCCTTCACCGGTACATTTCCGCCGAAGAAGTTCATGCGGACGCGCACCCGTGCCGATCCGCCCCGCAGGATCCCCGTCTCCGGCTGCGCCGCCGTAGCGCCGCCGTAATCAAGCTCCGTCGTCACGAAATAGTCAAAGATCCCCTGCCCGGGCCGCTTCAGCAGATAGACGCTGCGGAAGATGCCGCTCATGCGGAACTTGTCCTGATCCTCCATATAGCTGCCGTCGCACCACTTCAGCACCAGGACGGCGATCACATTATCGCCCTCCCGCAGCCTGTCCGTCACATCGAACTCGCTGGTGGAATGGGACACCTGGCTGTAGCCCACATAGACGCCGTTGATCCATATGTAGAAGCAGGAATCTACTCCCTCGAAATTCAGGTACGCCCTTGGAGCCGCCGCGTCCTTCTCGTAGGTAAAATGACGAACATAAGCGCCGCAGGGGTTCTCCTGGGGCACATAGGGCGGATCCATCGGGAACGGATACCGGACGTTCGTATACTGGTGAATATCGTATCCGTGATTCTGCCAGCAGGACGGCACCGGGATCTCATCGTAGCCGGATGTATCATAGTCCTCCCGATAGAATTCCTCCTGCAGGTCGTAAATGCTGTCATAATACCTGAATTTCCATACTCCGTCCAGGCTCTGGAAACGGTCGGAGCTCTCCCGCTCCATAACGATATCCTTCTGCCGCACAGACGCAGGGATATAGTACGCCCTGTCGGGCATGGTGTTCTCATGCAGTACGCTGAGATCTTCATAATGTCTTGGTACGATCATCTCAAAACCTCCTGTCTGCTGTTAAGCCGACTATTCGCCCGCGTCCCGCAAATGCAGCGGCGCGGCGCTCTGTTCCTACCCACCGGTTCCCATGATTCGACACGCAGCAAATTCCGCCCAAAGCCGCAGCCTCTACCCGGTACGCTTGTGTCTCCGGTAAGTCAAGTATAATCTGGAACCCACCAAAAAGCAAGCTATACCGTGACAATTCTAAATAAAGTTTTGACAATCTGCTGCTCTGTCCCTTATAATTCAGAAAGAAGAACCAAATCCATTTCATATAAAGGAGATCATTGCCATGAAGATCGAAGCTCTGAAATCCGTCCCGGCAGGGTATGTCGATACGCCTCTGGAGCCCATGCCCCGCCTTGCGGCCGCCCTTGGTCTGCCGGCCGACGCGGATCCGGCGCACTGCGGCCTTTATATCAAGCGGGACGACCTGACCGGTCTGGCCCTGGGCGGCAACAAGGCCAGGAAGCTGAACTACATCGTCAGCTACGCCCTGGACAACGGCTATACCGCCCTGATGACCTTCGGCGGCGTCCAGACCAACCACGGCCGTCTCACCGTGGCCGCGGCCATCCGCTACGGCTTAAAGCCGATCCTGGTGCTGAAGGGCCAAAAACCGGATGAGCTCTCCGGCAACCTCCTTCTGGACCGGCTGATGGGCGCGGATATCTATTTTGTGGACACCTCATCCGCAGATGCTCTTCCCGCCGCCGAACAGGCAGCGGCAAAGCAGCGGTATGTGGACGAATGCGCCGCTCAGATCATCGCGGAATACGAAGCGCGCGGAGACAAAGTCCTGTCCGTTCCGGTCGGGGGCCAGACGGTCATCGGCTCCGCCGGGTATGTCCTGGCGGTCCCGGAAATCATGGCGCAGATGAAGGCGCAGAACCTTCAGGCCAAGCATCTGGTGGTCGGCTACGGCTCCACCGGCACCTTCGCCGGGCTCTGGGCGGGCGCGAAATACTATCATGCGCCGTTTGAGGTGATCGGAATTCCCATCGAGCCGGACTTCCGGCCGGTGGAGGAAACAGTGGATTTCATCAATGAATTAAGTGAATTCTTTGAAATGGGATTTACCTGCAGGAAGGAAGACCTGCATCTGGAAACGGGCGGCCCGGCCCTATGCGGCTGTGATGCCGAAAGCCAGCCCGGCGGCTGCACTGCCGAAAGCCAACCCAGTGGCTGTGATGCCGAAAGCCAACCCAGTGGCTGCGATGCCGAAAGTCAGCCCAGTGGCTGCGATGCCGAAAGTCAGCCCGGCGGCTGCACTGCCGAAAGTCAGCCCGGCGGCTGCACCCCTGGCTACGGCGGCGTCGGCTACAATGAGCCGGACGCCGTCACCGAACGTTATATCGAACTGCTGGCCCGCACCGAAGCGATCTTCGTGGATCCCTGCTACACCGGCAAGGTGTTCCACGGATACGTCGATCTCCTGAAACGCGGCGTGATCCGCGCGGAGGACGGAGCGATCTTCATGCATACCGGCGGCGCGCCGGGTCTCTGGACGAAGGAACATCTGGACCACATGCAGGCCACGTACTGGTCCGATGAAGAGACAGACCACGTTCATACCTTTAAGCTTTGATTTAAAGTCTTATATCACTCTCTCACCGCGCCGGACCGTCTGGCGGCCTCTCCGACCCGCTCCGCCACATGGGGCGCCACCCGCGGGTCAAGGGCCGACGGAATGATGTACCCGGCGCACAGCTTCTCCGGCTCCACCAGCTCGGCGATGGCGCGGGCCGCCGCCAGCTTCATCTCATAGTTGATATCACGGGCGCCGGCGTCCAGCGCGCCGCGGAAGATCCCGGGGAACGCCAGCACATTGTTGATCTGGTTCGGGAAATCGGAACGGCCGGTGCCCATGACCTTCACGCCGGCCGCCATGGCCTCGTCGTACATGATCTCCGGCACCGGGTTCGCCATCGCGAATACGATCGGATCCGGGTTCATCCCGGCGATCATCGCAGGCTTCAACGCGCCGCCCACCGACACACCCACGAACACATCCGCGCCCTCAAGCGCTTCCGCCAGGCCGCCCCGGCGGTCTTCCGGGTTCGTGATCTCACAGAGCATCTTCTTATGATCCACGATGCCCACTCCGCGGTCCTTATAAAGGATGCCGTTCTCATCGCAGGCAATGATATGCTTCACGCCGGCGGTCAGCAGCATCCTGATGATCGCGGTTCCCGCGGAGCCGGGACCGTTTAATACCACATGAATGTCTTCGATCTTCTTGCCGACCACCTTAAGGGCGTTCAAAAGCGCCGCCGTCACCACGATGGCCGTACCGTGCTGGTCGTCGTGGAAGACCGGGATATCCAGCTCTTCTTCCAGACGGCGCTCGATCTCGAAGCACTTGGGGGATGCAATGTCCTCCAGATTGATGCCGCCGAATACGGGCGCGATCTGCTTCACGGCCTTTATGATCTCCTCCGTATCCTGCGTGTCCAGACAGATCGGGAACGCGTCCACGCCGCCGAAGGTCTTAAACAGGATCGCCTTGCCCTCCATAACGGGGATCGCCGCCGAGGCTCCGATATTGCCCAGGCCCAGTACCGCCGTGCCGTCGCTGACGACGCCGACCATATTGCTCTTGCTGGTGTATCGGAAGACGTTCTTTTTGTCTTTGGCGATCTCTTTACACGGCTCGGCCACGCCGGGCGTGTAGGCGATGCTCAAATCGTCGCGGTTTTCCAGCTTTACCTTGCTGACCACCTCGATCTTGCCTTTGTGTTCGCTGTGGAGTTTCAATGCTTCCTCATAGTAATTCACGGTTTTATCCCCTTTCCGACTGTACACGAGTTCTCCGGCCAATGCCAGAACCGCTTCGCCGACTCAATCCGTCTGGCAGCGTGAACATTTTACCACGTCAGGCCCCTCCTGTAAAGCCGTCAGCGGCATATCTCACACCATTTTCTTTCACATTTTCCGCACAGACAGTTGAAAAAGAAACGGTTAAATGGTACACTGTTAGTCTCAGGATTTTCACCCGCTACCTGCAACTCACTGCTTCGCTTCAGTATCTCAGAGGAGGAAATTTCATGAACCGAAAGCGCCTGCTGTGCCATATGATGGCTGCGCTGCTGCTCTACTCATCCTGTCTCACCGCGCCGGCCGCAGAGCCGGCAGGAGAACAGCCGGAAGTTCTCCGGGTGGGGTTTTTCGCCTTTTCCGGCTATCACATCATAGAAAATGACGGACGCCGCAGCGGTTACGGCTATGAATTCCTGCAGCGGCTGGCCATTCACGGAGGCTGGTCCTACGAATATGTCGGCTACGACGGCTCCTACGCCGAAGCCCTGGATATGCTGCGCAGCGGCGAGGTCGATATTGTCACCTCCGTATCCAGGACTCCCCAGCGGGAGGAGGAATTCCTGTTCTCCGACCAGGACATCGGCGTCAATTCCACCATTTTCACCGTCAAAGCCGGGAATGAAGACATCGTGGAGGGCGACTACGCCACCTACGACGGTATCTCCGTCGGCATGCTGGAAGGCAATTCCAAGAACGCCAACTTCGAACGCTTCGCGCAGACCCACGGCTTTACCTTCCGGCCGGTATACTACGCCGAACAGCCGGACCTTTCCGCCGCCCTGCAGAACGGAGATGTGGACGCCGCCGTCACCGGCAGCCTGCGGCTTCTGGAGAACGAATGGCTCCTGGAGTCCTTCGATTCCAGTCCCTTCTATATCTGTACCCGGAAGGACCGGTCCGATCTGATGGACAGGATCAACACAGCCCTTAACGAGATGGATCTCCATGATCCCAACTGGAGAGCTTCCCTCCATGAGAAATACTATTCCACCGATCAGGACGGTTCCATTATCCTAAACGCCGGCGAACGGGCTTTCCTGGACGAGCATCGCGCCTCCGGCGCGCCGCTGCGCCTGCTTTTCAATCCTGACCGGATCCCCTACTGCTATTTCCGGGACGGCGAAGCCTGCGGCATCCTTCCCGCGCTGTTCAACGATCTGGCCGGCCGGCTGGGGCTGAACTGCGAATACATTCCGGTCAAAGACCGGGAAGAATACTATGCTCTCAGGGAAGCCGGCGTCGCGGACATCGTGCTGGACTTTACCGGCGACTACTATCTGGCGGAGGAGGAAGGCTATAAGATCACGGTTCCCTACTTTCAGACCAACTTCGCGCGTCTGACTCTGGAAGGCTTTTCCGGGACGGTCGGGCGTCTGGCCGTGATGGAGCACGCCGAAGCTATCAACAGCTACATCTCCACCCGATATCCTGAGGAAGCGCTGATCCGGTTCTCCAACACGGACGAATGCGTCCAGGCGGTTCTGGACGGGCAGGCTGACGCTACCATCCTCTACGCCTATACCGCCGAACAGTACGACCGTCAGGACGCCCGCAACCGGCTGTCCTCCGTCGTGTTCGGCGAGACCTCCATGTCCTATGCCGTCGGGAATAACGTAACGGGCGGACGCTATCTGCTCTCCCTTCTGGACAAGGGCGCGGACAGCTTTACCGGCGCGGCTCTGGACGCGATTCTGTCTCGGGAGATCGACGCCGGCCGGGACGGCAATGTAAGCCTGACCGCATTCCTGTACCGGAATCCGGTCTATTTCCTGTTGGGCGTCTTCTTCCTGCTTCTGTTCCTCTTCGCGGTGATCATGCTGGCGGTCCGGACACGCAACCAGCAGCGGCTGAAACAGAAGGTGGCTCAGGCGACGAAAGAGCTTCAGAACAAGACGGATGAACTGACCCACGCACTCCAGGCGGCTGACGCGGCCAACCGGGCCAAGACCACATTTCTCAATAATATGTCCCATGATATCCGCACGCCGATGAACGCCATCATCGGCTACACGGCGCTTACCACGACCCATCTGGACAACCAGGAACGGGCCCGGGACTACTTATCCAAGATCGCGCAGGCATCCAATCACCTGCTGTCCCTGATCAACGACGTTCTGGACATGAGCCGCATCGAATCCGGCAAGGTCTCCATCAACGAGCGTCCGGAGAATCTGGCGGACATCCTGCAGGGACTGCGCAATATCATCCAGTCTGATATCCACGCCAAACGCATGGAGCTGTTCATCGACACGGTGGACGTGACGGACGAGGAGATCTACTGCGATAAGCTGCGGCTGAACCAGATCCTTCTGAACCTGACCTCCAACGCGATCAAATTCACCCCTGTCGGAGGCACGATCGCCATCCGGGTCACCCAGAAGCCTTCCCGCTCAAAAGGACGGGGACTCTATGAATTCCAGGTCAGCGACACCGGTATCGGCATGAGTCCGGAATTTGCCAAAACCGTATTCGATCCTTTCACCCGAGAACAGACTTCCACGGTCAGCGGCATCCAGGGCACCGGCCTCGGAATGGCCATCACCAAGAATATCGTGGACATGATGGGCGGTACCATCCGCGTGGAAAGCGAGCAGGACAAGGGCACCACGTTTACCGTGAATCTGGAGCTGCGCTTCTCCGCCGCGCATCAGGAAATGGATCCCATCGCGGAGCTGAAGGGCTTCCGTGGCCTGGTTGTAGACGACGATATGGTCTGCTGCCAGAGCGTATCCAAGATGCTGCGCCAGATCGGCATGCGGGCGGAATGGGCCCTCTCCGGCCGGGAGGCCATCGCGCGCACCACGGAAGCCGTGGAAATGGCAGATCCGTTTGAAGTCTATATCGTGGACTGGTCCATGCCGGAACTGAGCGGCATCGAGACCGTCCGCCAGATCCGTCAGATCGTGGGGAATGATTCGCCCATCATTCTGATGTCCGCCTATGACTGGTCGGATATCGAGCAGGAGGCGCGCCGGGCCGGCGTTACCGGCTTCATCAGTAAGCCCCTCTTCGCCTCCGATCTCCATCACACCCTGGAGCGCAGTCTGGGCCGGGCTGCGGATGATGTGCCCGTAAAGGAAAGCGCGCTTCAGCAGGAAGCCGGCTTCTCCGGTAAGCGCATCCTTCTGGTCGAAGACAATGAACTTAATCGGGAGATCGCAACCGAGATCCTGCAGGAAGCGGGCTTCCTGGTCGAATGCGCCGAGAACGGCCGGCAGGCCTGCGATATGGTCGCACAGTCCGAACCCGGCTACTACAATCTGATCCTAATGGACATCCAGATGCCGATCATGGACGGCTATGCCGCCACACGCGCCATCCGCGCCATGGAGGATCCGCATCTGTCGAGCATTCCGATCTTCGCGATGACGGCCAACGCGTTTGAGGAAGACAGGGAGAAAGCCATAGAAACAGGCATGAACGGCCATCTGGCCAAACCGATCGATCTGGATAAGATGATGGAACTTCTGAAAGGACTGTTTGGCGGGAAGTCGTAACCTCCCGCCAAACTTATTTTACATAAAGGAATCGCCCTTTGTCAGCAGCTGGATCAGATAGGACATGGCCGGCGACAGCTCCCGGCTGGCCCGGTACACCAGCGTGATCATCTGCTCCGGGCATTCCACGCCTTCTATGGAGAGATACCGCACTTTTCTTCCCTCGATGGGAACCGACAGAAAGACCGCGGCTCCGAACCCGCACTCCACCGCGTCGATCAGGGCGCGCACATCGCTGACCTCCAGCGTAAAATCCGGCTTCAGGCCGTATTTGCGGCACATATCCATCGTCAGACTGCCTGAGTTAGTGGACGCGGGCATTGTCACCATGGGAAGGCCGTTAAGCTTCTCCTTCGGCACCGCCGGGCAGGGATACCCGGTCTTCTTCTCCGCTTCGGAAAGCAGCGGCGAATCCTCGCGGACCATCAGGACCATATGGGATTTCTCCACCGGCAGGTAGCGGTAACCCGCCTCCCGCTCCGCGTTCGTTACCAGTGCCAGATCCAGGTCGTCACTGTGCAGCGCCGTCATCTGGCGCCGGCTGGTATCCCCTCTGGCAAATACCCGCACAGCCGGGAACCGCTCGTAGAGCGACGGAAGAATATTCCGCAGGATGTCATCCGTCTGCCCCACCGGGAATCCCAGGCGGATCCGCTCCTTTTGGGACGCAAACTCCTGTTCCAGCTGTTCCTCCAGCTGCCGGTCCAGCTGAAGGATCGCCCGTCCGGTCTCTACATAGCGCCTTCCCGCTTCCGTCAGCTGAAACCGGCTGCCGTCGCGCACAAACAGCGCCAGACCCAGATCCCGCTCCGTCCGCTGCAGAAATTTCGTCAGCGCCGACTGGGTGATGAAAAGATGGGCCGCCGCCCGGGTGATGCTCCCCTGCTCCGCGATCGCCACAATGTACTCATAATCATGGACATCCATGGGAAATCCTCCTTTGTCTGATTTCGGTCCGTATCCGGATTCCGCCTCATTTCGTCTGCAGGCAGGCCGGACTGCTTCTGCTTATGTGCTGCTTCGTCATACCGACGAAAGCATCGGAATTTATCTGAAATCACAGTATTCCCAGTGATCGTTGATCACTCCGATCCCCTGAAGGTAAGAATAAATGATCACCGGCCCCACGAATTTGAACCCTCTCTTTTTCAGATCCCGGCTGACCCGCTCGGACAGCTCGTCCTTCGCAGGCATATCCTTCATGTCGGACAGATGATGGTCAATGACCTGTCCGTCAGTGAAGCCCCAGATATACCGGTCGAAGCTGCCGAATTCCTCCTGCACCTTAAGAAACGCCCGGGCGTTTGTGACCGCCGCCTCGATCTTCCG
>CANQME010000134.1 GCA_947624815.1 uncultured Lachnospiraceae bacterium | reverse complement strand
GCGAGGACAGTCCTGGGATGGAACCCGCGTAAGACCAGCTATGAAGAACTGGTGAGGCTTATGGCGGAGCATGACCGTCAGTTGGCGAAGGCGGAGGCTTCTGGGAGAGAACTTCCGTGATGTTCGACTATACATAAAGAAAGGACGGATACGATGGAAAAAAACGCGAAAATCTATGTGGCCGGCCACCGGGGGATGGTCGGTTCTGCTATCGTGCGGGTATTGGAAAAGGGAGGCTATGTTAATATCCTTACAAGGACTCATAGGGAACTGGACCTCTGCAGCCAGGCGGATGTAAACGCCTTTTTTGAACAGGAGAAACCGGAGTATGTATTCCTGGCGGCGGCAAAGGTAGGGGGGATTATGGCGAATTCCACCGCACCCGCGGATTTCATGTATGAGAACATGACCATGGAGATGAACGTCATCCACGCCGCCTGGCAGAATGGATGTCGGAAGCTGTTGTTTCTGGGATCGTCCTGTATTTATCCGCGCATGGCCCCGCAGCCCATGCCGGAATCCTGCCTCCTGACATCGGAGCTGGAGAAGACTAATGAGGCCTATGCCCTTGCCAAGATATCCGGCCTGAAATACTGTGAGTACCTGAACCGGCAGTACGGCACGGATTACATATCGGTCATGCCGACCAACCTTTACGGTCCGAATGACAATTATCATCCGGATCACAGCCATGTGCTCCCGGCGCTGATCCGCCGCTTCCATGAGGCGAAGGAAAGTGGGGCGCCTGCTGTCACCTGCTGGGGGAGCGGGGCGCCGCTTCGGGAATTCCTGTATGTGGATGACCTTGCGGACGCCTGCCTGTTCCTGATGGAGCGCTATTCCGGGAATGAGACGGTCAATATCGGCACCGGGAAGGAACTGACCATAAAGGAACTGGCGGAGCTTACCGCCCGCGTGGTCGGATACCGGGGTGATATCCAGTGGGATACTTCAAAGCCGGACGGGACGCCCCGGAAACTTCTGGATGTATCGAAACTGGAAGGACTTGGCTGGAGATATCAGACAGAACTGGAGGACGGGATCCGGATGGCGTATGAGGATTTCCTAAACAACCCTGTCCGGACAGAAAGGTAAAGCGGAGGTTTTTATGAACATCATACTGTTATCGGGCGGTTCCGGGAAACGCCTCTGGCCTTTGTCCAACGATGTCCGTTCCAAGCAGTTCATAAAATTGTTCGCCGATGGAAAAGGCGGGTATGAATCCATGGTGCAGCGTGTTTACCGACAGGTCCGGGAAGCTGACCCGGATGCCCGAATCACGGTCGCTACGTCGAAGTCCCAGATATCATCCATACGGAACCAGCTGGGGGATGCGGTGGATCTGTGTGTGGAGCCGTGCAGGAGGGACACCTTCCCGGCCATCGCCCTGGCGGCGGCATACCTCCATGATGTAAAGGGGCATGATAGGAATGAGGCCGTTGTCATCTGCCCGATCGACCCATATGTAGACGCTGACTATTTTGAAAAGCTGAAAGAGCTTTATGAACAGGCAGAAAAAGAGGCGGCCGGTCTGGTGCTGATGGGGATCCGCCCGACTTATCCGAGCGCGAAGTACGGATATATTATCCCGTCGAGCGCGGCGGATCCCAGCCCGGTGGAATCATTTAAGGAAAAGCCGGATGAAGCGACGGCTGAGGAATATATCGGACAGGGGGCATTGTGGAACAGCGGCGTGTTTGCCTGCCGGATCGGCTATGTCCTTGAGAAGGCGGCAGTCCTGTTGGGGACCTCTGAATATAAGATGCTTTTTGAAGGCTACGATACCCTGGAACGCATCAGTTTTGACTATGCGGTCGTTGAGAAGGAGCCGGATATCCGGGTGCTCCGCTTTGGCGGGGAGTGGAAGGATATCGGCACCTGGAATACCCTGTCGGAGACGATGGACGGGACGGCGATGGGGAACGTGATCCTGTCAGGAACATGCGAGGATACCCATGTCATCAACGAGCTGGATATCCCTGTCCTGTGCATGGGCATGAAAAAGGCGGTTATTGCGGCCAGTCCGGAGGGGATCCTGGTTTCGGACAAGGAGGAGTCCAGCTACATCAAGCCATATGTGGAAAAGCTGGACAGCCAGATCATGTTCGCCGAAAAGTCCTGGGGAAGCTTCCAGGTCCTGGACGTAGGGGAGGACAGCATGACGATCAAGGTCACACTGAACCCGGGACACAGGATGAACTACCACAGCCATAAGCGGCGTGACGAGGTCTGGAACGTCATATCCGGGAAGGGCCGTACCATCGTGGACGGCATGGAACAGCCGGTGCAGGCGGGGGATGTGGTCACCATGCAGGCTGGCTGCAGGCATACGATCATAGCGGATACGGAACTGAAAGTGATCGAGGTGCAGCTTGGCCGGGAGATCAGTGTCCATGACAAACAGAAGCATGACCTCGAATGACCCGTTCCTCCTGAAGTCGGCCGGAAAGGATTACCTGTGGGGCGGCAGGCGCCTGAAGGAGGACTTTTCCAAAGAGTTAGACATAAACCCATTGGCTGAGACATGGGAATGCTCCGTTCATCCGGACGGCCCCAGCGTGGCGGCCAGCGGCAGACATAAAGGGAAGACACTGGATATCATTCTTGGGGAACATCCCGAATACCTGGGATACCATGGCAGGCGTAACGGTACGCTGCCGGTACTGGTAAAGCTGATCGACGCCAGGGAAGACCTGTCCGTTCAGGTTCACCCAGATGATGCTTATGCCATGGAACATGAAAATGGTTCCCTGGGGAAGACCGAGATGTGGTATGTCCTTGACGCGGAAAAGGATTCGAAGCTGGTATACGGCTTCCGGCAGGATGTTTCCCGGGAAATCATCAAGGGAAGCCTGAGGGACGGTACAGTTGAGGATCTTCTTCAAAAGATACCGGTCTGTAAAAACAATGTCTTCCTGATAGAACCGGGCACGGTACACGCGATCGGTTCCGGGATCCTCCTGGCGGAGATCCAGGAGAGTTCCAACCTGACGTACCGGCTCTATGATTACGGAAGGAAGGACGTCTTGGGAAGGCAGCGTCCCCTCCACATCGGGAAGGCGCTGGATGTCCTTAATTACAGGCAAAGCGGCAGGCCGCGGCAGCCGATGCGGGTATTAAATTACCGTAGGGGCTGCGCGTCGGAGCTGCTGTGCAGGTGCCGGTATTTCCAGGTCGAGAGGCTGCTTTTTAACACGGCCCAGACGCGGGAAATGGCGGCGGTCGCAACGGGAAGCAGCTCCTGCCAGATCTACTTGTGCATTGGCGGCTGCGGCACCCTGTTCACAGGGGGAGGGGATGTTATTCCCTTTATCAAGGGAGACTGTATCTTCTTTCCGGCAGATTCGGCTGGGAACCGGCTGCATGGAAAGGCGCAGATACTGAAAATAATCTGTTAAGGATGATGGATATGTCAGAAAAACCATACTGGATGGAACGATATGAAAACTGGCTTAAGAATACTGCTGACGACGCGGATATGGCAGCGGAACTGCGGTCCATGCAGGATAACCGTGAGGTAGTGGAAAGCGCGTTTAGTAAGGATTTAAGCTTTGGGACCGGAGGGCTGAGAGGGATCATCGGTGCCGGTACGGACAGGATGAACCGCTATACCGTTGCCAGGGCGTCCCAGGGCGTGGCCAGTTATATAAAGGAACGCTTCCCGGAAGGTGACAGAAAGGCCGCGGTAAGTTACGACTCCAGGAATAAATCGAGGGAATTCGCGGAGATGGCAGCCGGGGTACTGGCAGCGAACGGGATAGACGTATGGATCTACCCGGAACTGATGCCAACACCCTGCCTTTCCTTTGCGGTACGTTACCTGCACTGCGCGATGGGTGTCATGATCACAGCGTCCCATAACCCGGCAGAGTATAACGGTTACAAGGTGTATGGGAGCGATGGGGGACAGATCACCCTGGAAGCCGCTTCAGAAATACAGGGTAGGATAGAAAAGACCGACATCTTTCGCGGGGTAGAATATCTGCTGTTTCAGGATGGCCTGGCTTCTGGCCGGATACATTACATCCCGTCAGAGGTGTCTACTGCCTATATGGAAGCGGTAAAAGGGCTTTCGCTTGAAAGAGAGAATGCCGATATACACAAGGACTTAAAGATTGTCTATTCCCCATTAAATGGTACAGGATTAAAACCGGTTCTGCGTGCCCTGAAGGAAATGGGATATATGGATGTAACAGTGGTAAAGGAGCAGGAAAAACCGGATGGAACGTTCCCGACCTGCCGGGTTCCCAACCCTGAACTGCCGGAGGCTATGGCGCTTGGGATTGCGTATGCGGAAAGCTCGGGCGCGGACTTGTTTTTTGCGACAGACCCGGACTGTGACCGGATCGGGGTAGCTGTACGGGAGGAAGACGGTACATACCGGATCCTGACTGGAAATGAGACAGGGATCCTACTATTTGACTATATCTGCAGAAGGCGGGTAGAAGCAGGAACCATGCCGGAGAATCCCGTACTGGTGAAAACGATTGTAACGACAGATATGGCGGAAAGAATAGCGGAACATTACGGGGTTTCGGTGGTCAATGTGCTGACAGGTTTCAAATATATCGGGGAGCAGATTGGTAGGTTGGAGTCGAAACACAGGAAGAATGATTATATCTTTGGTTTTGAGGAAAGCTGCGGTTATCTGAGCGGAACCCATGCGCGGGATAAGGACGCGGTCAATGGAGCTTTGTTGGTCTGTGAGATGGCATCCTACTATAAGAGGCAGGGGCTGAGCCTGCTGATGAGACTGGAAGAACTGTATAAAGAATATGGTTATTACATCAGTGAGCTTAAATCCTATGAGTTTAAGGGCCTGCAGGGGCAGGCTGATATGAAGAAGGTCATGAAGAAACTGAGGGGGCCGGTGAAAGAGATTGCGGGGTTGCAGGTTGTTTCCAGGACGGATTACCTGAAAGAGGAAACAGGGCTTCCAAAGTCGGATGTTCTGAAATTTGTTTTGGAAGGTGGTGGATGTACTTTAACTGTACGGCCCTCAGGAACGGAGCCGAAACTGAAGGTATATATATCAAAAATGCGGTAGAAATATTACTTTGGATTATTAAATTGAGGACATAGTACGATATTAAATTTGGATTATCGTTAATCATTCAATTTTTTCAGGATGGTCTATTATGATAAGATACTTACTAAAGCAGTACGAAAAAATTATATCCTTTTTAAAAGGTGTGAGGGTAATAAAAAAGTTGGCTATTCCTAAAGGGGAGGTTGTATTTTCATGCGGGGGGATAGGCGATTCGTTATATGTAGGATTATTTATTGATGAATACTTTAGTACGGGGAAAATGGAGAGACTTACTTTATATATTCAGGAGAATCATAAAGATATTATTGAATTGTGCAATATTACAAAGACAAGTGTATTGTACTATAAAAAGGAAGATAGAAAAGCATTGTATTATTATTTGCTAGTTCGTAACAGATTAAGTTCAAATTATAAGTATAGATTGTTACAGCCCAGGGCATTAAATAAAAGATATGAGAAATTGGCAGAAGATAATTCGATAGAGGAGATCTATAAAAAATATATATTTACTTTAAATCCTGATTTTTTACCCTTAAAACAACTTCGTATAAAAAATAAAAAGGGGAACATTGACATTAAGAAAAACTCTGTTTTTGTGATACAGTGCAGTAATTCGATTCCCTCATTGAAAAAAGAGTTTTGGATTACGTTAGTGAATTATTTAGCACAAAAATATAACGTTTATGTAAACAGCATGGAAGGCCTAGAAGCATCAGATAAGCAGTTGATTGATTTAAGCGCTTTGTCTATTGCTGATCTATTTGAGCTCGCTCCATCATTTGATTATATAATTTCTGTTAGAAATGGTTTGTGTGACCTTTTGGCAAAGCAGGTATGTAATCTAATTGTACTTTATCCTTATAGTAGGACAAAGAATTTTTATCAGATATTTGCAATGAATAGAATATTACATACGGCTAATCTAATAGAATTACAAGATGCGCCTCATCAAGACGGGTATTTATTGACTCAGATACAGACAATTATTTAGTATACAAAAATGATAAGGAGATGAAAGAATATGTTTGAATATATCGTTGTTCAAGCGGGTGGAAAAGGGACTCGTATGGAGCAGTTAACAAAGAATAAACCCAAGGCGTTGGTTCCGGTAAATAACCTGCCTATATTATTTCATCTATTTCGGAAATATCCAGACAAGAAATACGTGATTATTGGGGACTACAAATATGACGTCTTAGACCGCTATCTAAATGCGTTTTCTACTGTAGATTATAAAATGGTAAACGCAAGTGGACATAGTGGCACATGCGCAGGTTTACAGGAAGCAGTTGACATGATTCCTGACAAAACCTCTTTTTTATTAATATGGTGTGATCTTGTGTTACCAGAAAATTTTAATATACCGGATACAAATACTAATCTGTTAGGATTATCTGGTGATTTCCCATGCAGATGGAAGTATGAGGATGGAAAATTTGCTGAAGAGAGAAGCGTTGAACGAGGGGTGGCAGGCTTCTTTGTTTTTCAAAATAAGCGTATAATTGGCAAAATCCCTTCAGAAGGAGAGTTTGTTCGTTGGTTGGATAGCCAGCATATTATTTTTGAGGAGCTTCAACTCTCAAGAACCCACGAATACGGATTATTTTCGGAATGGAACAAACTATCTAAGCTGCGGTGCAGGCCGTTTAATCATACGTGGATTAAAAATGATCGTTTTTACAAGGAGGCCATTGATAGTCAAGGCCATGAATTAGCTGTGCGCGAAGCAGCGTGGTATAAAATAGCACAGGAATATGGGATAAAGAATATACCGGTTATCTATGAGTATAATCCCTTGTGTATGGAATTGATAAAAGGAAAGAACCTGTATGATTGCGGGAATCTGACATTTTTGGAGAAAAGAGGAATATTAGGGCAGGTTATTGGATGTTTGAGGGAAATTCATAATGTAAGCTTTTCTCCAGCCAACGAGGAGAGTTTTTATAAAGCTTATATTAGTAAAACTTTTGATAGGCTGGAGAAAGTAAAGAAGTTGGTACCATTTGCGGAAAATCCCATTGTGATTGTCAATGGACGGGAATGTCGCAATATTTTTTTCCATCGGAAAGAAGTGGAAGCATTGATTATGAAATATTTCCCGAAGGAGTTTCAGTTTATACATGGGGACTGTACTTTCAGTAATATATTGCTTTCAGAAAATGGAATGCCAATATTAATTGATCCGCGAGGGTATTTTGGGGACACAGAACTTTATGGAGATGCTGCCTATGATTGGGCAAAACTTTATTATTCTATTGTAGGAAATTATGACCAATTTAATTTGAAAAATTTTAGATTAGACATTGGTGAAAATGGTGTTTGGCTAGAAATAGGGTCAAATGGCTGGGAGGATATGGAAGCTGAATTTTTCCGTTTGTTGGAACGTGAAATTACACCTGCACAGGTGCATATTATGCATGCCTTAATTTGGCTTTCACTCACTACTTATGCATGGGAAGATTACGATTCTATTTGTGGCGCGTTTTATAATGGCTTGTACTACTTGGAATTGGCGCTGTCCGAAGGCAGCGCATTTTCTTATTTTGAGAAAAATGTGAAGATTATTGAAGATGCTTTAAAATCTGTGTCAAGAATTGATTTAGAGAGATTGATAGCTGCATGTGAGAAAACATTAAGATCCGGAAATAAAATTATAGCATCTGGTTTAGGGAAAAATGTACCGATTTGCGATAAATTTGTGGGTACGATGTTGTCTTTAGGGTTAAATGCGGGCTTTTTGCATACGAATTCAGCAGTTCATGGGGATATGGGGATGGTACATCCGGGTGACCTGGTGATTATCCTTACAAAGAGTGGCAATACATCTGAGTCTGTGTATTTAGTGGAATTATTAAAGAAGCGCGATGGGGTACAGCTTTGGCTTTTGAGCTTTGAAGAGCATAGTGTTTTGGCAGATTCAATGGAAAATAAATTGATTGTCCAGATGGAGCATGAAGGAGATATTTGGAATATTATTCCTAATAATTCTACGACGTTGAATTTGATTATTCTTCAAACGGTAGCGATAGAACTTTCCCGATGTATGGGATTAGAGTTGGAGAGGGATTTTAAGCCTAATCATCCGGGAGGAGCAATAGGGGAGAAACTTAGAGGATGATGAAAAAATAGATCGAGTAGTGTATAATGAGTGAGTTCAGGAGAACATAGTGATTCAACAGTTGTCAGAAAGAATATGAATATGAGAAACATACATCAGTTAGTGCTTTCTTCATTGGAACATACATGGTTAATTGATATTGATGGAACCATTGCAATTCATAATGGATATCTTATGGAAAGAAAAGATATTCCAATAGAAAATTCTTTGACATTTCTACGAAATTTGCCCAAAGAGGATTATATTGTTTTTTTAACTTCGCGAGAAGAAAAATATCGCATGCTGACAGAAAAATTTTTGGCGGATAATGATATTCGATATAATGTTATATTATTTGGGCTGCCAGTAGGCGAGAGAATTCTGATTAATGATGATAAGCCTTCTGGTCTATGTATGTCATATGCCATTTGTTTGGAAAGAAATAAGGGAATATCATTCGGAGTTACAATTGATGAGACAATGTAAAAAGATGATATTATATGGTGGCAGGATTAGTAACCATTTTGGACAAAGAAAATATTAAATAAATGAATGGTGTAATTACCTTGAAAGTAAACTGAGAATTTCGGATGAAAAGGGTTACGGAACATATTTTGCAAATATGGTAGAAGAGAAATAAGTTTGGTTGTTTACGTGATAAATTGTGAAGTAAGTGATAGCTGTTTGGCAGTATTTTTGATTGCATAATGCCGATAGCATACGAGAATCGGATTTTGTGTATACGTTATTCATGAATAAACTAGATGTGTTGCGGAAGGGAGAAAGATGTGGTCAATATTCTGTATGTTCTTAATGGCGAACTTGGTTATGGTGGAACAGAAGCGGTAGTATTGAATTATTATTATCATATACCTAAGAAAAAAATACATATAGATTTTATGATTCATGCTAAGACGGAATGTCACGATAACCCAATTCATAGAAGATTAATAGAATCTGGTGCTGAGATATTTTATGTCTGTCCAAGGAATATTAG
>CANQME010000133.1 GCA_947624815.1 uncultured Lachnospiraceae bacterium | reverse complement strand
CTTCATGAAGGAGCTGAAGCCGGAGACGCTGGAGGACATCATCGCCGGCATTGCCCTGTACCGTCCGGGTCCCATGGAATTTATCCCCAAGTACTTAAAGGGAAAGAACGAGCGGGAATCCGTTACCTACGACTGTCCGCAGCTGGAACCGATCCTGAGCGCCACCTACGGCTGTATCGTCTATCAGGAGCAGGTCATGCAGATCGTCCGCGATCTGGCCGGCTATACCATGGGCCGCAGCGACCTGGTGCGCCGCGCCATGTCCAAGAAGAAGGCGTCGGTCATGGCGAAGGAGCGGCAGAACTTTGTTTACGGTAACGACGAGGAAAATATCCGCGGCTGCATACGAAACGGCATCGACGAGAAGACCGCCAACACGATCTTCGACGAGATGACGAGCTTTGCCAGCTACGCGTTCAATAAGTCCCACGCGGCCTGCTATGCGGTGGTCGCTTACCAGACGGCGTATCTGAAGCATTATTACCCGAAGGAATTCTTCGCGGCGCTGATGACGTCCGTGATGGAGAATACGAACAAGGTGTCCGAGTACATTCTGACCTGCCGCCAGATGGGCATTAAGATCCTGCCGCCGGACATCAACGAGGGGGAGAGCGGATTTACGGTATCGGACGGCGCGATCCGCTACGGCCTGTCGGCCATCAAGAGCATCGGCCGGTCCGTGGTGGACAGCATCGTGGCGGAGCGGACGGAGCACGGTCCCTTCCGCACGATGGACGAATTCGTGGAACGGATGAGCAACAAGGAGGTCAACCGACGGACGCTGGAGAGCTTCATTAAGGCCGGCGCCCTGGATTCGCTGCCCGGGAACCGACGTCAGAAATGTCTGGTGGCGCCGGAGATGCTGGAGCAGAAGAACAAGGAGAAGAAGAACGCCATGGAGGGACAGATGACGCTGTTCGACTTCGCGGCGGAGGACGACAGGCAGAATTTCCAGGTGACGTTCCCGAATGTGGAGGAATATTCGAAGGAGGAGCTTCTGGCCTTCGAAAAGGAGATGCTGGGCATCTATATCAGCGGCCATCCGCTGGACGCCTACGAGAAGAGCTGGCGCGCCAATGTGACCGCCGTGACCACAGATTTTGCCGTGGATGAGGAGACGGAGAAGGCCGCCGTTCCCGACGGGATCCGGGTCACCGTCGGCGGCATGATCACGAACCGTACCGTCAAGCCGACCAAGAACGGCCAGATGATGGCTTACGTGACGCTGGAGGACCTGGTCGGAAGCGTGGAGGTTCTGGTATTCCCCCGGGATTACGAGAAATACCGCGGCCAGCTGGAGGAGGACGCGAAGGTGTATATCCAGGGACGCACCTCCATCGGCGACGATCCGATGGGAAAGCTGATCTGCGAGAGGGTGATCCCGTTTGACAGCCTTCCGAAGCAGCTGTGGCTGCAGTTCGCCGACAAGGCCGATTACGACGCCAGGTTTTCGCAGGTGTCCCGGATCCTGCAGGAATCCGACGGCCATGACGGCGTGACCGTCTATCTGGCCAGGGAGCGGGCGCGGAAGGTTCTGCCGGCAAACTTAAGCGTATCCTGCGACAGCGGCCTGCTTTCACAACTTTACCAATTATTGGGGGAAAATAATGTCAAAGTCGTGCAAAAAAACATTGAAAGTATCAGAAAAATGAATTAGAATAGCGTTGTATACAAATGCGTACAATCTGTATCAGCGATAACAGGAGGTTAAGCATATGGCGAAAACGGTGAAAACGATCGGCGTTCTGACAAGCGGCGGCGATGCACCCGGCATGAACGCGGCGATCCGCGCTGTCGTGAGGACGGCGATCAACAGAGGACTGAAGGTCAAAGGCATCATGAGGGGATATGCGGGACTTCTGGCCGAAGAGATCATTGACATGAAGACCACCTCGGTTTCCGAGATTATCAATAAAGGCGGCACGATCCTTTACACAGCCCGGTGCATGGAGTTCATGACTCCCGAGGGACAGCGGAAGGGCGCGGAAATCTGCAGAAAGCACGGGATCGACGGGATCGTGGTTATCGGCGGCGACGGTTCCTACCGCGGCGCCGGCAAGCTTTCCGCACTTGGGATCAACACCATCGGCGTACCCGGTACGATCGATCTCGACATCGCCTGTACCGATTACACCATCGGTTTCGATACGGCTGTGAACACGGCCATGCAGGCCATCGACAAGGTCCGTGATACGTCCACTTCCCATGAGCGCTGCAGCATCATCGAGGTCATGGGACGTCACGCCGGCTATATCGCGCTGTGGTGCGGCATCGCCAACGGCGCCGAGGACATCCTGCTTCCGGAGAAATACGACGGCAACGAGCAGGTTTTGATCAACCACATCATTGAGAACCGGAAGATCGGCAAGAAGCATCATATTATCATCAACGCCGAAGGAATCGGCCATTCCACCTCGATGGCGAGACGGATCGAGGCGGCCACGGGGATGGAGACCAGGGCGACGATTCTGGGCTACATGCAGCGGGGCGGCGGTCCGACCTGTAAGGACAGGGTCTACGCGTCGATCATGGGCGCCAAGGCGGTGGAGCTTCTGGCCAACGGCGTCAGCAACCGCGTGATCGCCTACAAGAACGGCGAATATACGGATTTCGATATCCAGGAAGCCCTGGCGATGCAGAAGGATCTGCCGGAGGACCAGTACGAGATCAGCAAGCTGCTGACCAGATAACCTGGGAACCGGACGGCAGCGGACACACGGAGAAGGCCAGCGGGGATTGGATTTTGGAGAGAACAGTTTTGTGCGGCGCCAGCGCTTATGAGGAGAAGTATTATTTCAACCGGCAGTTCGATTCCCTTCCGGACAGTATTAAGGAAGAGCTACAGATCCTGTGCGTGCTCTTCACCGAGGATGTGGGCGGCGTGCTGACGCTGGAGTTTAACGAGGACGGGAACCTGGAATTTAAGGTGATGGCCGCGGACGACGATTTCGATTACGACGAGATTGGAAGCGGCTTAAAGATCCGGCAGTACCAGCGGGAGAAGCGGGAGCTTCTGGAATCCCTGGAGCTGTACTACCGGGTGTTCTTCCTGGCGCGGAAGCAGCCGGGGAAGCAGACTTAAGATGGATTATTGAATATGCGGATCTGTTCCGGCCGGGGAAGCTTTCTCCGGCCGGAATATGCTGAAGGAAGAGAATTCGGAGAGATTACGGGCAAAACGGTATGAATCAGGACAGAAAGCTGCGGATCGGCAGCGCGGAGCTTAAGAATAATCTGCTTCTGGGGCCCATGGCGGGTGTGACCGATCTGGTGTTCCGCGGACTGTGCAGAGAGCAGGGCTGCGGCGGCGCCTATACAGAGATGGTCAGCGCCAGGGCTCTTTTCTATCACAGGAAGGCGTTTGAGGCGTTTATCCAGGGAGGCTACGGGACGATGTCCCGGCCCGGCTATGAATTCCGGGGAGCCGATAAGTCCCTTGGCCTGATGCGGACGGCCAGGCAGGAAGGGCCGCTGGCGCTTCAGCTGTTCGGCTCGGAGCCGGAGATCATCGCGGAGATGGCCGCCATCGCGGAGAACGGTCCTTACGCGTGGATCGATATCAATATGGGCTGTCCGGTGCCCAAGGTCGTGAACAACGGCGAGGGCTGCGCCCTGATGAAGGATATGAAACGGGCGGAAGCGATCCTGACCGCGCTTGTGAAACGGGTGAAAAAGCCGGTGACGGTGAAGTTCCGCAAGGCATTCGACGAGAGCACGGGCGACGCCGTGGAGTTTGCGAAAATGGCGGAGGCGTGCGGCGCGGCCGCCGTCGCGGTCCACGGAAGGACCCGGCAGCAGTTCTATTCGGGAAAGGCGGACTGGGACGTGATCCGCCGCGTCAGGGAGGCGGTGTCGATCCCTGTGATCGGGAACGGGGACGTCTTTTCGGCCGGGGACGCGGCGCGGATGCTTGAGCAGACCGGCTGCGACGGGGTGATGATCGCCCGCGGAGCCAGGGGCAATCCCTGGATATTCCGCGAGATCATTTCCTGCTTTGAAACAGGGATAGAGCCCCCAAAACCGGACCGGACGGAGATCCGCGACATGATCCTCCGTCACGCGCGGCTTCTTACGGAGGACATCGGCGAGCGCTGCGCGATCCGGGAGATGCGCGGCCATGCGTCGTGGTATACGGCCGGTCTTCCCCACTCGTCCAGACTGCGAAACGACCTGAATCAGGCGGAGACTCTGGAGCAGTTTGAGGGCCTGATCCGCGGCGCTTTTATATCTTAATCCATTCTTGACAATACGTATCAGTTGGGATATAATACAGCGTAATGCAAAGAGCGGAAGGGCTGTTTGCGGAGAAAGAAATAAGGAAGGTAACTGGTGTAATGGCAGAGAAGAAGAACATTCTGACGTATGCAGGACTAAAGAAGTATGAGGAGGAGCTTCAGGATCTGAAGGTGAACCGGAGGAAGGAAGTCGCCCAGAAGATCAAGGAAGCGAGAGAGCAGGGGGATCTGTCCGAGAACGCCGAGTATGACGCGGCGAAGGACGAGCAGCGGGACATCGAGCTTCGGATCGAGGAGCTGGAGAAGCTTCTGAAGAACGCCGAGGTGGTCGTTGAGGATGAGGTTGATCTGGATAAGATCAGCATCGGCTGCAAGGTAAAGGTTTATGAGATCGACTTCGAAGAGGAGATGGAGTTCCGTCTGGTGGGGTCCACGGAAGCCAACAGCCTCGAGAACAAGATTTCCAACGAATCGCCGGTAGGCAAGGCGCTGATCGGCAGGAAGGTCGGCGATATCGTAGATGTGCAGACGCAGGCGGGAGTGATCCAGTACAAGGTGCTGGACATCCAGAGAGTATAAGACAAGGAGAGTCAGACGTGGCAGAGCAGCAGAATCAGGTACAGCAGAATCAGTCTCAGCAGGATATCAACCAGCTATTGCAGATCCGTCGCGACAAGCTTGCAGAGCTGCAGGCGGCGGACCGGGATCCGTTCCGGATCACAAAGTATGATGTGACTGTCCACAGCACGGATGTGAAGGAGGACTACGAGACCTGGGAGGGCAGGGAAGTCTCCGTCGCGGGACGTATGATGTCCCGCCGCGTTATGGGGAAGGCGTCCTTCTGCAACATTCAGGACCTGAAGGGCAACATCCAGTGCTACGTGGCCCGCGACAGCATCGGCGAAGAGCCCTATAAGGACTTCAAGAAGCTGGATATCGGCGATATCATCGGCGTCAGGGGAACGGTCTTTACGACGAAGACCGGAGAGATCTCGATCCATGCGTCCTCCCTCACGCTGCTTTCCAAGAGCCTGCAGATTCTGCCGGAGAAATACCACGGTCTGACCAATACGGATATGCGTTACCGCCAGAGGTACGTGGATCTGATCATGAACGAGGACGTAAAGAAGACGTTCGTCATGCGTTCGAGGATCATCAGCAGCATCCGCCGCTATCTGGACGGCCAGGGTTTTCTGGAGGTGGAGACGCCGATGCTGGTGGCCAACGCCGGCGGCGCGGCGGCGCGTCCCTTCGAGACCCATTATAACGCGCTTGACGAGGATGTGAAGCTGCGCATTTCCCTGGAGCTGTACTTAAAGCGGCTGATCGTAGGCGGCATGGAGCGCGTCTATGAGATCGGCCGGGTATTCCGCAACGAGGGGCTGGATACGAGACATAATCCTGAGTTTACGCTGATGGAGCTGTATCAGGCATATACGGATTATTACGGCATGATGGATCTGACGGAGAACATGTTCCGTCATGTGGCGCAGGAGGTCTGCGGAACGACCACGATCACGTATTCCGGCGTGGAGATCGATCTGGGGAAGCCGTTCGAGCGGCTGACCATGATCGACGCCATTAAGAAGTATACCGGCATCGATTTCGAGGAGATTAAAACCACGGAGGAAGCGAAGAAGCTGGCGGACGAGAAGGACGTCCACTATGAGGCGCGTCACGAGCGCGGAGATATCATCAACCTGTTCTTCGAGGAGTTCGTGGAGGAGCATCTGATCCAGCCGACCTTCATCATGGATCACCCGGTGGAGGTCTCGCCGCTGACCAAGAGAAAGCCGGATAAGCCGGAGCTGGTGGAGCGGTTCGAGCTTTTCATCTACGCCCGGGAGATGTGCAACGCCTATTCGGAGCTGAACGATCCCATCGACCAGCGGGCCCGTTTCGCGGCCCAGGAGGCGGCTTTCGCGGCGGGAGACGAGGAGGCCAACCATACCGACGAGGACTTCCTGAATGCGCTGGAGATCGGCATGCCGCCCACCGGAGGCATCGGCTACGGCATCGACCGTCTGGTGATGCTTCTGACCGACTCGCCGGCCATAAGAGATGTAATCTTCTTCCCGACAATGAAGTCTTTATCGTAAAGAATGACGTATTTACGCGGTTTTTCGGGCGCCGGTTGACCCCAATGACCCCAATTTGACCCCAATCGATGCAGAAATGAATGTTCGAAAGAAGGGTATGTGTGGCCGAATGTGTACCGAAATAGACGATAAGTACACCAGAGAGCAGACCTAAAAGATTTGCAGCAAAATAAGAGTATCAGCTTATCCGTCAGGAACGGCTGGTACTCTTTTTTTTGATTGCAAGATTGCAGATCATTGTCGATATGATATATCTGTGGAAACAATCGTTAAAGCGAGGGTAAACAGATTTTGTTGTTAGAAATGAAATTAGGACGGATCGTGTTTTCTAAATCGTTCTGCTTGAAACTTCTGTCAGAATATGTTAGTATTGTTTTGGGTGTCACCAAGATGGTGGACGGCTGGCCCTCTTCGGAGGGACTGTGACCCTCCGTTTACATAGAAACCCGCAAGGGAATCCAGTGAAAAGGAGGGCGACGCTCATGTTGACGATTGAAGGCCTTTTGGCAGTGCTCAGCTTCGGGCTGGCCTGCTTTAGCGTCGGATACGCCATCGGGCGTAACGATAACCGCAAGACACAGAAATAGCCGCCCCGGTCTGGAAACTGAGCGGCTTTTCTGAAGCTTAACATTTTGTCGGGCCAGCCGTCTATCGGTGGCACCTTTTCTGTCTTTACTATAACACAGATTTTCGATTGTTGCAAGCCCTCATTTTCTTTGGAGTAGTCTTTTACGAAGTCTTTTACGATTCTTTTGCCTGCAGGTGGTAAAAGGATCATTATCAGTTGGAGGAAAATGTTGTGCCGCTGGGGTGGATCGATTTTTCAAAAACGGAACGTAATAAGGTACTCAGCGTGCTGGAGCTGCTGACAGAAGCAGGCACGCTGGATGAGCTTGGAATCGCCCCTATCCGAGATGGTTTTGCGAATCTTTTCTTTCCGGGGACATCCACAATCCAGACGAGGGCCAAGTATTTCCTGATCGTACCCTATGCGCTCAAGGATCTGGAATACGAAGGGGAGACGAATCCGAACCGAATGCGGCAATCCTTTGACAAGAGGGAGCGCTGGTGTGGGGCCGTGCTCCTTGAGCAGGGGCAGGATACAGCCGGCGTCATCGGTAACCGGTCGCTCCGACAGGGCCGCTGGGTAAAAAGGACCCCGGCCGATATTTACTGGAACGGACTCAAAAGCTACGGGATATTTACCGGAGGAAACCTGTCCCTCTACGAGTATATGCGGGCCGTGTGTGCCGTGAAGGGCCAGAAGGAGACACTAAGCCGGCTTGGGAACCGCAGAGATGATGCGGGGGAGAATGAGAAGGACGATAAGGATGCCGGCGGCCTGCCCTCCGTGCAGTTCTGGAAAATCCCGACTTATACTCCCGATTGGACAAAGAAACTGAAGATCAGCCTAACCAAAGAGGAGGGCAGTTTCCTGAGAACACAGATCATCGCAGCCTTTCCGGATTCCATGTTTTCCCATATCCTTCGGAACCGCATGACCGAGGTACTCGCCTGTGAGGATTTTCCGGGGCTGCACAGCCTGATGGCGGAGTTTCCGGAGCGGATACGGGACGATTATGCGCTGGCAGTGGCCTTTTCGGATTTCCTGTATGTCCTGCGGACCGTTTACAACATGCTTGTCTCTAACGGCAGCAACGAGGAAGCGGAGGCGGAGTGGCAGGTGCTGGAGCCGGATCTGGGCAGACTGGCCGGCGTCGATCTTGACGCTGTATTCGGACGCCTTCATTTACACGGAAATGTATTTCTATACAATTTCCTCCGCAAGTCAGGGGACTTTATGCGTGCAGGGGATTTAGACGGGCTTAAGACGGAGATCCGCCGCCGGGAGCGGGAACTGAAGCAGGGCAGGGCCAAGACCCTGCATCCGGGGGAATTTGATCCTTCGGTATGGTACGGCGGCAGGGGGCTGGATTACCGGTTCGGGAATGCCAAAGTGCTTCTCCGGGACATATTTGAAAGTGAGGGCCTCGATGTTTAATCCGAATAATGACCGGCTGGATTTCGGGCAGATTCTTGCGCCGCCGGCAGATTATGATCTTGACTTTGCGGTGGGCACAACATATTCCCTTGACCTGGATGCGCTTGTGGGTGCAAGCCTGGCGATGGGACTTTCTGAGGAGACGGACAGTGAACTGCTGAAGAATCCGGTGTGTCTCCTGGAAGCTCTCCGGGGCACCGGAGATAAGGTGGCCCTTTTCTGTGAGGGCGGTCAGATCCATGTGCCGAACAAGGTGACGCCGCTCTATATCCTGCTTGAAAAGATGGTATTCCAGGTGAAGACCTCCAGAAAGAAAGGGATCGCGGCATACCCTTCTTTCCATCCGAAATTCTGGCTGCTGCGGTATAAGAATAAGGCCGGGGAAGCCATGTACCGGGTGGCCGTCCTGAGCCGCAACCTGACCTTTGACAGAAGCTGGGATGTTGCTTACTACATGGATGGGAGACCTGTGAGGGAATCGTCGGATAAGAACCTTCCGCTGTGTGATTTCCTGCGGTTTCTTGTGTCGCAGCTGCCCGCGGACGGGAATGGCGCCGAAAAGGCAAAGGCGATCCGCTCCCTGATCCGTGCGCTTCCGAACGTTGCCTTTGATCCGGCAGAGAGGGGGTTCCATGATTATGAATTTCTGCCGCTCGGGATCCGGGCGTCGGACGGGGGCTATTACTCGATCATGGATACGCGTCTGTTTCATGACACGTTCCATGAGATCTTTATCATGTCCCCATTCCTATCCGGAAGTGTGGTCCATGATTTCAACGACCGGAACCGCTGCAGTTTCATCCGTGATCCCCGGTATGTGCTGATCACGAGAGAGCTGTCCCTTGGCAAGCTGAAG
>CANQME010000132.1 GCA_947624815.1 uncultured Lachnospiraceae bacterium | reverse complement strand
ACCGACGTTTCTCCCTGACGCCTGCCGGAGAGCATTTCTATCGGCAAAGCCTTCTGCTGATGGCGGATTTTGACCGGTTGTGCAAAGAAACAAAAAGGATCGCACAGGGCGAGGATTTTGTCCTGCGTATCGGATATATCAAGGGATACGGCGGCGCTGAATTTCAGCGAGCCGTGGCGGAATTTACGGCAAAGTACCCCGATATTCCCATCGACATGAAAAACGGATTATTCCTTTCGTCACCAGCGGCGGAAGCGGATTTGGGAAAAGCATTGAAGATATGAAAACAATCTGTGCCGGTGCTGAGATTTCCGAAAGCAGCGGTGCGTTTTTAGGACATCAGGTTGAAACCTCGCAGGAAGAAATCTCCGCGTGGGCGAAAGCAGAACTATCGTAATATAGGAAAGACACACGCCACATTTTTATGGAAAATGTGGCGTGTGTCGGTAAAGGCCGGCGTTACTTATTCTTTTCCTCCCCGGAAGCACGGAGCCATGCCGTCGGGGGCAAACCATAGTATTTTTGAAACGTCCTGTAAAAACTGCTGAGATTAGCGTAGCCCAACGCCTCGGAGATGTTCTCGGCGGACATCTCTCCCTGACGCAGCAGGGCGGCCGCCTTTTCCATGCGGAGCTTTACGATAAGCTGTGCGAAATTAAGGCCGGTATTCTGGTCAACGATGCGTGTGATCTGCCGCTCACTGTAATGGAAGCGGGCGGAAATCTCCTTCAAAGACGTGTGTGCGTAGTTGGTTTGGATATAGGTGAAAATGGCGGAGAACTCGTGCTTCCAGAAGAAATCATCCGTTCTGGGAAGTCTCGCCGTACCCTCATAGCGCCGAAGGGTCAGGAGTAAAAAGGCGGTCATCAGGACATTGATCATCTGGGCGCTGTACGCCTCGCCCTGCTGATATTCGGTATAGATCTGTTTCATCAGGCGCCGGATTCCGGGGTCGTCGCCGGAATCAAACTGGAGATACGCTGTCGCCTGACCGCCCTCCAGCGCCCGATGAAAGAAGGAAGACATCAGGCTCTCCTTCGGAAGTTGGTTCCAGAATACCCGCTCAAAGGTGCTGGCACGAACCATGCAGTAGACAAGACAGCAGTCGTCAGAATAACAGGGAGTGGCATGAAGTACGCCGGGGGCCACGATCAGGATCGTCCCCGGTTTTGCAATTATCGTTTCATCCCGGAAATAGATGGGACAGTTACCTGAAAAAACATAGTAAATCTCAAAATAATCGTTTGTATGCCAATGAGACGGCATATAGCGGAACATCCGAAAGGCAGAGATATCATGTCCGCCAGAGATATATCGATCCTCCCTCTGGACTGTGTAGCCTTCAGCGAGTCTCTGCAGCGCCATGGGATTCCCAGGATCGTCGATGAGCCTCCGTCCAATGGCGTTAATGTCCGATGTGGCAGCGAATGAAGGAATCTTTTCGGGAGTCAGATGAACCTGACGGCCAAAGTTTATTGCCATCCACGAGATGTAATCCGAAAGTTCCTGAGAAGATAATACTCTGCTTTGAATGTCCGGGCGCAGAGAAAGTATTTTTTTCAGCGCCGTTTCAAGCTCTGTCATCGAAAGATATTCCAGATCCTCAAGCACAGCCATTCTTTTCACCTCATGTCCGAAAATGATAATAAACTGTCTTCTATTGTAAATGACATTTTCCTATTTTACAAGTACAATCATTACAGAAACGCAAAATCACATAGCTTTGCATCAGATTTATGAAAAAAACGAGGAGGAAATGAAATCATGCAAGCAAAAGAAAAAGGACTGGCAAGGATATTCAACATTCCGGCACTGGACTCCAGGGTCAAGTCGGCCAACACAACCGGCGCGGAAAAATGGCTGGGCTACTTTCTTGGTCCCATGGGCGCGGCCATATTGAATTTCACTATTATCGGCTATATCAACGTATTCTATACAGATGTACTGGATCTGACAGGCGCCTTCCCCTGGGTGGCGGCTTTCCTGACTCTTTTCCCGATCATCTCCAAAGTGGTGGATGCCTTCACCAACATCATTATGGGACAGATCATCGAGCACACCCGGACCCGGCAGGGCAAAGCCCGGCCCTGGATTCTGATCTCAGCGCTGCTGATGACGATTTTCTGTATTCTGATGTTCCGGCTCCCCAGGGAACACAGCATCGGGCAGATTGTGATGATTGTGCTCAGTTATAACTTGTTCTTTTCTTTCGCTTATACAATCTATAACATGAGCCATACGCTGATGGTGCCCCTGTCCACCAACAACGTCCGCCAGCGGGACGGTCTGTCTCTGTTCACTAACATGGGTACCAACATGCTGCCCGGTGTCATCGTGTCCCTTCTGTTCCCAGCAGTGCACCTGCCGGTGCTGGGAGTGGACTACGATAAATGGATATTCACCATGACCATTCTGGCCGTCGTGGCTCTGCCTGTGACTGTGATCGAATACTACTTCACTAAAGAACGGGTCACCGAAGCTGCTGCCGGCGCAGGAGAGGTGCATACCGTGTCCTTTGCGGAACAACTCAAGGTTTGTTTTTCCTCCCCGTACTGGCTGATGATGATACTTTTCGTCTTTCTGTTCCAGGTCATGAGCAACATCATGACCGTCTCCCTCCCCTACTTCTGCAACTGGGTGCTGGGAACCTACAACGATGGCACCACTCAGATGATCCTGTCCGCCGTAGGCAAGGCGCCCCTGGGCTTCGGCGTGTTTCTGCTTTGGCCGCTGGTCAAGAAGTTTGGCAAACGTCGTGTAATGATCGTAGGCTTCCTGATGGCCGCCGCCGCAGAGGTATTATGTTGGGTAGGCGCCCACAGCATGCCAATTATGCTGATCGGTTCCCTGATCTACGCCGTCGGCTGGCTGCCCTCTTATGTATACAGTGCTTTGATGGCGGATACGCTGGACTATATCGAGTGTGAGCGAAACGTCCGGGCAGACGGTCTAACCGCATCCATGTTCTCCATCGTGATGACGGTCTCGGTAGGCATCAGTCAGGGTCTGTTCAATCTGGGGCTGACCACCACCGGTTATGAGGCTCCTCACCTGATCAGCGAGGGTGTCTACAACACCCAGAACGCCGCCGCCCAGGGCTTTATCACCTTCGCCTACGTGGGAGTTCCCATGATATGCCTAATCGCCATGGCAGTTATCATGTTCTTCTTCAAAGTGGAGATCCACCTGCCCCGCATCCATGACGAGCTGACTGCACGCCGCAAGGCTGAGGCCGCCGCCCGGGGCGAGGTGTACATTTCCCCGGATGAAAAGGCCGCACTGGAGCAGGCTGAGCAGGACAAGAAGGCTGAGGAGAAGCGTATCGAGGAACTGAAAGCCCGGTGTGCCCGGAAAGGCCTGGACTTTGAAGCTGAGGAAGCCAAGTATCAGCAGAAACTGGCCGCGAAACAGGCCAAGAGTAAAAAGTAAAGAGGCGCAAGGGAGGCGATATAAAATGCAAAAATTTTTATTCAACACCGACTGGACATGCAACGGTCAGCCCGTGACGCTCCCACATGACGCTATGATCCATGAAAAGCGGGATGCCCAAAATCCCAGCGGCAGCGCCCAGGCGTTTTTTCCCGGCGGCGAGTATATCTATGAGAAGACCTTTACCGCACCGGAGGGATTGGAGAACGAGCACCTTGTGCTTGAGTTCGAGGGTGTCTACAAGAACGCCAGGGTGTCTGTCAACGGAAAACCGGCTGGCGGCGCGGCCTATGGATATATACCGTTTTTTGTAAATCTTGACGGGCTTCTGCATCCCGGCGAGAACGTCGTCCGGGTGGAGTGTCGAAACCAAGATCAGCCGGACTCCCGCTGGTACTCCGGCGCTGGAATTTACCGTCCGGTATGGCTCTGGCAGGGACCGGCGGAGAGCATTGAGCCGGAGAGCGTAAAGATCAGCACTGTCACAGTCGACCCCGCCGTCATCCGGGTCCAATCTCCGAAACCTGTGACGGTGGAGGCGCAAGGCGTCAGCGGAGAAGGGACGGATTTTACCCTCACCATCCCCAACGCCAAACTGTGGAGCGCGGAGACACCGAACCTCTATACCGCCCACGTTACAAATGGCGCGGACAGTCAGGACATCCCCTTCGGTATCCGGCAGATCACCTGGGACAACAAGGGCCTCTATGTCAACGGCGTCCCCACCCTCCTGCGGGGCGGCTGCGTCCACCACGACAGCGGCATCTTGGGGGCGGCCACCTGTGACGAGGCGGAGTACAGAAGGGTGAAGATGCTCAAGAACGCGGGCTTCAACGCCATCCGCTCCTCCCACAACCCCTGCTCCCGCGCCCTGCTGGACGCCTGCGACAAGCTGGGCGTGTACGTCATGGACGAGGCGTGGGATATGTGGTACAATCACAAGAACAAGTACGACTACGCATCCCAGTGGCGGGAGAACTACAAGTCCGACCTGCAGGCCTTAGTGAGCCGGGACTACAACCACCCCAGCGTGCTCCTCTACTCCATCGGCAATGAGGTCAGCGAGCCCGCCAGGGACGAGGGCGTGGAGGCCGCACGGGAGATGGTGTCCCTGCTCCATGAGGCCGACCCCACACGGCCCGTCACCGGGGGCTTTAACCTGATGATCATCGCCTCGGCGAAGAAGGGCAAGGGCATCTACGACGAGAACGGAGGCGGCAGGGACGAGTCCGGCGACAAGGCCATGGCGGGGATGAACTCCACCCTGTTCAACATGGTCACCAACATGGTGGGCACCGGCATGAACAAGTCCGCCAACTCCAAAAAGGCCGACGAGGCGGTGAGCCCCGTCATGGACGCCCTGGACATCTGCGGCTACAACTACGCCTCCGGGCGCTACCCCCTGGACGGCAAGCTCCACCCGGACCGGCTCATCTTCGGCAGCGAGACTTTCCCCCAGGACATTGCTAAGAACTGGGAGATGGTAAAGAACTACCCCTATCTCATCGGAGATTTCATGTGGACGGCCTGGGACTACCTGGGCGAAGCGGGCCTGGGAGCCTGGGGCTATACCCCGGACAGCAAGGGCTTCAACAAGCCCTATCCCTGGCTGCTGGCGGACACCGGGGCCATGGACATTCTGGGCGACCCCAACGGGGAGCTGTTTCTGGCACAAGCGGCTTGGGGGCAGCTGGACGCTCCCAGAATCGCAGTTCAACCCATTAACCACGATACAAAGCCCGCCAAAATGGTCTGGCGGGGCACCAACGCCATCCCTTCCTGGAGCTGGCGGGAATGCGGGGGAAAGAAGACCGTCATCGAGGTCTACACGAACCAGCCTGTAGTAGAGTTGTTTCAAGACGGCAAATCCCTTGGAAGGAAGAAAACAAAGCTTTGCAAGGCGGTGTTCAAAACAGTCTACCGCCCCGGCAGGCTGGAGGCGGTGAGTTTCGATGCCTCCGGGCGGGAAATGGGACGGAGCGTTCTCACCTCCGCCAATGCAAACCTGCGGCTCACCGTCACGCCAGAGGTTTCGGAGGCGAATACAGGCGAGATCATATATATTCCCGTGTCCGTCACCGATGAAAGCGGCGTGGTGGAATCCAATGCGGACAGGCTTTTGACCGTCAACGTCACCGGCGGCGAGCTGCTGGCCTTTGGTTCCGCCAACCCACGGACGGAGGAGCGGTTCGACGCGGGGAAATACACCACCTACTACGGAAGGGCGCTGGCCGTGGCCCGCATGGGCGCAGGCGATTTGACGGTCACCGCCTCCGACGGCAAAATGACCGCAAGCGCCGTTATCAAGCACAAGTGAGGTGCCTTATGAAAGCCAACCATTTGAGAACGGAATATCTTGAAAACCCCATCGGATTGGGCAATCCCCTCCCCCGCTTTTCCTGGCACTGCGAGGGCGGCGTGAAACAAACGGCCTACCGAATTACAGCCAAACGGGACAACGAAACCGTGTGGAATAGCGGCAGGGTGGAAAGCTCCCGTATGACCCATATTGCATACGAGGGCGCAAAGCTTTGCAGCCGGGACAAAGTGGAGTGGAGCGTCACCCTCTGGGATGAAAATGACGTTCCCGGCGAACCCGCCGCCGCGTCCTTTGAACTGGGGCTCCTTGATTCCGGAGACTGGAAAGCCCGGTGGATCTGCGGTATCGTCAGGCCGCAAAAGGGCAGACGATACCCCGCTGACTGCTTTAAGAAGGAATTTTCCGTGAAAAAAGCCGTGAAAAAGGCGCGGCTTTACGCTACGGCCAGAGGCGTATATGACGTGACCGTCAATGGGACAAAGCTTGCGGACTTCATTCTTGCCCCCGGTATCACGGACTACCGGAAACGGATACAGGTCCAGACCTATGACGTGACGGCGCTGATCGGCCCGTCCAACACCATCGAACTCCGTCTGGCTGACGGGTGGTTCCGGGGCAGCTCTGCGGCATATGGAGTCGTCGATGTCTACGGCAGGCAGACGAGCGTAATGGCGCAGTTGGAAATCACTTATGAGGACGGCACCGCTGACAGAATCTGCACAGACGATACCTGGGCGTGGTCCAATGACGGCCCTGTCCGCTTTGCCGACTTAAAGGACGGCGAGGTCTGCGACGCCCGGATGCTTCCCTCCTACAAAGGCCGCGCCAAGGTGGTGCAGGGGCCGAAGGGCGTAAGGCTTTGCGCCTCCGATAATGTCCCGGTGCGGGAACATGAGCGTTTTATTCCCACACAAAACGGTCGTATTCTGGATTTCGGCCAGAACATCGCGGGATATGTGGAGTTCACTGTGAAGGGGCAGCCGGGCCAGGTCTTTACCCTTCGCATGGGCGAAGTGGTGAAGGACGGCCATGTAGACCTCTCAGGCATCCAGGAGCAAAAGCCTATCAGCGGCTGGAAACAGACGGCGATGCTGAAAAAGCTCCTGACGGGCAAGACTCCCGGCGAATCCATAGGAACGCCCCTGCAGGAGATCCGCTTCACCTGCTCCGGCGGCACGGACCGTTATAAAACCAGTTTCGCCGTATTCGGGTTCCGTTATGCGGAGATCATCGGCGGCATAGATATTGACCCTTCTGCCATCACAGCTATTGCGGTCTACTCGGACATGGAGCAGACAGGCAGATTTGACTGTTCCGACGAGCGGGTGAACCGCCTCTTGGAGAACACCCGTTGGAGCATGAATGGCAATTTCCTGGACATTCCCACCGACTGTCCCACCCGGGAACGGTTGGGCTGGACCGGGGATGCGCAGGTTTTCTTCGATACCGGCGCGTACCTTTGCGACACCGCTGCCTTTTTCCGCAAATGGCTCCGGGATCTGGAAGACGGACAGTACAAAAACGGTCTGCTTTCTGCCGTTGTTCCCTATGAGGGCGTGGAGATGATGTACAAGTCCACCGGCTCCTCTGCGGGCTGGGCAGACGCAGTGTACCTGATCCCCTGGCGGTATTATCTGCGCTATGGCGACAGAGAGACGCTGAAAAGCTGCTGGCCTATGATCCGCAAATTTGCGGAATACCTCTTAAAAAATATCGAAAAAGACGGCCATTACGAAAAGGGCATCCATCTGGGCGAATGGCTGGAGCCGGAGGAATTTAAGGACAAGGTTTACGGAGCCCAGGCAAAGCACCCGGAAGAGTGTACAGCGTATCTTTATTACGCCATGGTCACAATGGCAAAAATCGCAGATCTGTTGGAGCCGGATTATGCCGCCAGGCTGCGTCAGGCGGCGAAGAAAGCGAAGAAAATCTATCCGAAATACGCTGATCTTGACACCGACCGCCAGGCAAAGCTGGTACGTCCCCTGGCCCTCGGCCTTCTGAACGGAGAGACAAAGAAAAATGCGCAGGCACGGCTTAAAAAAGCGGTAGAAAACTATAACTACCGGGTGGGCACAGGCTTCCTCTCCACTCCGTTCCTGCTCCCGGTACTCACGGAAGCTGGCGAGACGGATACGGCCTATCGGATGCTCCTGAACACGGAAAAACCCGGCTGGCTGGCGGAGGTGCTGGACGGGGCCACCACCATCTGGGAGAACTGGGAGGGCAATCTGAGCCAGAACCATTACTCTCCCGGCGCTGTATGCCAATGGCTGTTCGACACTTGCGCGGGAATCCGGGTAACTGGTGAAAGGAACTTCCGTATTGTCCCCACCCCCGGTCCTGGCCTTAATCACGCATCGGCGGAGTATTTAAGTCCCTATGGCCCGGTCAGCTCCGCCTGGAAACGGACAGAGAACGGAATACATTATTCGATCACTGTCCCAGCCAACTGTACGGCAGAGATCTGCATCGGCGGCAAGACAAAAACAGTGACAGCGGGGGTGTACGAATATGACGAACAATAGGAAACCTGATAGGATGAACAGCATAAAACCGGGCAAGCTCTGGCTTGACACCGAAGGCAAACCCATTCAGGCCCACGGCTTCTACGTCTTCTGGAACGAGACGGAAGGGCTCTGGTATTGGTACGGCGAGAACAAGGAAAAAACTGTGGGCGGTAAAAAGAACACCGTCTGGCATTGGGGTGTGCGGCTCTACACATCCCCGGATCTGATAAACTGGACGGACAAAGGGCTTATCATCCCGCCGGAACCAGAGGATCTGACAAGCCCGCTTCATCCCACCTACTGCATGGACAGGCCCCATATCCTCTATTGCAAAAAGACCGGAAAATATGTGGCGTGGCTGAAGGTCATGGGCGGAGAAGTCAGCCAGTTCATGTCCGTGCTGACAGCAGACAAATTTGAGGGACCTTATACCTTTGCCAACAGGATATACAAGCCTCTGGACATGGATACCGGCGATTTCTGCCTCCACGCGGATCCCGATGGCAAAGCGTATATTTGGTTTGAGCGGCCCCATTTTCAGCTCATCTGTGCCGACCTCACCGAGGATTACACCGGCGTGACAGGCAAGTACAGCGTCCACTACGACGGCCTCCTGCCGCCGCTGACGCGGGAAGCGCCTACCTACTTTGAGCGTGACGGAAAGCGGTATCTCTTTACTAGCGGCACCAGCGGGTACTACCCCAACCCCTCCAAGGTCTGCGTCTTCACGGACCCCCACGGGGAATATCGGGATTTGGGTGATCCGTTTGTCGGCGATAAGAGCAACACCAGCTTCTCCTCCCAGATTACATCGGTCATCCGCATGCCCGGCACCGGCCAATATATCGCGTGCGCTGACCGCTGGATGCCACAGTGGTATGTAAAGCCCATGGCCAGGCAGATCATAGCCGGCATGGAGCGCCATTTCAAAGACTACAAGCCGGACACAAGCCCCCGTCCGGTGACGCCCCTGCCGGGTACGCTTCAGACCCACACGGAAAACACCGCCGCGTCCCGCTACGTCTGGCTGCCCATGGAGTGGCAGGGCGAGAAACCTGTCATTCGATGGTTGGACGAGTGGAGACCGTGACATAGTAAAATGGACTTACGCCACATTTCAGCAGGAAGTGTGGCGTAAACCTCTTTTACATCGGAACCTGTCTGTGGGCAATACCGAGGTGGTGGCGAAAAAGCTCCATGCCATGCTGGGAGGCGACCTGTTCTATATCGACACAGTGCAGAAATATCCCGACGACCACATGAAGAAAAT
>CANQME010000131.1 GCA_947624815.1 uncultured Lachnospiraceae bacterium | reverse complement strand
ACCGCTAATTCGTACTTGTTCATAGTGTCTTACCTCCTTATGGTCTCTGGCCCCCGCTTTCAGTTCGGGAGCAAGGATTGATGTGTCACGGACTATTATTTTAGCAAATTCCGGCAGGAAATGCAAGCGGTTTTTTGCGGAATTCCGTAATTTTTCGTGCTTTTTCCCTTACGTCTCCGGCTTGCGGAGACCGCGCGTATTCTTCTCCACCAGCGTCCGGGCGACCATGATCTGATGGCCGCAGCCGAGGCATTTCAGCCGGAAATCAGCGCCCACCCGCAGGATCTCCCACTCATGGCTGCCGCATGGATGCGGCTTTTTCAGTTTGACGATATCTCCCACCTCATACTGCATAGCTCACTTCTCCTTTTTGCGCGCGGAGATTCCGCCGTGCTTCTCCGCCTTCCAAAATTCCCGCGCGGCGGCCGGCCGCTGCGGACTCCGCCGGCTGTCACAGATACGCCTGAAACACCTCTCCGATGGGATCATTGATCACCAGATCCGCGTGCGCGTCCCGGGTGGTCGCGGACTTGTTGATCAGCACCAGCTTATGCCCCTGGTAGTAGTCGATCAGTCCCGCCGCCGGATAGACGGTCAGCGATGTCCCGCCGATGATCAGCACATCCGCATGCCGGATATACGATACGGATTTCTGCAGCGTCCGCTGATCCAGTCCCTCCTCATAAAGCACGACGTCCGGCTTGATCGTGCCTCCGCAGGAGCACTTCGGGACTCCCGGCGAGCTTACGATCTTCTCCAGCCCGTAGGGCCTGTGGCATCTGGTACAGTAGTTCCGGTGAATGGAGCCGTGCAGCTCCAGCACTTCCCTGCTTCCCGCCATCTGGTGCAGTCCGTCGATGTTCTGCGTAATGACCGCGCGAAGCTTGCCCTGCTGCTCCAGCTTCGCCAGCGCCAGATGGGCCGCGTTGGGCTTCGCGTCGGTAAAGATCATCTTATTCTTATAGAAACGGTAGAATTCCTCCGGATTATGCATATAAAACGAGTGGCTGATAATGACCTCCGGCGGATACTTATACTGCTGGTTATACAGCCCGTCCTGGCTCCTGAAATCCGGAATGCCGCTCTCCGTGGAGACGCCCGCTCCGCCGAAGAAGACGATATTGTCGCTCTCATCAATCCATTGCCGCAACGTTTCCTGTGGTGTCATGTCAATACCCCCTTTTCTTCTCTGCCTGTTCCCGCCACGACGCGCCGCCGGTCCCTCCGGCGCCGCATCCGGGATGTTCCTTCCCTCACCGCTGTGCGTTCAGCCATTCCTGCGCCTGCGCAAGTCCTTCTTTCGTAAAAGGGAAATACCCCGTCGTCTTATCCTCCTCCGGCGTTGCGTCGGAGCAGTACGGTCCGTGCCAGAAGACAGCCGCCAGACAATCGCCGGACGATTCTTCCTTCCCGCCGTCCCCACGGCCCGGCCACAGTCCGTCCGCAGGGACGTCCTCCGCGCTCCGCTTCTCCAGTACGAAACGCAGCGCCCCGTCGCTTCCCGTAAACCGGCTCTTCTTCAGGAACGGGATCCCCATGGTTCCGCTCAGATCGATCATCGTACGCCCTCCGCCTGCTCTTCAAAATACCTTATGATCAGCTCCACCATATCCGTCAGGATCTCCCGCTTTGTCGGGCAGTCCCTGAGAAATTCATAGCCTCCCGTTCCGGACGCCCGGTAATTGTTCATGACCATCGTAAACCTCTGATCCGGCTCCACCGGTTTTCCGCCATACAGCAGATGGGTCACACGGCTTCCCTCCGGCCGGCGCCAGTCGAACGCGTAGTCGACGCCCATGATATAGTCGAAATTGTAGTGGGAGATCTTCGGTTCCAGGAACCGGCGGCTGACCCGCAGATTCCCCTCCTCATCCGTGTCGAAATACTCCGCCGAACGCTCCAGGGTCCGTCTTAGTACCTCTCCGGTCACTTCCTTCACCACCAGTGTGTTCGGATAAATGTAGGTAGAAACGATATCCCGGACCGTCACATCCGTTCCGAAGCCCTTCACCTCATTGCCGAGGCTTGTGGTGGACAGCTCCGCCCCCGACGCCCACAGCTGCACGCGGTTGAAGAAATCGGCGATGCTGCTGCCGTGAAGCGCCATATCCAGATGTTCTCCGGGCAGAAGCGGCTCGTCAAAATGTCCCTTCGGCGTATCCAGCCAGACCGCGGTCCGACGCTCCGGCTCCGCCAGAAGCCGGGCAGCCCGCGGATCGGTGCTGTCGCCCGCGGGTCGCAGAACGGTGCTGCAGCTGACGATACGGCCGCGGCCGTGCACGCCGGTTTCGGGCGTCTTTTCGCCGGGCGTCGCACCCGCAGGCGCCTTGCCGGCGGCGGCCTTCGTCCCGCCGTCTCCGGCCGCGTCTCCGTTTCCGGCCTCCCCACCGTCTCCGGTCATGTTGCCATCTCCGGCCACGTTGCCGTTACCGGCCTCCCTGCCGTCTCCGGCCGCGTCGCCGTCCCCGGCCTCCGCGTCCTCCCACACCAGCTCCGCTTCCACATACTGCTCCGCATTGGCCGGAGTCTGCGCCACGTACGTTCCCGCGATCCCTGCGCCCGCAAGCGCCATATGCTGATGTCCGGTCAGCAGCAGATCGAAGTCAAAATCCCTGGCGATCTCATAACCGATATTTTCCCGCGTCGTGCTGAGCACGCGCCCTGTCTCCACGTCGCATTCGAAACCGCCGTGATACAGCCCGATCAGCACGTCCGTCTCCGGCCGCAGCTTCTCATAGACCGGCGTCAGCGCCGCGCGAACGTCCCCGACCCGGATCTTTGTAAGATTCGCCTTCTTTTCCCACACATTGATAAAATCGGTGCAGATGCCGATCATACCGACGCGGAGACCATTTTCCATCGTCCTTACCGCCGACGGCAGGACCGGCAGCCTCCCGGTCACATCCGTAATATTCGCGCACAGGCACGCCGCTTCCAGATTCTCCAGGTAGCTGGCCAGATACTCATAGCCGTAATTAAAATCATGATTTCCAAGCGTCACATAGTCGTAGCCCGCCAGATTCATGCACTGTGCAAACAGTTTCGCGCTCCCGTCCTGCGCCTGCAGGTAGGCGAACGGCGAGCCCTGGATCGTGTCCCCGCCGTCCAGAACCAGCGTATTGCCGTCCTTGTGAAAATTCGTGATCATATTCGCCAAGCCGGCGGCTTTCACGCCGCCTGTGGCGTAATCAACCGGGGCCATATAGCCGTGCATATCGGATGTAAAACAGATCTTCAGTGTTTTTCTCATTTCAGCAGTCCCGTCTCTACGCTTCCAACAGCGCGCTCTTTACCTTCCCGATGGAAATGTATCCGTCGAAGGTCGCTTTCATATCGCTTCCCTCTTCCGCCTCCGTCGCCGCGATGCTGGACAGCACCAGCTCCGCGGCCGCGCCTGCGCGGCCCGGCTGCATCCCGGCTGCGGCTCCGGTCCCGGCGAACGTCCCGCTGCCGGTCTCTGCAAGTCCCGCTTTCGTCCTGGGATCGTCCGGAATCTCAGAGGGCGTTCCGGCCTCCGCCGCCCCCGGCAGTGGCTCGCCGGGGATCTCCCCGCTTCCCGCCGGCGTGTAGACCGTCTCATAGTAGGACTTCTTCGCCGGCACCCGATTCTCCAGAATTCCTTTGATCTCACCCGGATCGCAGGCCGGGAAATTCACGTTCCAGATCGCCCACGGTTCGATCTCCCGCGTCAGCAGATCCCTGGCGATCGGAAGCAGATACCGGTCCGACACCCGCTGGTCCTCGTTGGTCTTATTGGAAAACGCGATGGCCGGGATCCCATTGACAAGCGCCTCGACGGCCGCCCCGACCGTGCCGGAGTAGAGAATGTCCACTCCCACGTTATATCCGTTGTTAATACCGGAAAATACCACGTCCGGCTTCTCCTTCATCACATACGACAGCGCTACCTTCACGCAGTCCGCCGGCGAGCCGCTGATGCTCCACGCCTGTACATGTTCCACCGGGAAATCCAAAACCTCCCGCACATGGATCGATCCGAACACGGAGATGCGCTGGGACATGGCGCTGCACTGGTTGTCCGGCGCCACGACCCACACCTCGCCGAGCTGTACCGCCATTTTCGCCAGGCTGATCAGTCCAGGCGAGCGGATGCCGTCGTCATTTACAATTAAGATTCTCATGTCAGTTCCTTATACCTTTCCATTCACTGGCCGCCTCGCTCTCTGTAATCCCGCGGCTCATACCTCCGGTCTGCACTTCCCATGCTCCAATACTACCGTCTGGCCTTCCTCCGGCAGGATCCGCTGGCCGATCCGGTCCGAATTCACCTGCTCCGGCCGGAAGCTGTGCAGCGGGATCAGCGTCTTCGGCTCGATCGTATCCACCATCAGCTTCAGATAATAGGGCCGGGAATGGCCGCCAAGCCCACAGTACTCATACGGCACGCCCAGGTATTCCAGGAGCGCCGTCAGCTTGTGATACGATTCCTCGTAGCTGCCCAGCGGGGCGCCGTCCATATGGTAATACCGGGATACCACATCCTTCAGATCCAGGATCGCGTACAGATCCTGATAATCCAGCTGGAGAACATATTTCCCCGGATCGCTCCGGATATCGTCAGGCGTTACCGTCTTAAACCATTCCGGCACATTTCTCCCGTTCATCGTCTCCGTGTATACGCAGATCTCGTCGTCCGGGTAGAACTCCGCCACATAATCCGCCTGCACCGGATCCATGACCAGAACGCGGCCTTCCGCCTCGAACGTGCCAATCAGACGGTGGATCCGCTCCACATTGCGGTTATAGGGGTTGATGATGAGCAGGCCGTCATTCTCCCGGCACGCCTGGGCCATCTCCTGCTGCAGCATCTCCTCTGTGCGGATGCCCTCCTCCGGCTCCGTAAGCGAAAGCATATCCACGTCGCCGAAGCTGACCGACACCCCCTCCGTGATCAGCACATCCGCCCCGCGGCAGGTCTCTCCGAACGCCTTCGAGACCCCCGGATAGAACCCGTGGAACCGGTAATCCCCTGTATAGGCGATCGTTCCGTCCGGCGTCGTGATCAGGGCTCCGCTGGCGCCGGTCACGTCATGGTCGATCCGCAGAACCTGCACTGTGATATCCCCGCGGGTAAAGGACTGCCCGTACGGGATCCCGATACAGCGCTCATGGCCGCGCTGCTGGATATCGCCCATAGCGCAGAGCCGCCGGTACAGCCGCAGCGAATCCTCGCTCATATACACCGGCATTCCGTCGTCCAGCATTCCCAGGCCGCCCATATGATCGATGTGCATATGGGAAATGAAGAAGAAATGCTCCTTCGTATTCTGGCCGTAAGACGCCAGTCCCAGCTTCTTCGCCGGCTTCTCCGCATAGATCCCGTCCACTGCGGGAAGCATTCCGATCCGGACATAATCCTCGACCAGGGATTCCTTCCGCAGCCGCACGGTATTGTCGCACCGTCCCGACACGGAAAAGCCGAAATCAAACATACATACCGCCTTTTCCGTCTCGATCGCTACGAGAGTCCCCCCGATCTCTCTCAATCCTTTGTAAAATGTAATTCTTGTCATGAAACTCTCCTTCTTCTGCGGCGCATTTCCGCGCCTAACCTCTCTTTCAGACTGATCCGACACCGGCGCCGGAATATGCCCGCATCGCCGTCCCGGCCGGGATCGCGCGGACACATGCCTTTTGGCGCCGGCCGCATTCGCGCCGGCCGCCGGAAATCCCGAGAGGAAAAATTCCCTGCGGAACCGGACTGCTCCTGCCCCGCAGGGAAATATACTTGCATATCATTTCACATCTGCGGCACCGTCAGCTGCGGCCGTTCCGAAAAGCGGCCCGCTGTTCTGGTGGTGCCATCGGATCTGCATTACTGCAGGACGTCGTTGATCTCGGCGATCAGCGTATCCAGCGCGGTCTGAGCATCCGCCTTCTCGGTGATCAGCTCGTTCAGCGTCGTGGAGACAACGTTGCGGATCTCGTTGCTGCCGGTGAAGGAAGCCTTGGACACGAATCCGTAAGGAGCCTGCTCGTAAGCGGCCTGAGCGGTGATGTCGCCGGCCATGAACTCCTGATACTCGTCGGACTCATAAGCGGAGGTGCGGATCGGCAGATATCCGGTATCCATCGCCCACTTGATGGTGGATTCCTTGGAGGTCATAAACTTCATGTACTCCCAGGCAGCCTTCTGGTTGTTCTCATCCTTCGCGAACATTACGATGTTGGTTCCTGCGTTGTAAGCGGCGTTGGTCTTGTCGCCGACGACCGGGCATACACCCAGCTCGAACTCCTTGCCCTCGATGTCAGTGGAGATGTAGGAAACACCGGTAGAGGAGCCTACATAGCCGCCGATCATGCCGTTGGACAGAGAATCGGAGAAGTAGTTGTCCTCACCGACCAGACGAGCATAACCGCTGTTGTACAGATTCATAATGAATTCCAGGGTCTCCAGACCGCCGGCGGTATTGAACAGGGCGCCGGACGCGTCTACGTACTGCTCGCCGTGCTGACGAAGCGCAGCCTCCAGCATGTCGCACATGCTGTCGTAGCCGATCGCAGCCAGTCCTTTTTCCGCAAGGATCACTTCGCCGATGTGCTCCAGGTCTTCCCAGGTCTTGGGAGCCTCAAGTCCCAGCTCGTCGAACATGGTCTTGTTGTAGAAGAACAGATAGGTGCTCTTGTTGAACGGAACACCTGTGATCTTGCCGTACTCGCTGTTCTCTGTGCGGTAGCTCTCCAGAATGTCGTCCCAGTCCGGATAATCGTTGGCTACGAAATCATCCAGAGCGACAACCTTGTCCACATAGTCCGTGAAATAGTTGTTGTAAGCCTGAGCGATATCCGGCAAAGTGTCCGCCGCCGCGTTGGCCATCAGCTTGGTCTGCAGGTCGCTGTAGGAACCCTGGTTTACAAGCTCTACGGTGATGCCGTACTCGTTCTCTGCATTGAACTTATCGGTCAGCTCCGTTAAGGACTGCTCTTGCTTGTTGTTCATGCCGTGCCAGAACGTGATCGTCGTCGGTTCGATCGACTTCTCAGCCGCCGCCGCTTCCGTCTCCGCCGCTTCCGTCTCTCCGGATGCCGCCGCTGCGGTCGTCTCCGCCGCTGTCGTCGCAGCCGCCGTCGTCGTTGTTTCACTGCCACTGCCACTGCCGCTTCCGCCGCCGCAGGCGGTCAGCAGGCTCGCGCCCATAACGGTTGCCATCGCCAGGGCCATGAATCTTCTCATCTTCATAATCGCCTCTCCTTTTAAAAAGAAAATTAGTTGCTTGCCATTTTATATTAACGCACCTTCGGGTGCGTCATGGCTGTAAATTAACCCTTCACGCCCGTGTAGGACATTCCTTCGAGAATGTATTTCCGCAGGAAGAGATACACGATGATGATCGGGACCACCAGGATACAGGACGCCGCCATGACCAGCTGGTACTTGGTACCGGCCTCTGACTGGAACCGTACAAGTCCGTGAGAAAGCACTCGCATGTTGGTCGAATTCGTAACCAGCAACGGCCACAGGAAGGAGTTCCAGGATCCGATGAAACTTAAGATCGCAACGGTCGTAATCGCGTTCTTGTTCATCGGAACCATGATCTTAAACAGGAATTTAAGATCGCTGCACTTGTCCACCTTCGCCGCAAGGTACAGAGCCTCCGGTACGCTGGAGAAGAACTGGGTCAGCAGATACGTGTAGAACACGTTCGCCAGCCATGGCACAATCATCGCCTTATAGGTGTCGATCCATTTTAACTTTGTGATCGTGATGAAGTTGGTGATCAGAAGCATCTCGCCGGGGATCATTAACGTCGCCATAAACAGCGAGAAAATGATCTTCTTCCCCGGGAAATCCAGCCGTGAGAACGCGAACGCCGACAGGATACTGGTCAGCAGCACGCCCACCGTCGTCACGGTCGCGATAAATACCGTGTTCAGGAAATAGCGGGGGAACGGAGCCTCGGCCCACGCTTCCGCATAGTTGGAGAACATGAATTTCTTCGGTATCATCGTCGGCGGGATCTGAACGATCTCATTGGCGGATTTCAGCGAGGACAGCACCATCCACACAAAGGGAAGGAGCGTGAACAGGGCGCCTGCGATCAGGATCACATACTTTACGATGTCGGCTATGATCGCCGATGGTTTCGTTGATTTCATTTCTGCGCCGCCTCCTTCTTCGCTTTGATCCGGCCAGGCAGCCTCTGGATCATCGTAAACAGCATGATGAGCAGGAACAGAACCACGGAGCCTGCCGCAGCAATGCCGTACTTGTAGTTATTATAGAACTGATCGTAGATGTAGTACACGATCGTGATCGCCTCGTTGTTCACCGGACCTGCCTTGCTGTTGAACAGGGAGAACACTTCGTTGTACACCTTGAACGCATTGATGATGCCCATGATGAACGCATACGCGATGATCGGCATCATGGCAGGAACCGTGATCTTGAAGAACACCCGCAGCCTGGGCGTGGAGTCCACGCGGGCCGCCGCGTACAGATCCGGGGAAATGCCCTGCAGCGCCGCCAGGAAGATCATGATGTTAAACGCCAGGCTCTTCCATACGGCGAATATGATCAGGGACGTCATCGAATACTTGGGATCCGACAGCCAGCCGATGGGCTCGACCCCGAAGAATCCGAGAATGTAGTTCAGCAGACCGTAGTTGCTGTTCATGATCCACCGCCACACGACGCCGATCGCGATTACGCTGGTGACGTAGGGCAGGAAATACAGCGTCTGGAACAGTCCCTGGAACTTGATGTGGCTGTTCAGCAGGTTCGCGATGATCAGGGAAATGACCACCGACAGCGGCACTACGAACGCCACGTAAAGGGTCGTATTGCCAAGGGCTCTGATGAAAAGCTTGTCGTCGAACAGATCCTTGTAGTTCTCCAGATTGATTCCTTTATAGCTGCCGTTGATGATGCTGTAATTCTCGCAAAAGCTCATGAAGATCGCTTTTACCAGCGGATAAGCCGTAAAGACCAGCATGATCACCAGCACCGGTGCCAGATACGCATAGCCTTTAAAACTTTTTCGATTCATACCGCACCTCCCGCTTTAGCACTTGACCAGGGCGCTTCCGTCCGCGTCGAAGATGATCAGGGAGTTCCTGCGCGCCCGCAGGCACAGATCGTCGCCCGCGCGAAGCTGCAGGTCGGAATGGGTCAGGGCACGGAATTCCGTCGTTCCGATCTTGAAGAAGATCAGCAGGTCGCGGCCGGTCATGCGGACGCTGTCTGCCTTCACGGTAAAGCCGTCCTGGCACAGCTCCAGAGACTCGGGGCGGACGCCCATCTGATAGGTTCCGTCAGCAACCGCCTTGCCCGTGGCATCCAGCTGCTCTCTCGTCCGCAGAAGGACGCCGTTCAGCTCGACTCCTCGGCCGGTAACTCTGGCTTCAAACATATTGATCTGAGGCATACCCAAAAACTGGGCGACAAAGGAATTAATGGGATTCAAATACATGGCCTGCGGCGCGTCATACTGCTGCACAACGCCGCGGTTCATAACCGCGATGCGGTTAGAGATACTCATGGCCTCTTCCTGGTCATGGGTAACGAACAATGTGGTAATCTTGACTTCCTGCTGAATTCTCTTGAT
>CANQME010000130.1 GCA_947624815.1 uncultured Lachnospiraceae bacterium | reverse complement strand
TCCAGGTCAGCGTCATCATCCGCACGCCCAGCCGGTAGAAATCCCGCAGATACGAGAGCTTCCCCTCGCAGACGCCTCCCTCCTCGATGGTCAGAAGCGCCGAGATGCGGCCCGCGTTCCAGTTCCGCTCGATATCCTCATAGGTGCGGACGGCGCCGATCAGGTCCGGGTACGCCTCGATCTCCGTGTAAAAGGTATCCAGAAGCTCCATAGCGAACTCGAAGGGCCGCTTCTCCCGGCCCAGGTTTACGAACAGGGCGAAATTCTGCAGGCCGTAGCCGCCGGTCTTCAGCTTCTGAAGGTCGATATGTAAGTCGTTGTGAAGAAGGGAGACTTCCTCTCCCTTTGCCCGCAGGCCGTGGATCTCCGCGATGGTATCGCAGTGCATGTCAGCTGCTCTCATGTTCCGGTTCCTTTCCTGTTCTATATATTCCGCCTCTGCCGTTCTTTGCGGTCTCACAGTCCTCGTCAGGCCGTTTTCGGCCTCACTGCCTTCGCCAGGCGCTTTCCGTCTCACTGCCTTCACCGTGCCGCTCTCTGCCGTCCGGCCTTGCTCTTACTTCTTCGGCGTGATCGCGATCACCCGGGCCGGAAGGCCCGTCGCGCCCTCGATCCTCGGCCATGCGGCGATCAGGATCGCCCCGGCGGGAGCCACCTTGTCCAGATTGTCCAGGACCTCGATCTGCAGCTTGCCCTTATCCAGGATGTAGCGCTCGCAGGCCAGATCGCCGGCGGAAGCCGCCAATGCCGACGCGTCCGTATCCAGCGTCTCATGCCCGCTGGCCGCCGCGTTCCTCACCTCGTAGATATACTGAAGCGCCTCCATGGACCAGCCCGGGAAGTTCTCACTTCCGTCCTCCGCGATGCCGGAAAGGGCGTTCATATCGGGCCAGTTCTTACCCCATCCGGTATACAGGGCAACGAACGCGCCATCCGGAATCGGGCCGTACTTTGCCTCATATTCCTTGATGTCGTCCACCGTGGCCGCATAATGAACGTCCTGGGCCACCTTCGCCGTAATATCGATCACGCAGAGCGGGTAGATCATATTCTCTACGCCGTAAGCCTCCGACAGCTCCCGGTTCTTCACGAAATGTCCCGGGAAATCGATATGCGTCCCGAACTGCCCCGGGAACTTGAACGTCTGGATCAGACAATCGAGCATCGGGTTCCCCCAGTCATAGCAGACGCTTCCCAGCTCCACGGAACCTTCCGGGATCCCCGCCCAGTAAGGGCTTTCGTTGCTCAGGGAATGGGACAGCTCCACCCATTCGTACCGGTCGGACTTCATTTCCTTAAGAATCTCCCACAATCCGTAACTCATGATCATACCTCCTTGCTTTGTTGTTGTGAAAAGAAAAAAGCCCGTAAATACGGGCCTTTTCAGCGGAGATGAAGGGATTCGAACCCTTGTGCCGGGATAAACCGACAAACGCATTTCGAGTGCGCCGCGTTACGGCCGCTTCGCTACATCTCCGGACACCCTTGCATTATACACGATATTTTTCCGTTTGGGTAGTCTAAATTTTATTTTTCTTCAAATTCTACTGGCCGAAATACGCGTTCACGCCTGCCAGCAGTCCGGCTGCCAGCGTCTCCAGGGTTCCGTCGGAGTGATCCGACGCCTTATCTCCCAGCTCGATATCCACGGACGGAACCGTCGAATAGGAGGTCTGGGTCAGATCCATCTCCATGGCTCCGTTGGAAAATATCTTCACGCCCGCGCCTCTGAGGCCGCCGATCAGGCTTTCGCCCAGGGCGTGGTGCTGCTGCCAGTGGGACTTGACCGGCTCCATGTTCCGGTAGGACGAATTGTTGGGGACGCTCATATAGAACGCGCCCTTATTGTTCGTGGTCGAATCCCAGTGAAGCGCGATATGGCAGCTGGCCGCGTTGTTGGCGATGACCGTGCGGGCGATGTTGTCCAGCTGGACGTCGTCGCTCTCGCGGATCATCAGGACGTCGTAACCGGCCGCCAGCAGCTTCGCCTTCAGCTTCAGGGCCAGGGCCAGAGTCACCTTCGGCTCCGGCGTACCGTCCGCGAACGTCATGCCGGCCGATACGGCTGTCGCCGTGGTCGCCCCCGCCGCCGTACTTCCGCCGGTCACCTTCTGGGTGCCGTCGGGGTGGCAGAGCGTCTTCACAGAGGAGCCGCCGCTGGTGCCGTGTCCGGCGTTCACGCAGACGGTGATGCCCTTGCGGTTCTCGCCTTCCGCCCTGTAAAGCATGGCCGCGCCGGAATTGATCTTGGAGAATTCGGCGTACTGCCATCCGGAGTTCAGCCGTACTTCTCCCTCTGCCGCTGCCGGTTGGACGGCGGCCTGGGTCTCGGGCGCTTCCGCCGACAGGTATCTGGACGCGATGTAGCGCTCCTGCTCCTGATAGATCACCCTGCTCCACTCCTCGCTGTATCCGGTCCGCTTCACCGAAGCGCCCTTCTTAAGCGTTGCAACCACGTCGCTGGACGTGCTGCAGGACGCTCTCACATTCACATCGTCGCCGGTCACATAGACCGTCTCATCTGCGGCGCTAAACACAGGCGCCGCCGCTGTCGTTTCTGCGGCGGTTGTCTCCGTCCCTGCGCCGGCAGCTGCTTCCGTTCCCACTCCTGCAAGCGGGCCTGTCCCGGTTCCTGTTCCCGTGCCGGCTTCCGTCTCCGCTCCGGCGAGCGGGCCTGTCCCGGCTTCCGTTCCTGCGCCAGTTTCCGTTCCCGCGCCTGCAAGTGGGCCTGTCCCGGTGCCGGTTCCCACAGCCGTCCCCAGAGGTCCCGCAGAACCGCCTTTGCTGCTCACCGGAACCACTCCGCCCTGCTGGCTGCCTTCGTTTTTGCCGGCCGCCTGCTGCGGCGAACCGCCGCCGGTCTGGGCCGCGCCGGTCTCGATCGGCTGATATTTCGACTGGCAGCCGGTCGCAAGCAGAATCGCCGACAGAGCCATAAGAATCATTTTTCTGTATTGATAGGACGCCATGAAAGGATCCTCCTGATACCGGCCGCGTTCCGGCCGTTCTTCTTCTGTCTATTCTATCTCACAATCCCGCCGCCTGCAAGCTGATTTTGAAACGTCCTTTCCCGTATGGTCCCGCCGCCAAGTACGTATTCTCCGTCATAGAACACCGCCGCCTGTCCCGGCGTGATCGCTCTCTGGGGCTCGTCGAACCGCACCCGCACCAGGTCGGGTCCGATCTCAAGGAGCTCGCAGGCCGCCCCCTTATGGGCGTAGCGGATCTTCGCCGACGCCCGCCTGGGCTGTCCCTGCAGTCCCCCGACCGCCATCCAGTTGATGTGGTCGCAGATCAGTTCACTGGAAAATACCTCTTCCTCCTCGCCGACGACCACCTCGTTGGTATCAGGCCGCAGCTCCGACACGAACACCGGATGGCCCATGGAAAGTCCCAGTCCCTTGCGCTGCCCCACCGTATAATGGGTAATGCCCTTATGCCGCCCCAGCACGCGCCCCCGGCTGTCCACGAAATTCCCCTCCGCCGGGGCCATTCCCGTACTGCGGCTGATAAAGCCCGCATAGTCCTGATCCGGCACGAAGCAGATCTCCTGGCTGTCTCGCTTGTGGGCGACCGGCAGCCCCAGCCGCTCCGCCATGGCCCGGATCTCTTCCTTATGATACTGTCCCACCGGCATCAGGGTATGCGCCAGCTGCTCCTGGGTCAGGCTATAAAGGGCGTAGGTCTGGTCCTTGGCCGCAGTCACGGAGCTGCGGACGGCGTACCGCCCGTTCGCCAGACGCTCCACCCGGGCGTAATGACCCGTGGCAATATAATCGGCTCCGATCTCCAGGCTGCGCGCCAGAAGCGACTCCCATTTCACGTACCGGTTGCACGCGATGCAGGGGTTCGGCGTCCGGCCGCGGGTATACTCGCTGATAAAATAGTCGATGACATGGGTCCTGAATTCGTCCCTGAAATTCATCACATAGTAGGGGATCCCCAGCTCCCAGGCCACGCGCCTGGCGTCCTCCACGGCGCTCAGGCCGCAGCACCCGCCGTTCTCCGCCTGGACGTCGCCGCTTTCCTCCTGCCAGATCTGCATCGTGACGCCTACCACGTCGTACCCCTGCTCAAGCAGCAGCCACGCCGCCACCGACGAATCCACGCCGCCCGACATGCCGACGACGACCTTTTCCTTCCTGCCCATAAACCGTCCTCAGTCTAGTATTCCTCGTCTTCTTCCCCTTCGCTGATATCCGTCTTCGGCTTCTGAAGCCCGTTGATCTCGACCCCGTTCTTCTGCGCGTAATCCCACAGCGCCGCGTGGATCGCCTCCTCCGCCAGAAGCGAGCAGTGTACCTTTACCGGCGGCAGCCCGTCCAGGGCCTCCATTACCGCCTTGTTGGTCACCTCCATGGCCTCCTGAACGGATTTCCCCTTCACCATGGTCGTCGCCATGCTGCTGGTCGCCACCGCGGCGCCGCAGCCGAAGGTCTTGAACTTCACGTCGCGGATGATCTGGTTCTCGTCGATGTCCAGATAGATCCGCATGATATCGCCGCACTTGGCGTTGCCGACGGTTCCCATGCCGCTGGGGTTCTCGATCTCTCCCACATTCCGGGGATGTTCAAAATGATCCATTACTTTCTCTGTATACATACTGTGTAATCTCCTTTTCTTGTCGCGCCCTCAATGTCTGCTGTTCTTCTTCACAAAATCCTCATACAGCGGAGACATGCTCCGCAGCCGCTCCACGATGGCCTTCAGCCGTTCCACCACGAAATCCATCTCCTCCTTCGTGTTCTCCTCGCTCATGGTCAGCCGCAGAGAGCCGTGGGCGATCTCGTGGGGCAGTCCGATGGCCAGAAGCACATGGGACGGATCCAGGGAGCCGGAGGTGCAGGCCGAGCCGCTGGACCCGCAGACGCCCTCCATATCCAGCATGATCAGCATTGATTCGCCCTCGATGAACTGGAACGCGAAGTTGGCGTTGTTGCTTAAGCGGTTGGTCGGATGGCCGTTTAAGCGGGCGTAGGGGATCTCCTTTAAGACCCGTCCGATCAGGTAGTCGCGAAGCTCCTTCTCCTTCGCGGCGCGCTCCTCCATATCCTGCATGGCCAGCTCCGCCGCCTTGCCGAGCCCCACGATGCCGGGGACGTTCTCCGTTCCGCCTCTGCGCTTGCGCTCCTGGGCGCCGCCGTGGACGAAGGAACGGATCTTGACGCCGGTCCGGATGTAAAGAAAGCCAATGCCCTTGGGGCCGTTCAGCTTGTGGCCGCTGGCGCTCATCATGTCGATATGGTACTCGTTCACGTCGATGGGCACATGGGCGTACGCCTGGACCGCATCCGTGTGGAACAGGATGCCGTGCTCCTTCGCGATCTCACCGATCTCCCGGATCGGCTGGATCGTTCCGATCTCATTGTTCGCAAACATCACGGAAATCAGGATCGTGTCGGGCCGGATCGCCTTCTTAAGCTCGTCGAGCTTCACCGTGCCGAACTCGTCCACGTCCAGATAGGTCACTTCAAAGCCCCTCTTCTCCAGGTATTCGCAGGTGTGAAGCACCGCGTGGTGCTCGATCTTGCTTGTGATGATGTGCTTCCCCTTGTCCTGGTACGCCTCGGCAGCGGCCTTGATGGCCCAGTTGTCGGACTCGGTGCCGCCGGCCGTGAAATAGATCTCGCTGGTCTTCGCGCCGATGGACTTCGCGATCGTCTCCCGCGCGTGGGCGATGGCCTCCTTGCACGGGTTGGAAAAATCATAGATCGAGGATGGGTTCCCGTAATATTCGGTAAAATACGGCATCATGGCCTCGGCTACCTCCGGCCTGGTCCTGGTCGTCGCCGCATTGTCTAAATAAATAACTCGTTTCATCTGTGTTATCCGCCTTTCTGCATCATACAAGCAGGCGTTTCGCCTACCCTTCTATTATACATAGTATTCCTACTATTGCAATAGGGATTCTTCTTAAACTTTTATGAACATCATGTTTTCCCTTCCTTTCTCATATTCTGTGATAATGATTCTGTACCGGGTATCCCTTTTCCATGACCGATTTCTTCAGAAAACATACGCTGATCGCCGGGACCCTGCTTCTGACGGCCGCCGGTTTCGCCACGCGCCTTCTCGGCTTTTTCTACCGGATCTTCCTCTCCCGGACCATCGGGGCGGAGGGTCTGGGCCTTTACAATATGGTCCATCCCATCTACGGTATCTGCTTCGGCATCTGCGCCGGATCGATCCAGACCGCCGTCTCCCGCTTCGTGGCGGCGGACGTCCGCCGCGGCAGGCGAATCTTCTTCACGGGGCTGGTCCTGTCGCTTTCCGTCAGTCTCGGTCTGGCCGGGCTGCTCTGGCTGTTCGCGGGGCCCATCGCCAGCCGGATCCTTCTGGAGGAACGGTGCGCGGCGTTGCTACCGTTCATGGCCCTGTCCGTGCCGTTCTCGGCCGTCCACGCCTGTATCAACGGCTACTACTACGGCATACAGCGGACAGAGGTGCCGGCATTTTCGCAGATCGCGGAGCAGCTGGTCCGGATGGCCGCCGTCTTCCTCATCACGGCCATTCTGCGGGAGGAAGGCCGTCCGGTCACGGTGGAGCTGGCAGTCGCCGGTCACCTGATCGGGGAGATCGCGTCCTGCCTGTATACCGTACTCTGCTTCTTGTTCCTGCAGCCGCCGGCGTCACGCGCCGGTTCTGTTCCGCACACCGCCCCCGCCTCCCTCCTCTCCGGCTTCCGCCAGACCGCCCGGCCCCTGCTGGCCCTGGCCCTGCCGCTGATGGGGAACCGTCTGATCCTGAATCTCCTGTCCGGCGCCGAATCCGTCTGGATCCCCAGCCGCCTGTGCGCCTTCGGCATGTCCTCCTCCGAGGCGTTCAGCGTTTACGGCGTCCTCACCGGCATGGCCATGCCCTTCATCCTGTTTCCCTCCGCCATCACCAATTCCATGGCGGTCCTTCTGCTCCCCGCGGTGGCCGGGGCCCAGTCGGAGGGCCGCGCGGACCGCGTCGCCGGGACCGCCGTCACGTCCCTGCGCTGCAGCCTCGCCATGGGCGTTCTCTGCACCGGCGTCTTCACCCTGTTCGGCGGCGTTCTGGGCACAAGCGTGTTCCACGACGCCTTCGCCGGTACCTTTATGGAGATCCTGGCCTGGCTCTGTCCCTTCCTCTATCTGTCGGCCACCGCCGGCAGTATCTTAAACGGCCTCGGACAGACCCGGACCACCTTCCTGCAGAACGCCGCCGCCCTCCTGGTGCGGATCGCCTTCGTGCTTCTCGGCGTCCCCCGCTTCGGCATCCGGGCCTGCCTCTGGGGCATGCTGGCGTCCGGCGTCCTGCTGGCCCTGCTCCACCTGTGGTCGCTTTCCCGCGTCGCCCCCTTCCGCTGGAACGTGTGGAACATGGCGGTGACGCCGGTCCTGGCCCTGGCTTTGGCCATAGGCGTTCTGTACTTCTCAGACGGCGCCCTTGCGCGGCTGATCCGCCTGTTTCGCCTCTCCGCGTTCGCCGGCGCCGCCGTCAGGATCGCATTTCTGTCCCTGTGCTACGGGGCGGCGCTGATCCTTGCCCATACGGTCCGCCGGCGCTGATTTTCTCTTGCTTTTTGCCGCCGTGAAGACTATAACTATACTAAAGGAGGAATTCCGATATGGCAGATGCAGATACGAAAGAGACCCGAAATGCACGCCTGGCCGTAGGCATGATGTCCGGTACGTCCGTCGACGGCATCGACGCCGCACTGGTCGAGATCTCCGGGGACGACGCGCATCCCCGCGCACGCCTTCTGGCCTTTGAGAACAGCCCATTTCCGCCCGGCGTCCGCCGGCAGATCTTTGAACTGTTCCGGCCGGAAAGCTCCACCGTGGACCGGATTGGCTATATGAATTTCCTGTTGGGAGAGCTTTACGCGGACGCGGCGCTGTCGGTGATCCGCCGTGCCGGAAGGAAGCCGGAGGAGGTAACGGTCGTGGGCTCCCACGGCCAGACCATCTGGCACGAGCCTTCCCTGTGCGATAAGGACGGTTATCCCGTCCGCTATACCGTCCAGATCGGCGAAGGCGCCGTCATCGCAGAGCGTACCGGCATCCGGACGGTGACGGATTTCAGGGTGGCGGATATGGCGGCCGGCGGCCAGGGAGCGCCTCTGGTGCCGTTCTCCGAATACCTTCTCTACCGCAGGGAGGACGAGACGATCCTGCTGCAGAACATCGGCGGGATCGGCAACATGACCGTGCTTCCCGCCAAAGCCGCGCCGGAGGACGTCTACGCCTTCGACACCGGACCCGGCAACATGATCATCGACGCGGCCGTATCTGCCCTGACCGGCGGCGAGAGAACCTACGACGCAGGCGGGGAGATGGCGTCGCAGGGAACGGTGAACGAAAGGCTTCTGTCCTTCCTCCAGTCGGACGCATATTATACGCTGCCCCTGCCCAAAAGCACGGGCCGGGAACGCTTCGGGCTGCAGTATACGCAGGAGCTGTTAAAGCGGGCGGAGGAAGAGTCCGTCTCTTCCGCCGATCTTCTCGCCACCGTCACCGACCTGACCGCCTGGTCCATTGCCGGCGCCTACGCGCGCTATGTCCTGCCGAAGTATCCCGCCTCTGAGCTGATCGTCGGCGGAGGCGGAAGCTATAACCGGACGCTTCTGTCCTTCCTTGCCCGCCGTTTCGACCCGTACGGGGTCCGCGTCCTCACCCAGGAGAACCTGGGGGAGAACAGCGACGCCAAGGAAGCCGTGGCCTTCGCGCTGATGGCCGACTACTGCGTCCGCGGCCGCGCCAATTCCCTGCCCGGCGTTACCGGCGCGAGGAAGGCGGCGGTCTTAGGGAAGATTTCCCTGCCCGGATGATACGGTCGGGGAAGATATCCGAATTCTACAGGAGATGACAACTTATGGAACAGTCCTTTATCCGCATTCACCCCGACGACAAGGTCGCCGTCGCCCTGCGCCCCTTAAGCGCCGGAACACAGATCTCCGTCGGGGATGTGACCGTCACTCTGACCGAGGACATCCCCCAGGGCCACAAATTCGCCCTGACCGATCTGGAAGAAGGCGAGCCGGTCGTCAAATACGGCTATCCCATCGGCGTCACAAAAGAGCCGGTGAAGGCAGGCCAGTGGATCCACGTCCACAACATGAAAACGGGCCTCGGCGATCTGCTGACCTACACCTACGACCGGAAGCAATCCGGCCTGAAGCCTACCGAAGAGCGCTTCTTTAACGGCTACCGGCGTCCGGACGGCAAAGTGGGCGTCCGCAACGAGATCTGGATCATCCCCACCGTCGGCTGCGTGAACAATGTGGCCACGGCCATCGAGCGGAAGGCCCAGTCCCTAGCCGGCGGAAGCGTCGAAGCCGTCGCCGCGTTCCCTCACCCCTACGGCTGCTCCCAGATGGGCGACGATCAGGAGCACACCCGCACGATCCTCGCGGACCTGATCAACCACCCCAACGCCGGCGGCGTGCTGGTTCTGGGTCTGGGCTGCGAGAACAGCAACACCGGCGAACTGAAGAACTATATCGGCCCGTACGATGAACGCCGCGTCAAATTCCTGGTATGCCAGGAGTCGGACGACGAGATCGCCGACGGTCTGGCGCTGGTCACGGAACTGGCCGGTTACGCGAAGACATTTTCCAGGGAGCCCATCAGCTGCAGCGAACTGATCGTCGGCATGAAATGCGGCGGCTCCGACGGCCTGTCCGGCATCACGGCCAATCCGACCGTGGGCGCGTTCTCTGACCTGCTGATCAGCAAGGGCGGCACCACGATCCTGACGGAGGTTCCGGAAATGTTCGGCGCGGAGACGCTTCTGATGAACCGCTGCGAGAATGAAGCATTGTTTGAGAAAACCGTTGCCCTGATCAACGATTTCAAGAACTATTTCACCAGCCATAACCAGACCATTTACGAGAATCCGTCCCCCGGCAACAAGAAGGGCGGCAT
>CANQME010000129.1 GCA_947624815.1 uncultured Lachnospiraceae bacterium | reverse complement strand
TTTTACCACAATAGATATCCAACTTGGGACATTTTCATTTGCGGTATACTAGGACATTATCATATTTGGCTTATAGTACCGAAAATTCGTCCGAAATATGTATTGACAATCCCCTGTAAATCCTATAAAATACTAGCGTATGTTTACATTGAACTGTCCGTGTCCAGGCTTTAATGCAAACACAGCTCATAAAACAGACCAATAGATCGGAGGTGTAACAGATTGGCTAACATTAAATCCGCGAAGAAGAGAATCCTTGTAAGTGAGACGAAGGCCGCCCGCAACAAGGCGATCCGTTCCAGAGTGAAGACTGCTGTGAAGAAAGTCGATGCTGCTGTCGCTGCCGGCGATAAGGCTGCTGCACAGGCCGCTTTGACCAGCGCCATCTCTGAGATCGAGAAGGCAGCTTCCAAGGGCGTATATCATCAGAATACCGCTTCCAGGAAGGTGTCCCGTATCAGCAAGGCTGTGAATACCATTGCCTGACCTGTATAGGATGATTGCATGAAAGACCTGTCCATACCGCGGCGGACAGGTCTGTTTTTGTATCTTGCGGGCGCAGAGGCGCCCGGTTCCGTGATTCTAGTACTGCTTCGCGATCAGAAGCTCCACGGCGATCCGTTCTCCCAGACGGCCGGTCTTCACCGCTTCCTCCGAATCCACGCACAGCTCCACATAAGACAGGATCTGCTCCCGCGTAAAGCTCCTGGCCTGAGCCATGATCTTCCCCACTACGAAGGGCTGAAGCTTCAGCTGCGAGGCAATGACATCTCTGCCCATTCCGTCCGCCATCAGCTCCTTTACCTGCAGGATCTGGTTGAACTGCCTGGCGATCAGGAACAGGATCCGCATCGGCGGCTCCTTTAACGTAAGAAGGTCCTCATACAGATCCATGGCTGCTTTCGTTCTCCGGTTGGCGATCGCCGTTATCATCTCGAAGATCCTGCCGGTCACCTGCTCCGTACAGACCGCTTCCACGTCCGCTTCAGTCACCACATCCCTGCCTTCGGTATAGCCGATCAGCTTCTCCAGCTCCATCCGGATATTCTCCATGTCGTCGCCGGTTCTGCCGAGGAACATCTCCATGGTTCTGGCTGTGATCTTCCTTCCGGCCCTGGCCAGGATCCCGCCCGCCCAGGTCGCCAGCTGCTTCTCGTCCTGCCGCGACATTTCCGCCACATACCCCTTCGCCTTAACCGCCTTATAGAGACGGCTGCGCTTGTCCACCTCCGTCTCCACGAACAGCAGATACGTGGTATCCGGCATCTGCGGCAGGTAGTCAGCCAACTCGTCGGCGCCGCCCCGAAACAGCCCGCTGTCCTCAATCTGGATCAGCCGCCGCTCGCCGAAGAAAGGCATGGTATCCGCGAGGCTGATGATCTCCTTCAGATCCAGACCCTTCCCCTCAAAATAATGGTAATTCATGGCGTCGTCGCCGATCAGGGCGTCCTTCAGACGGTTCTTGTAGCTTTTCCTGAGGAACGCCTCTTCCCCGCAGATCAGATAGATCTGTTTGAATTCTCCGGATCTGATATCCTGTGAAATCGTCTTCATACTAATGGTTCCACTCCTGTCCATCTCCTGCGCCGCATTCGGCCGCAGCCGTGTCCGCCGGCCGGCCTTTTCGCTGTTTCGGACCTCTTCGTCACACGCTGCGGGCCTCCGTCTCCGGTTCGGTGACGGTATCACGAAGCCGCGCCGCCGTTCCCAGCCTGTCGGCCCATTTCTCGGGGAAGAAGGCCGAATAGGCCACCTGTCTCCTTCTGCGGTATTCCCGGAAGAAATTGCACCATACCGCCGACGGAAGCCCGATCAGCGGCAGATACAGCGGCCCCAGCATCAGCGACTGGATCGTGTGCCCGTATTCGTGCCAGACCATCCGGCCGTTCCAGTCGTCTCCGGATTCCGGCGTGAAGACGAACATCCCCAGCGATGCGCCGTTTTTCAGGGGCCATCGGGTATGAACCGCGCCGCGGAAGTTCTCATGCGGCGATCTGCGGTAGTGCAGATACAGCAGGAATCCGGCCAGCGTCTGCAGAAGCCCCCAGGTCCACTGCCAGAATCTGTAAAGCCACTTCCACATCGTTTCCGCCGCCTCCCGTCCTTAAGCTTCGGCCTGCTGCGCCGGCACGCCCACCTTCGGACAGATATCGTTCAGAACGCAGCGGTCGCAGTACGGCTTCGTGCGCGCCGTACAGACGTCGCGGCCGTGCATGACCAGACGGTGGCAGAAATCGCTGCCTTCCTCCGGTGGAATGATCTTCCACAGCGCCATCTCCACCTTCTTCGGCTCCTTCACGCCGTCGACCAGACCCATCCGGTTGGTCAGGCGGATGCAGTGGGTATCGGTGACGATAGCCGGCTTGCCGAATACGTCGCCCATGATCAGGTTGGCGCTCTTGCGGCCCACGCCGGGCAGCTCAAGCAGCCGGTCGAAATCGTCCGGCACCCTGCCGCCGTACTGATCCCGCAGGATGCGCATGCAGGCGCTGATGTCGCGGGCCTTGCTGCGGCCCAGACCGCAGGGTTTCACGATGGCCTCGATCTCCGCCGGATCGGCGGCAGCCAGCGCCTCCACGTCCGGAAACTTCGCATACAGATCCTGCACCACCACATTGACCCGGGCGTCGGTACACTGGGCCGCCAGACGGACGCTGACCAGCAGCTTCCACGCCTGGTCGTAATCCAGCGTACACTCTGCCATCGGATACTCCTCCTTCAGACGCTCGATGATCGTCAGAGCCAGTTCCTTTTTCGTCATATCGGTATTATCCTCCGTATCTCAGTTCATTCGCTCTGCTGCCATATTCCCGTTTCCCGCCGAATGCCCCGCGTTTCCGGCACGCGGTTCGCTCCGGTTCCGCCGTCGCCTCAGATGCTCCTCTTCCCCCGCATGAACATCTCAGCTTCTCAGCCGCTCAGGCCCCCCGACTCCTCAGCCGTGCAGGCACTCCGGCAGAAACTCCGCCAGGCTGTAATAGACCTTGCCGTCTCTTCCCACGGCCCGTTCGGCGCAGGCCATGGAATTCAGGATCGCTTCGTTGGATGCCTCGGCCGCCGCCTGGAACGCCTTATTGATCAGGTCCTCATGGATCACGGTCTGCGTCAGAAGCGCTCCTCCGGCCCCGCCGGCGTCCTTCGGAACCCGGTTGGCCGTCGAAAAGCCGATCATCACCTCGCCGCTGCCATGTCCCGAGTAAGCGCCGGTCCGGGCGATCCCGACGCCGGTCCGCCGGATGATCCGGTGCAGCTGACGGCTGGATACCGGCAGATCCGTGGCAAGAACCGTCATGATCGAGCCGCGGTCCTGACGGGAGACGGCCATGTCGTTGCGCGATTCTTTCATCTGCAGGATCCTTCTGCCCGCCGGGGCTCCGTCGATCACCAGATCGACCGTAGAACCGAAATTGCTCTGTACCAGCACGCCGACCGTATACTCCTTCCCGCCGATCTCGATCACGCGGGAGGCGGAGCCGATCCCGCCCTTTAAGCCGTAACAGACCGTACCCGTCCCGGCGCCCACGTCGCCTTCCTCGAATTCCTCCCCCGCCCCGGCGATCGCCGCCAGTACGTCCTCCTGGGCGACTGCGCGCACAGCGATATCGCTGAGTCCGCTGTCGTTGCACTCGCCCACCACAGGATTTAAGCTGGTGACCTTCACGCCCTCGGCCCGGCACCGGTCGATGGTATACTGGACGATCCCGTCCCAGACCAGACCCACGTTCAGCGTGTTGGTCAGAGCGACCGGCGTCTCCAGCGTCCCCAGCTCCTCGATCTGCACCAGTCCCGCGCTCTTGCCGAAGCCGTTGTGGACGTAGCAGGAAGCGGTGTATTTGTTCGCGAACGCATTGTCCGGACCGGGCACGACGACCGTGACGCCGGTGCGGTGGTTCTCGTTCCGGATCGTAACATGGCCCACCTTCACGCCGGGCACATCGGTGATCGTATTGCGCGCGCCGGGCTTCATGCGCCCGACGGTGATTCCGTAATCGCGGATTCTCTTCTTCTGCATGGTTCCTCTGCCTTTCCCGAATCAGCCGCCAGACTGCCGTATGTTTCTACCTTCCGCACTTTTCCACTTCGTCCAGGTACATCCTCCGCAGCTTCTCCACCGTCGCCGCATCCTTCATCCCCACAGCCGCGCCGTCGATCTCCCGGACCCGCATGCTGGGATGACTGGTGCTGGACATGATGATCTCGTCCGCTTCCTTCAGTTCCTCCAGCGTAAACGCCCGCTCCTCTACCGGAACGCCAAGCTCCCTGCAGTAAGCGATCATATGCTTCCGTTCGACCCCCGGCAGGATCAGGTTATCCGCCGGATGCGTGATAAACGCCCCGTCCCGGATCATGGACACATTCGAATGTGACCCCTCCGTCACGATGCCGTCCCGCACAAACACCGCCTCCTGGCAGCCGTTCTCCTTCGCCGTCTGGGCAGCCAGCACATTCAGAAGCAGGTTCAGGGTCTTGATATTGCAGTTCAGGAAACGGGTATCCGTCACGCTGACCAGCCGGTAATCGTCCGACATCTCCACGCCGGGCCAGGGCTTGCTGTAAATGTACAGATTGCCCTTCGTCCCCGCCGGGAACAGGTGATTGCGGGGCGCGGTGCCCCGGGTGATCTGCCAGTACAGAAACTGGCAGTCGCTTTCCACCTGATCCGCCAGCTCCTGCAGAAGCGTCCCGATCTCCCGCCGCGTCATGGGCAGCTCGATCCGCACCATCGCGGCGCTCCGCTCCATCCGGTCCAGATGCTCCTCAAGCGCGAAGATCCTCCGGTGGAATACCATCGCCACCTCATAGATCCCGTCTCCAAAATAGAAACCCCGGTCGTTCGCAGGGATCATCATGTCCGCGATCCGTGTGACCGTCCCGTTATAATAAGCCAGATCCTTCATTCTCTCCATCTTGCATTCTCCTCTTATGCGGCCCGGCGTCCGCCGTGCCAAAAGCCCGGCCACCGCCGTCCAGAGCAGGGTATCGCGCCGCACGTTCTGCACGCCGGCATACAAAAAGCCGGCCCTGCATTTTTCAGTATACACGGGATACCTCCAAATATCAAGACCGGCTGTCAGGGATTTTCCTCTGTTATCCGTGGATCATGATGCTGATCCGTTTATACACCAGCGCCGTTACGAGCGACACGATCGCGCCCTTCACCAGATTGAACGGAGCCACCGCCAGGAACACGAAGGTCCACACGTTGGAGATGGCCGGATTGATCTGCGCCCCCTGCTCGATGATCTGCTCCAGCGGCATGAAATTCGAATAGAACGGCAGCATGACCAGTGCGTTCAGCACCGCACCCACAAGGGCCATACAGACGGTTCCGACGACCATACCGATGATCGCGCCCTTCTTCGTGCGGTTAATCCGGTAGATCACGGCAGCCGGGATCACCAGCGAGCAGCCGATACAGACATTGGCAAACTCCCCGACGAATCCGGTCGACGTAGGCTTGATCACCAGCTTCACCAGGATCTTCACCAGCTCGATGACGGCCCCGGCCACCGGTCCCATGGCGAACCCGCCCACCAGCACCGGGATCTCGCTCAGATCCAGCTCATAGAACGCCGGCGCGATGAACGGCAGCGGGAACTCGAAAAGCATCAGCACGGCGCCCAGCGCGCCGAACATTCCCATCAGCGTAACATGCTTCACGGACAGCAGCTTCTTCTCTTCTCTCATGACAACATCCTCCTTGAAAATGAAATGATCGTGCTAAGTTCATTCGCAAGTGGAACCGCGCGCCGCCTGCGGCGAGGCCGCCGGCCGGACCGTGTGCAGCGTTCCGTGCCAAACACGGCGGCCGAACCGGATTCAGACGCTCCGCACAAAACACGGCGGCCGCCTACTGCCACAAAAACAGCCCCAGGCAAAGCACCTGGGGCGTCACATCGCAGCGAAGCCCGCGCATCCGCGCGGCACGCAGTTTCTTCTCTCATCCAGACTGTACTGTCGGTTTTGGAATCTCACCAAATCGGCCGCCTGAGCGGTTCGCGGACTATACCGCCGGTGGGGACTTGCACCCCGCCCCGAAGAACTTATCTGATTTCGCTCGCTATTATAACTCACTGCATGCCGGTATGCAAGGAGTTTTTTAAAACTTTCTATTTCTTCCGGCTTCGACCGTATTACCCCAGCACAAACTCCGCCCTGTTCTCCGTATCGCTGCTTCCGCCGATATACACCTCGAACCTGCCGGGTTCGCTGACATAATCCATATGGATGTCGTAGAAACGCAGCATGGGCTCTTCGATGACGAAGCGGACCTCACGGCTCTCGCCCGGCGCCAGGGTTACCTTCCGAAAGCCCTTCAGGCTCCGGACCGGTCTTGCCACGCTGGCCGACGGATCCCGCAGATACAGCTGGACCGTCTCCACTCCGCTTATATCGCCGGTGTTGGTCACGGTCACGCTGGCCGTGATCCGCTCTCCCGCCTTCATCTCCCGGCGGTCAAGCTTCACCTCCGAATAGGCGAACTCCGTGTAGGATAAGCCGTATCCGAAGGGATAGAGCGGCGCGGTCACCTGATCCAGATATCCGTTCCGGAACAGATGGATCTCATGCGGCGGATTAGGTCTTCCGGTCGGGAAATGGTTGTAATAGACCGGCACCTGGCCAAGCGACCTGGGGAACGTCATGGAAAGCTTTCCCTGGGGGATGCGGTCTCCGAAGAGCACGTCCGCGATGGCGTTGCCGCCCTCCGTTCCGGGCATCCACACCACCAGAAGAGCCCTAGAAAGCTCAGCGATCTCACCGACCGCCAGCGGCCGTCCGCAGAACAGCACCGTCACGATATTCGGATTGACCTGACGCACCTTCCTGAGAAGCTCCATCTGTCCCTCGGGAATTCCCAGGCTCGTACGGCTTCCCGCCTCGCCGGACAGATCCTTATGCTCTCCCAGGCACAGAACGACCTGATCGCTGGACTCCGCAAGCCTGAGAGCCTCCTCCATCCACAGGTCTGCCTGCTCGTCGGAAGGATTCGTGATCTGTCCGTATTTCGTCGCGCAGCCCTTATCCATCAGATAGCAGCCCTGCGCGAACGCCATTCCGGGCAGCCCCTTTGCCTCCACTCCCTGCTTTACGGTCACGATCTCTTCCTTGTTCCGCGGGAAAGACCATGCCCCGTAGATCTCATGGTTGTCCACGTACGGTCCGATCCACGCGATGCTGCCGGTTGGCGCCGCGTTCTTCTCAGCGCCGGAATTCTTCCGGCCGTCTTCCCGCAGCGGCAGAACGCCTTCATTTTTCAGCAGAACAAAGGACGCCGCGGCCGTTTCCCTGGCCTTCTGCCGGAAGTCTCCGCACAGCAGAACCTTCTCCGCCTCCGACGAATCCACGACCCGAAGCGGCTCCTCGAAAAGCCCCAGATCATTCTTCAGCTGCAGGATACGCCAGACCGCCTCGTCTACCAGCTTCTCCGGCACCTCGCCGGACCGCACCAGCTCCGTCAGATGCCCGGCGTAGGCGTTGGACACCATATCGATATCCACGCCGGCTTCCACCGCCAGCTTCGCTGCCTCCCGCGCGTCCGCCGCGATACCGTGGAATACCATCTCCTCCACGGCGCTGTAATCGGAGATCACCACGCCGTCGAAGCCCATTTTCTCCCGCAGGATCTTCCGCATCAGCCATTTGTTGCCGGAAGAGGGGATGCGGTTAAGCGTGTTAAAGGACGTCATGGCCAGGCGGCAGCCCGCCTTCACCGCCGCCTCGTAGGCAGGCAGGTAGTCCTCCATCAAAGTCCGCTCCGACAGTTCCACATTGTCATAATCCCTTCCGCCGTCCGGAGCCCCGTATCCGGCGAAATGCTTCAGGCAGGCGGCCATTTTATCCTTCGCGTGAAGATCGCCCTGGTAGCCGCGGACCATCGCCCGGGCCATCTCGCTGTTCAGATACGGATCCTCGCCCGGCGATTCCATCACACGCCCCCATCTGGCGTCCCGCACCAGATCCAGCATAGGCGAAAAGGTCACATGCAGGCCGTCGGAGGTCGCCTCCTTCGCCGCCGCGGCGCAGGCTTCCTCTGCCATCTCGGGAGAAAACGTACAGCCCAGAGCCAGCGGGATCGGGAAAATGGTCTCGAATCCGTTGATCACATCCAGCATGAACAGCATCGGGATATGGTGCGGCTGCTTTTCCATCTGCCGCTTCTGCAGCTCGCAGATCTTTTCCGCGCCTTCGATCCCCAGTACGGAGCCGGCCATCCCTACCTGTTCGTCGGTCAGCTGGGTGGTTCCGGTAGGACCGGTCACCAGTCCGCCGCCGGTCAGAACGTCCGCCGGAAGCTGGATCATCTGTCCCACCTTCTCCTCCAGAGACATGTCCTGAAGCAGTTCTTTTAATTTGTCCTGTGTCATAAGAGCCTCCTCGTTATTGTATGATAATGTCCTTGCCTTCTGCCGTTCTTTCCGCCGCCGGAGCGCCGTCCCTGGCAGCGGGACGATCCTTCTATGAAATTCCGCCGGCCGCGGTTCTTTCCTTCTCCCTCAGACCCTCGTACATCCGTTCCGACACCGGAACCGGCACGCCCAGCCGCCTGGCCTCCCGCACCAGATAGCCGCTGAAGGTCTCCAGCTCCGACTGCCTTCCCGCATGCACGTCCCTCTGCAGGGAGCTGGTGGCGTCGTCGCCGTAATCATTGTAAAACTTGCGGATCACTGTCTCCGCGTGATCCTGCGGGATCCCGATTCCCTCCGCCTCCGCTGTCGCGCAGGCTTCGCGCACCAGCTGCTCGTACTCCTTCGCCTTCACCGGGTCGTCCCGCAGCCGGCCGATAGGATCGTCATAATAGGCGGTCTCCACATTGTAGGCGCAGTTCAGGATGTATTTCTTCCAGACCTCGCGCCGGATGTCCGCCGCCGTCTCGTGGTCGATATCCGCCTCGGAAAGGATCCGGGACACCTCCGCCACCTTCTCCTGCTGCCGCGCGTCCGCGTTCTGGATTCCGATCCGCAGATTGGCAAACTTCCCCTGCTGCTCGATGGAGAAGTCCGGACGGGAGAAGGACACAATGTAGATGAGGGAATCCACGACAACCGCCTTCCGGGACGCTGAGCCTCCCGCTCCTTCTTCCGTGCAAAGAGTGCTCCCTCCTTCTCCCGGACGGCATTCGGCACCTCTGCCTTCTGCCGTCAGTCCGGCAGCGTTCGCGCTCTCTCCCGGACGGTCCGGATCGCTCCCGCTTTCCTCCAGCCGCAGCAAATCCCTCACCCGGTCCGCGGCGTCCACTCCGTTCATGACCGGAATGATCACCGTCTCATCCGCCACCGCACCGGACGCGGCCAGATCGCGGCAGACCACTTCCAGAGAATAATTCTTCACGCAGATGAAAATATAATCCTGCGGCTCCAGGAGCCGAACCTCCGAAACCACCCGCTCCGGCCGTCCCGTCTTCTCGCCCTTATACCCGCTGTGCAGAACCAGCCCCCGTTCCTTAATCGCCCGGCCCCGCTCGCCTCTGGCCACCAGGGTCACATGGGGAAACTGCTGAAGCAGCATTCCGGACAGATATCCTCCCACGCCGCCTACGCCGATCACGGCTATCCTCTTATCCCGCAGACTCATACGCCTTCCTCCCTGCTGCGCCTCAATCATCAGCAGCGTCAGTTTCACGCCGTTTCCGGCCGTCTCTTTCCCGCGCGCCTCATTCTGAATCTGCTGTAAGTATACCGAAAACAGAGGAACCACGCAAGAGGTTTCTTCATACTTCTGCCAAAACCTATTGTCAAAAAATCACAGAATTTTCACAAATTGCGGTCTCCCGGCCCCTTGACTTTCCAAAATGCGCGAGTTATATTACGCATAGAACAGAAAAGGGGATTTCTGTTCGGGTAACCCGTTGTCAACTGCCCGAAAGGGCATACAAACTTAACACACCTCACAGAGGGCCTGCTAAGATCAGATTTTGGAGGAAAAGGTAAATGAATACTTTAAAAGCTGAAAAAAGGGACATGGCTGTAAAGGCCAAAAAGCTCAGAAGAGAGGGGTACGTCGTAGGCAACGTATTCGGGAAGGAACTGAAGGATTCCATTCCGATCCAGATGAACAAGAAGGACGTGGACAGGCTTCTGAAAACGGATCACAAGGGCAGCCAGATCATGCTGGACATCGAAGGACAGTCCTATGACGTCCTGATCAAGAA
>CANQME010000128.1 GCA_947624815.1 uncultured Lachnospiraceae bacterium | reverse complement strand
CCGGTCCGGGTGCCGAACCTTCTGATCAACGGCGCGGAGGGCATCGCGGTCGGCATGAGCACCAGCATCCCGCCCCATAATCTGGGCGAGGTCATCGACGCGGTGCGGGCGTATATCGCGGATCCTGAGATTACGACGGAGGAACTGATGCAGTATCTGCCGGGACCCGATTTCCCGACAGGCGGCATCATTTCAAATAAAAAGGAGCTTCTGGAGATCTATGAGACCGGAGTCGGCAAGATCAGGCTTCGCGGGCGGCTGGAGGTGGAGTTGGGCCGCCGCAAGAGCGACAGGGACAAGCTGATCATCCGGGAGATCCCCTATACGATGATCGGCGCCGGCATCAACAAATTCCTGATGGACGTGGCGGATCTGGTGGAGTCCAGGAAGCTGCCGGATGTGACCGACATCTCCAATCAGTCCAACAAGGAAGGCATCCGCATCGTCCTGGAGCTTAAGAAGGACGCGGATGTGGAGAAGATCAAGAACATTCTCTACAAGAAGACCAAGCTGGAGGACACCTTCGGCGTCAATATGCTGGCCATCGTGGACGGCCGTCCGGAGACGCTGAACCTCAGGGGGATCCTGAAAAACTATCTGGATTTCCAGTATAAGAACAACACACGCAAGTACCGGGTGCTGCTGGAGAAGGAGTTGGGGCGCAAGGAGGTCCAGGAAGGCCTGATCGCGGCCTGCGACGCCATCGATCTGATCATCGCGGTGCTGCGCGGAGCGCGGAACTTAAAGGACGCCAAGGCGTGCCTGACCACCGGCGATACCAGCAAGATCCGGTTCCGCACGCCGGGATTCGAAGAGGACGCCAGGCAGCTGCATTTTACGGAGAAGCAGGCCACGGCGATCCTGGAGATGCGGCTCTATAAGCTGATCGGGCTGGAGATCCTGGCGCTTAAGAAGGAGTATGAGGAGACCCTGGCGAAGATCAGGGAATATCAGAAGATCCTGGGCAGCAAGGAGGCCATGGATCAGGTGATCTTAGACGACCTGGCGGCGATCCAGGAGGAGTTCGCGATGATCCGCATGACGGATATCGAGGACAGCAAGGAGGCCGTCTACGAGGAGGCGCCCATGGCGGTGCAGGAGGTGGTCTTTGTCATGGACCGCTTCGGCTACTGCAAGCTTCTGGATAAGGGTACCTATGACCGGAATAAGGAGGCGGCGGACGGGGAGAACGCCTATGTGGCCGTCTGCATGAACACGGATAAGCTGTGCCTGTTCACCGACAGCGGCTTCATGCATCAGCTGAAGGTGACGGACGTTCCGTTCGGAAAGCTGCGGGACAAGGGGACGCCGATCGAGAATATCAGCAAGTACGACGGCCGGAAAGAGCGGATCCTGTATCTGGGCGGCCTGGAGGAGCTGACGGGGCGGAAGTTGATCTTCGCCACGGAGCAGGGGCTCGTCAAACAGGTGTCCATGGAGGAATTTATCACCAATAACCGGACCGTGGCGTCCACGAAGCTGGCAGACGGCGATAAGCTGGTGACGGTGCGCCCGGCGTCGGACGGCGACGCGGTGCTCCAGACCGTAAACGGGTATTTCCTGCGCTTTGCGGTGGAGGAGATCACGGAGATGAAGAAGAATTCCCGCGGCGTGCGCGGCATGAAGCTGGAGAAGAACGATCTGCTGGAGCATCTGTATCTGGTCAATGAGGATCCGGTGGTGACGTATAAGAAGAAAGAGATCCAGCTGAACCGTCTGCGCGTGGCCAGGCGCGACGGGAAGGGCGTGAAGGCGAGGGTATAAAGCTCTGCCCCGCCTGGTCCGTATCTCTTGCGGCGCGGGCGGAGTTATGGTATACTCAAAATACAATAAAACGAGGGGGATACGATTATGGCAAACGCAAATGTACCGACACCGCATATTGAGGCTCTGGAAGGCGAGATCGCCGAGACCATACTTCTTCCGGGCGACCCGCTGCGGGCGAAATTCATCGCGGACAATTTTCTGACGGATGTGAAGCAGTTCAACAGCACCCGGAATATGCTGGGCTTCACAGGCTTCTATAACGGGAAGCGCGTCTCCGTAATGGGAACCGGAATGGGTTGTCCGTCCATCGGGATCTATTCCTATGAGCTGATCCATTTTTATGGAGTGAAGAACCTGATCCGCGTGGGTACCGCCGGCGCGTTAAGCCCCAAGTGCAAGGTCCGCGATATGGTCATCGGCATGGGCGCATGCACCACGTCCAACTATGTGCGGCTCTTCGGTCTTCCGGGGGATTATTCCTGCATCGCCAGCTTCGAGCTTCTGGAGAAGGCCGTGGCGGCGGCGAGGGAACTGGGAATCCCGTATCATGTAGGCAACGTACTGAGCTCCGATATGTTCTATGCGCCGGACAAGCAGGTGAGCGGCGGCATGACCTGGTCGGATATGGGCGTTCTGGCCGTGGAGATGGAAGCGGCGGCTCTCTACAGCAATGCGGCGGCGGCAGGCGCCAATGCGCTGTGCATCTGCACGATCTCGGATTCCGCCATCACCGGCGAGGTGACGACGGCAGAGGAGAGGCAGACGACGTTCACGAATATGATGAAGGTGGCGCTGGCGCTGGCATAAGGATTGAATACAAAAAACGCGTCACTGGCGCGTTTTCCGCATACTGACGTAAGCTGAAAGACTCCGGTTCATTACGGCCGGAGTCTTTTTCTTAGCGCTTACACCGGGAGCCGTGCTATCGGATATCCTTCCTGGCATACTGCCAGAAGGCGGCCACGACGCCGGTCGCGGCCACTAGCATCCCCACGGCGATCCGGCCGCCGTCGAGGGAGCTGTCCGCGATGATGTCGGCGCCTTCGCAGTAGGCAAATGGCGTCAGCCAGTGAAGAAACCGGACGCTTTCGGAGATATTGGCGACCAGGTTCAGGAAATACGCCGCCGCGGCCAGGCCCATGCCGATTCCGGCGCCGCCGCGTCGCAGAAATGCGGAGATGCCGAAACAGATGCACGCCAGCTCCAGCTGGAGCAGAAGGTAGGCTCCGTGCAGCAGCAGAAGTTCCCTGAGAGGAATCTCCTCGCCGATCAGCGCGACGGAAAGCAGGGCCAGCAGGAGAAGGAGCAGGTTCATCGCGGCGGTCTGGATCAGGACAGCCGCCAGCTTCCCGGCGGCCACGCTCAGCCTTGAGATGGGATGGGTCAGCAGAAATTCCGCCGTCCGTTCCTTTTCCTCTTTGGAGAGAGCGGAAATGCCGAGAAGGGAGGCGAAGAGTGCGCCTCCGAGCCCCAGGATATTGCCGCATTCGACGGAATAGTAGCCGGTAAGTGTTCCGATGTTTAGGCGGTCCATCCCGAAAGCGGCGGTAAAGCTGCCCATGGACGCAAATAAGTCCCTTACGGAGTCCATTTCCCCCTTCATCTCCGGGAACAGGAATACGCAGACAATGAGCAGGAAGGCGATGGATGCCGTCCAGACCGCAAAGGAGGTTCTGCTTTGGCGGAGTTCATGCTTTATGAGGGTCATTTTGCTTCGCCTCCTTTTCCGGTTCTCTGCTGACTGTCATAGTAATGCAGAAATACTTCTTCCAGATCCGGCTCAGTGATGGAAACATCCCGGATCGTTCCGCCTGCCATAACCGCAAGCAGCGCCTGCATATCCCCGCTGTACAGGAAGTCTGCGCCGTCCGGCGAGATGCGCAGATCCTTCACACCGCCGAGGGCGCCGTAATCCATCTGGCCGCGGATACTGATGCGTCTGGCGCCGGTGCGGGAAAGCTCTGCGACGCTTCCGGCCGCGATGATCCTGCCGTCCCGGATCATGGCCGCATGGCTGCAGTGGTGCTGGATCTCCGAGAGGATGTGGCTGGACAGGAAGACGGTCGTCCCTTTCGCATGGTACTGCTGCAGAATATCGAAAAACTCTCTCTGCATCAGCGGGTCGAGACCGCTGGTGGGTTCGTCCAGAATCAGCAGCTCCGGTTCGTGCTGCAGGGCGCAGACGATGGCGGTCTTCTTCTTGTTGCCGAGGGAAAGTTCGTCCACCTTCCGGTCCGGATCCAGCTGCAGCCGCTCGCACAGAAGGCGCGCGGTCACAGCACAGTCGATTCCGCGCAGCCCGGCGGACAGCTTCAGCACATCCCGCACCCGCATGCCGGGATAGAACGCCGTCTCGGAGGGAAGATAGCCTGCCCGCGACAGGATCCGTTCCCGGTCGCTTCGGATATCGAGACCGAACAGTTTCGCTTCCCCGCCGGTGGGGCGGATCAGTCCCAGAAGCGTCCGGATCGTGGTGGATTTCCCGGCCCCGTTGGGGCCGATGAAGCCGAAGAAATCACCCTGCGGGACGGTCAGACTGACCTGCTCGATCCCGCGTGCTTTGCCGTAATATTTCGTCAGATTCGTGGTTTGGATCGCATATTCGCTCATACGCAGGTTCCTTTCTCAGATAAATGTGAAATCCTTTTCCATATTATAAAGCCGTTGACCGATTTTGGGAAGACCCCGGTGCGGAAAATGTGACCGCGCCGTTCGTTTGTGCTTGACAGGCAGGAAGAAACATGATACGATTAGCACACGGTGTGCTGAGGAGGTGCAGAGATGGCGGAGACCGTAAAGCTGATCCATGACGAGATGAGCGGGAAGATCGTTGACGCGGCTGCCCGGATCGCCCTGAGCGAGGGGGCCGGAGAGGTCACGGTGCGCAGGATCATAAGGGCTCTTGGCGTGACCAACAGGGTCTTCTATAACCGTTTCCATAACGTGGAGGAGGTTCTTGGTCTCGTCTATCAGGATATGGCCGTGCAGATGCGGCAGAGCGTTCTGGACGAGTTCGATCCGGATGGGGATTTCTTCGGCCAGATCACGGACATCGCCGCCGGGACGCTGAGGCTTTCCTACCGGCTGAAGCTGGGCATGAATCAGTACGTCTTCACCCAGGACAGCGTTTCTGCGGAGAATTACCTCTGGTGGCGGGAGCGGATCCGGGGCTTTATCGAGCTTGGCAAGGAAAAGGGACTTGTAAGGCCTGAACTGGACGGCGAGAGAATGAGCTACGCGATCTGGTGCTTCATCCGCGGGTACAACACCGACGCGCTGGCCCGGGGGATTCCCGAGGAGGAGGCCATCGAGGGCTTCTACTATTTCTTCGGCGTACTGCTGGATGGAATGAAGGTTAAGTGAAGAGAAGCGCCTGTGGCAGGTGTTTTCTTTTGAACATCTCAGCACACTATGTGCTGAAAGAATGAGGAGGACATTATGGCAGTAAAAATCATTACCGATTCCGCATCGGACATTACACAGACGCAGGCCGCCGGCCTGGGGATCGAGGTCATTCCCCTGACCACCATATTCGGCGATACGGAATACCTCGACGGGGTGACGCTTTCGAACAGGGAATTCTTCGAGAAGCTCATCGAGACGGACGAGCTTCCGCATACAAGCCAGATCACGCCGTTTCAGTATGAGGAGACCTTTCGGAAGGCCGTCTCTTCGGGGGACGAGGTCCTGTATATCGCCCTTTCCTCGAAGCTTTCCGGTTCCTGCGGGGGAGCCGTCGCCGCAGCCGCGCAGTTCGGGGGCAGGGTCTCTGTCGTGGACAGCGAGAATGTATGTATCGGCCAGCAGCTTCTGGTACTGTATGCCGTAAGGCTCCGCGACCGGGGTCTGAGCGCAGCCGAGATCGTGCGGGAGCTGGAGGAAAAGCGGGGGAGCGTACGGGTGCTGGCCCTTCTGGATACTCTGGAATATCTCAAAAAGGGAGGGCGGATTTCTCCCACCGTGGCTTTCGCGGGAGAGCTTCTCTCCATTAAGCCTGTCGTGGCGGTGGAGCACGGCGAGGTCGTTCTGGTCGGCAAGGCCAGAGGCTCCAAAAACGGCAACAATCTGCTGATGCGTTTTGTGGAGAAGAACGGAGGGATCGATTTCGATATGCCCTATACGCTGGCTTACAGCGGCCTTGACGACACGCTGCTTCAGAAATATATCCGCGACAGCGAGGCGCTTTATAAAGGCCGCGCCGACGAGCTGCCCGTCTGCGCCATCGGAAGCACCATCGGTACCCACGTAGGACCGGGGGCGGTGGCCGTGTCGTTCTTCTGTAAGAAGCAGTGACCGGGGAGACAGGGCGGAGCCGGCCTGCGTCCGGTTTGTTCTTGACATTCTTCTGCTGATGGGTTATTCTCTATGGAGAATACTAGCAGAGCTGCCGCCTGGCAGCTGTTTGGGAAAGAAAAGGGGGAATATGAGATGCATCTGATTTATGACATTGGCGACAGACCGAAACCGGGAGAGATCCTTCTCTTCGCCATCCAGCAGCTTCTGGCCATCATGGCCGCGACCATCGCGGTTCCTGCGGTGATCAACAGTTCCGGGGATATTGCAGCGATATTCGGCAGCGGGACGCAGCTTTCATCGGCGGCGGCTATTTTTGGCGCGGGCGTGGGCACCTTCGTGTATCTGCTGTTTACGCGCAGCAAGAGCCCGGTGTTCCTTGGCAGCTCCTTCGCATTCATCGGTTCCATGATCAGCGCGTTCACCGGCGCGGCCTCCATGGCCGTCGGGTACTGGGGCCTGATCATCGGCGCGGTGATGGCGGGGCTCGTCTATGTGGTACTGGCGTTTGTGGTGAAGATTGCGGGCGTGAAATGGATCGACAGGCTGATGCCGCCGGTCATCATCGGCCCTACGGTAGCCATCATCGGTCTTTCCCTGGCGGGCAACGCCGTGGGAGATCTGACCCGGTCCAGCGTGGAGGGAGGAAGCGTCTATGTGGCGCTGATCTGTGGACTGGTGACGCTGGGCGTGACCATTCTCTGTTCCACCTACGGGAAGAAGATGGCGAAGCTGATCCCGTTTATCCTGGGGATCCTGGCCGGCTACGCATGCGCGTCGGTATTCGCCCTGATCGGGAAGGCGACCGGGAATCCGGCCTTCACGGTGATCGATTATTCGGCGTTTCAGGGCGTTAAGCTGTTCGCGGTTCCGGATTTCACGTTCCTGAAGGGCTCCGCTCTGCAGGATATCTCCGGATCCTATCTGATCACCCTGTTCTCGGCTTATGTGCCGGTGGCCTTTGTGGTCTTCGCCGAGCATCTGGCCGACCATAAGAACCTTTCCAATATCATCGGCACGGATCTTCTGAAGGAGCCGGGACTGACCAGGACCCTTCTGGGCGACGGCGTAGGCTCCATGGCGGGCGCCTTCTTCGGCGGTTGCCCGAACACGACCTACGGCGAGTCCATCGGCTGCGTGGCGATCACCCGCAACGCGTCGGTCGTCTCCATCTGGGGAGCCGCCTGCCTGTGCATCCTGGTCAGCTTCATCGGGCCGCTGATGGCCTTTCTTCAGACCATTCCCAACTGCGTCATGGGCGGCGTCTGCGTGACGCTGTACGGCTTCATCGCCATGAGCGGATTTAAAATGCTGCAGGGCGTGGATCTGAATAAGAACCGGAATCTGTTTGTAGCCTCGATCATTTTCATCACCGGCGTGGGCGGCCTGTCCGTCAGCTTCGGGCCGGTGGAGATCCGCACCGTGGCCTGCTCCCTGATCCTGGGCATCCTGGCCAATGTGCTTCTCTCAAAGGAGAATGACGAGGCCGCATGATCAGCCGCGGAACACGCAGCAGCCGTGGGGCGGAAGAACGGCGCCGGGCGCCGGGCTCTTGCTGCCGCTCCACAGCTCCGTGAAGGCCTGGGCAGCGGAGCCGGACAGGCCCTGCGGCACGGCGGCGCCCGCGGCCAGGTACAGCTCGGGATCGGCGGCGGATACCGTCCGCTCTTCGTCGCTTAAGTTAAAGAGCGCCGTATAGATTGTCCCGGTCTTCGCGTCGCAGGCGGTCCAGGCCGCCTCGTCCGGCGTGCGGAACAGCTGGCGCGGACGGCAGTCCGGCGTGCGCATGGCGAGCACCTCGCGGTTGGTGAGAAGAGACAGGGTCCATTCGTCCAGCATCGTCATCTCCGCGCCCAGCATCAGCGGGGATCCGAAGATGCACCAGAGGGTCATAAGCGTCCTCTGCTCGTCGCGGCTCAGATTAGTCATGCGCTCCTGACCGGGGCCGAAGCCGCCTCCGATGCGGCCAAGCGGCAGCATGTCGCAGTCCGGGTAGCAGCCGCGCTCCACATGATCCTGCCACAGCTCGCAGCGCATGAACATCTGCAGGATATCGCTCCATCTGTCCCACAGATCGTCGGTGATCCGCCACATGTTCGCGTGGGTCTTATAGTGGTTCGCCTGCCCGATCAGCGCCGGACCCGGAGACAGCGAGAGGACGATGGGCCGTCCGCACCGCTGGATGGCGCGGGAGAGCATCTCGATCTCATGACGGGCGGAATAGGGATTCTGCGGGTAAATGTTGGTGTTGCAGATATCGTCGCATTTGATATAGTCGACGCCCCAGGACGCGTAAAGCTCCATCAGGGAATCGTAATACGCCTGGCCTCCGGCACAGTTGCGGACGCCGTACATGTCCGGATTCCATCCGCAGATGGAGGACGGATCGGCGATGTCGGCGGCGGTAACGGCGGGAGACGTCTGGCACATGACCGCCGTATGCGCATGGGCCGCCTGACGCGGAATCCCGCGCATGATATGGATGCCGAATTTCAGGCCAAGGCTGTGGACATAGTCGGCCAGAGGCCGGAAGCCGGCGCCGTCCGCAGACGACGGGAACCGCGCGGGATCCGGCAGGAGCCGGGAGTATTCGTCCATTTCCAGCCGGGAAAACGGGATATACTGGTACTGATCCCTTCGGGAGCCGGCGCCGTGGGCGTACCACTGGATATCGACCACGACATATTCCCATCCGTACTCCTTTAAGTGGGCCGCCATATAATCGGCGTTGGCGCGGACGCGGGCTTCGTCCACGGAGGTATCGTAGTAGTCGTAGCTGTTCCAGCCCATGGGCGGGAGGGGTGCGAAATCATTCTTGTTCATCCTTTGATCTCCAATCTGAAATTATTTCGGTTTTTGTGTTCTTCTGTATGGGCCATGCTGCGAAAACGGCCGAAGTAAATTCCAGGAAAGTATAGCATATAGACCGAAAAATGTCCATAGACCGATTCAAGTCTTCCTGAAGGGGCTGATTTTGTTTAAATGTCCGCGCATGGCGAACAAATGTATTTTTCTTGCGAATCCCTATTGACTTTTTAGTCGGATTTGTGTAGGATAGGTGGGACATTCAAGAACCGCGGCGAAAGTCAGAACCGGCCGCGGAAGCAGAAACGAGGAGATATGCAGTTATGGAAAAGAAATTGAGAGTCGGCGTACTGGGCGCCACCGGCATGGTAGGCCAGCGTTTTATCGCGCTTTTAGAGAATCACCCCTGGTTCGAGGTGGTCTGCGTAGCCGCAAGCCCCCGCTCCGCGGGAAAGACCTATGAGGAAGCGGTGGGAGACCGCTGGAAGATGGATACCCCGATGCCGGAGGCAGTCCGCCGGATGGTCGTTAAGAATGTGAATGAAGTAGAGCAGGTGGCGGCGGAGGTGGATTTCGTCTTCAGCGCCGTAGATATGAGCAAGGATGAGATCCGGGCCATCGAGGAAGCGTATGCGAAGACCGAGACCCCGGTGATCTCCAATAACAGCGCCCATCGCTGGACGCCGGACGTGCCGATGATGATCCCGGAGATCAATCCGGAGCATGCGGCCGTCATCGAGTTCCAGCGGAAGAGGCTTGGCACGAAGCGCGGTTTCATCGCGGTGAAGCCCAACTGCTCGATCCAGAGCTACACGCCGGTCCTGACCGCCTGGAAGGAGTTTGAACCCTACGAGGTGGTGGCGACCACCTATCAGGCGATTTCCGGAGCCGGGAAGACCTTTAAGGACTGGCCGGAAATGGTGGGCAATGTGATCCCGTTCATCTCCGGCGAGGAGGAGAAGAGCGAGCAGGAGCCGCTGCGGATCTGGGGACATCTGGAAAACGGCGAGATCGTGAAGGCGACTGAGCCGGTGATCACCTGCCAGTGCCTGCGGATCCCGGTGCTGAACGGCCATACGGCCGCCGTGTTTGTCAAGTTCAGGAAGAAACCCAAGAAGGAGCAACTGATCGAGAAGATCAATTCCTTCTCCGGACTGCCGCAGGAGTTGGGATTGCCCAGCGCGCCGAAGCAGTTTATGCGGTACATGGAGGAAGACAACCGGCCGCAGGTAACGCTGGATGTGGATTATGAGAACGGGATGGGGATCACCGTGGGTCGTCTGCGCGAGGATAC
>CANQME010000127.1 GCA_947624815.1 uncultured Lachnospiraceae bacterium | reverse complement strand
GACAGCTGGGTTCCGGATCCGCAGCGTGAGACCGACAAGCCGTTCCTTATGCCTGTCGAGGACGTATTCACGATCACCGGCCGTGGTACGGTTGCTACCGGCCGTGTAGAGCGTGGTACCCTGAAGCTGAATGAGGAAGTCGAGATCGTCGGTATCAGCGATGAGACCCGTAAGACCGTCGTAACCGGTATCGAGATGTTCCGTAAGCTGCTTGACCTGGCTCAGGCCGGCGACAACATCGGCGCCCTGCTGCGCGGCGTTCAGAGAACCGAGATCGAGAGAGGCCAGTGCCTTGTAAAGCCCGGCTCCGTAAAGTGCCATCACAAGTTCACGGCTCAGGTGTACGTCCTGACCAAGGATGAGGGCGGCCGTCATACTCCGTTCTTCAACAACTATCGTCCGCAGTTCTACTTCAGAACCACCGACGTAACCGGCGTCTGCGAGCTGCCGGCCGGCACCGAGATGTGCATGCCTGGCGACAACGTAGAGATGACCGTAGAGCTGATCCACCCGGTAGCCATGGAGCAGGGTCTCCGCTTCGCTATCCGCGAAGGCGGCCGTACCGTTGGATCCGGCAGAGTTGTAACGATCATCGAATAATGCGATAAACAAAGCGCGCTGCTAAGCGTAAAGAGGCCGCTTCATGCCAGGCATGAAGCGGCCTTTTTAAACGTGCCGGCATTCTAGGACGGCATCCACCATCTTCCCGAAGCTCCGCACGGCAGCACCAGTCCCGATTCCGACACCGGCAGTCCCAGCTCCCCTGCTTCCACCTCTCCGCCATACTTCCGCTTTACTTCCAATGAAAGCATATACGAAAGTACCGCCGGCGCAAGCCCGGTGGTATACGAGTTGATCAGGAAAAACAGCGGCTTGTCGCTCAACAGCTTCGCGCATTCCTTCACCAGCGGATGGATCGCGTCCTCAATCTTCCAGATCTCCCCCTTCGGTCCTCTGCCGTAGGACGGAGGATCCATGATAATGGCGTCATAGCGGTTTCCTCTGCGGATCTCCCTCTCCACGAATTTCATGCAGTCGTCCACCAGCCAGCGGATCGGCGCATTCTCCAGGCCGCTGGCCTTCGCGTTCTCCTTCGCCCATCCGACCATGCCTTTGGACGCGTCCACATGAGCGACGCTTGCGCCCGCGGCCGCGGCGGCCAGGGTCGCTCCGCCGGTATAGGCGAACAGGTTCAGGACCCGTACCGGCCGTCCCGCCGTCCGGATCAGCCCGGCGAACCAGTCCCAGTTGGCGGCCTGTTCGGGGAACAGTCCGGTATGCTTGAAGCTGAAGGGCTTCAGATTGAAGACCAGCTGTCCGTAGCCGACGGACCACTGCTCGGGCAGACCGAAGAACTCCCACTCGCCTCCGCCTCTGGAGCTTCTGTGGTAGTGGCCGCTGCACTTCTTCCATCCCCGGTGCGTCTTCGGCGTATCCCAGATGATCTGGGGATCCGGCCGTATCAGCAGATAATCCCCCCAGCGTTCCAGCTTCTCGCCCTTTGAACAGTCGATCACTTCATAGTCAGTCCAGTTGTCCGCAAGCCACATATCCGTTCCAGCCTTTCGTCAGATTCTGTTTTCCATTATACAGAGAGCGCAGCCTTGCGTCAAGATTGGCCGGAAAAAACGAAAAATCAGAAAATGCCCGAAAAAAAACCCTAAATTGTAATAGAAATGAAAGATACTGGTATTGAATAAATTCAAATAGCCTGCTACAATATATTGTAGGTTTTTGGACAATTGTGAAGGAGTGAGTCTATATGAAGAGGAGAATTTTGTTGATTGCCGCGGTGGCGATGGTGATGTCGGCGGGAGCTGCCGTCACTGCCCAGGCTGCGGGCTGGTCCATGGAGAACGGCTCATGGGTCTATCTGGATTCCAGCGGCGACCGCGTCTACAACGAATGGCGCCGCGGTGCGGACAATCAGTGGCGTTATCTGGACGGATACGGGCAGATGGCTCTCAACAGCTGGGTGGACGACGTATACTATGTGGACGCCAACGGCATTATGGTAGCCGGAGGCTGGCAGCAGCTGGATGTTGCTCCCGACGGGGAGTCCGGTGATCTTCACTGGTACTATTTCCAGGATAACGGCAAGATCGTCACCGACAAGTGGATGAAGATCGGCGGCAAGTGGTATCATTTTGATTCTGACGGCATCATGGAGACCGGCTGGGTCGACAACGACATGTATTTCTGCGGCGACGACGGAGCCGCGCTGACCGGCTGGCAGAAGCTTTATCCGCCTACGGGAGATGATATGTGGTTCGATCCGTTCGAGAACCAGGACGGGAAGGTATGGTACTATTTTAATACCAGCGGCAAGAAGTATGTGCCGACGGACGGGGAATTTACCGAGAAGCGGATCGACGGAACCTACTACTGCTTCGACAGTACGGGGATCATGCAGACGGGCTGGGTCCATTATGATTCCGGGAAGGACTCGATCGACGGATACCGTTACTACGGAAGCAGCGGCGCCTGCGTTACCGGATGGTATACGGCGGAGCCGCCGGAAGATCTGGCAAACAGCTATGAGAGCGATGTAGACTGGTTCTACTTCTCCAGGAGCGGTGTGCCGAAGACGGGACCTGTGTCCGGGAACGCGAGCACCAGTGACTTCACGAGAATTAACGGGAAGACATACCTGTTCAACGAGAAAGGGAATCCGGTGTACGGGCTCCAGCGGGTCAAGGAAGCAGACGGAAGCTACACCGCATATTACTTCAACCCGGACGACCGGACCGCTGCAAAGGGAAAGATGAAGATTGATGAAGGCGACGGCATGTCGGCGACCTACTACTTCACCAGCAGCGGAAAGGGTTACACCGGCGTTTACAGCGGAAGCCTGTATTATATGGGCAAGCTTCAGACTGCGATGGACGGTTCCCGCTATGAGGCGGTCAACGTGAACGGCAAGGTTTATCTGGTCAATGAGGCCGGCCGCGTGACGAAGAGTACCTCCGGCGTGAAGGACGCGAACGGCAGCAAGTACGTAACGGACAAGGGCGGGATTGTGGTCAAGGTCGACGATAGCTCTTATATACCCGCCAGAGACGCCATTCCGCCGATATGGTGGTATTGATGCCGGGATCCGGCAGAACGGCGGCATACAGACAGGAAGAGAAAGGGAACGCGCAGACGTTCCCTTTTTATTACTGCGGCAGTATGCAGAAAAGGACGTTTCGGAGGCGAGTTCCTGCATAAGAAGATATTTGACAAAAGACCGGGCAGAAACTATAATAAAAGAAATATACTGTGTAAGAAGGATATGACCGGAATATGAAGTTTTTTCAGAAAATGGAACGGAAATTCGGCAGGTATGCCATCAAAAACCTGATGTACTATATCATGCTTCTCTATGCGGCCGGACTGGTGCTGCAGATCGTGATGCCGGGGATCTACTGGAACTGGCTGTGCCTGGACGCCAGGGCGATCCTGCATGGGCAGGTGTGGCGTATCGTTACGTTCATTATGTATCCGCCCATGGGCATGTCGTCTCTGGGCGCTTCGCCGGTCAATATGCTGTCGGATCTGCTGTTTAACGGCATCGCCCTGTCCCTTTACTATTCGCTGGGAACGACGCTGGAGCGCACCTGGGGCGCGTTCCGGTTCAACGTATACTTTTTCATGGGAGTGCTGGGACATGTTCTCGCGGCGGTCATCGCATACTTGGGATTCTCACAGATCCTGGTGCTGACGACCACGTATCTGAACCTGTCGCTGTTCTTTGCCTTCGCGGCCATGTATCCGGATCTGCAGTTTCTGCTGTTCATGGTGATCCCGGTGAAGGCCAAGGTGCTGGCGATCTTTGACGGGATCTTCTTCCTGTACGGCTTTATCGTCGGAGGCGCCGCGACGCGTCTGGCCATTGTCCTGTCGCTTCTGAACTTCCTGATCTTCTTCCTTATGACCAGGAACCTGGCCCGCTATTCTCCAAAGGAGATCAGGCGGAAGAGGGAATTCCGCACCCAGACGAAGATCATTCCTCAGAACGGCACGAGACACCGCTGCGCGGTATGCGGGCGGACTGAAAAGGACGGAGATAACCTGGAATTCCGTTATTGTTCCAAATGCGCGGGAGGTCTGGAGTACTGCCAGGATCATCTGTATACCCATCAGCATGTGACAGGCGGGCCGCAGGGACCGGTGCAGTGATAGATTTCGATACCACATACAACGAGCAGGAGGGGACAGGATGAAGAAAACGAAGATTATCTGTACGATGGGGCCGGCGTCTGACGATCGGACCGTCATGATGGACCTGGTGCGCTACGGCATGGACATCGCGCGGTTCAATTTCTCCCATGGAACCCATGAGGAGCAGAAGGAGAGGCTGGATCAGCTGAAGCAGATCCGCAGCGAGCTGGACGTGCCGGTGGCGGCGCTCCTGGACACGAAGGGACCGGAGATCCGCACGGGGCGCGTGAAGGGCGGCGGCAAGATCCCGCTGATGGCAGGCCAGTTCTATACGCTGACCACCCGCCAGGTGGAGTGCGACGATCAGATCTGCCATATCAATTATTCAGGTCTGGCCGGGGATCTTGAGCCGGGCAACCGGATCCTGATCGACGACGGCCTGATCGAGCTGAAGGTCCAGAAGATCGAGGGGGAGGACATTCACTGTCTGGTAGTCAACGGCGGCGAGCTGGGAAGTCAGAAGGGCGTGAACGTACCGGGAGTGAAGGTAAAGCTTCCGGCGCTTACAGATAAGGATAAGGAAGATATCGTGTTCGGTATCGAGCAGGGGTTCGACTTCATCGCGGCGTCGTTCGTCCGCTCTGCCGAGGCAGTGCTGGAGATCAAGGAGATCCTGAAGGCCCATAATTCGAAGATCATGGTCATCTCCAAGATCGAGAACGCCGAGGGCCTTGAGAATCTGGACGAGATCATCGCGGCCAGCGACGGCATCATGGTGGCCCGCGGCGACCTGGGCGTGGAGATCCCGCCCCAGAAGGTGCCGTTTATCCAGAAGACGATTATCCAGAAGTGCAACGCGGCCTGCAAGCCGGTCATCACGGCGACCCAGATGCTGGATTCCATGATCCGCAACCCACGGCCCACGAGAGCGGAGGTGACGGACGTATCCGAGGCGGTGGCCGAGGGAACCGATGTGGTCATGCTCTCCGGAGAGACCGCAGCCGGCAGATACCCGGTGGAGGCGTTGAAGATGATGGTGGAGGTCTGCGTGGAGGCTGAGTCCCATCTGGATTACTCGGCATACCGCAGCCGTCAGGTGACGGATCAGAACCGGACGATCTCCAACGCGGTCTGCTTCTCCTCCGTGTCCACGGCCCACGATCTGGACGCGAAGGCCATCGTGGCTCCCAGCATCAGCGGATTTACCGCCCGCCTGCTGTCCAAATGGCGCTCCGATGTGCAGATCATCGGCATGTCGCCGGCGGCCATCGCGGTGCGGCAGATGCAGATCTACTGGGGCGTCAGGCCCTTCCTGGCGATGCGCGCCAACTCTACCGACGCCCTGATCGAATCGTCGATCGAGTACCTGAAGGAGAAGGGGATCTTTGAACCCGGAGACATCGCGGTAGTCACCGCCGGCTTGGTCAATTACGACCGGAAGGATCTTCCCGCGATGCACACGAACATGATGAGGATCGTGAACGTGTCATAGCAATGAGCCGAAAGCGGCCGAAAGAGGCGGCAGGCATCTGAAAAACAGGTGGACAAATGCGTCCGTGTGGGGTACAATGCTAAGTTGTATCCTGCGCGGACGTATTTTATATCATTCCGCGCAGACGCTGAAACGAACGAATGAACTGAGCATATGCAGTTGAAAGGAATCAGATTACCATGGAGAAGAAACCCTTTGTAACCCTGGACAAGCTGGAAGAGATCGCTTCCCGCTTCCCGACCCCGTTCCATCTGTATGATGAGCGGGGCATCCGCGAGAACGCTGAACGCATGCGCGCCGCGTTCGCCTGGAACCCCGGCTTCCGCGAGTATTTCGCGGTGAAGGCCACGCCGAATCCCTTTATCCTGAAGATCCTTAAGGAGTACGGATGCGGCACCGACTGTTCGTCGATGACGGAGCTGATGCTGTCGGACGCCTGCGGCTTTGAGGGACATGAGATCATGTTCTCTTCCAATGAGACGCCGCCGGAGGAATTCCGGTTCGCGGCGGAGCTGGGCGCCATCATCAATCTGGACGACATTACCCATATTCAGTGTCTGAAGGACACGCTGGGCTATATACCGGAGACCATCAGCTGCCGCTATAATCCCGGCGGGACGTTCGTGATGAGCAACGGCATCATGGATAATCCCGGCGACGCCAAATACGGGATGACCACGCCGCAGATCTTCGAGGCGTTTAAGACCCTGAAGGCGGAGGGCGCGAAGCGGTTCGGGATCCATGCGTTTCTGGCCAGCAACACCGTGACCAACGAGTACTACCCCAAGCTGGCGGGGATCCTCTTTGAACTGGCGGTGAAGCTGCAGAAGGAGACCGGCGCCAGGATCGCCTTCATCAATCTGTCCGGCGGAGTCGGGGTGGCCTACAGACCCGATCAGGAGCCCAACGACATCATGGCGATCGGCGAAGGCGTGCGCAGGGCCTACGAGGAGATCCTGGTTCCCGCCGGCATGGGCGACGTAGCCATCTATACGGAGCTGGGGCGCTTCATGCTGGCTCCCTACGGCTGCCTGGTGACCCGCGCGATCCATGAGAAGCACACATATAAGGAATATATCGGCGTCGACGCCTGCGCGGTAAACCTGATGCGGCCGGCCATGTACGGCGCGTACCACCATATCACGGTCATGGGCAAGGAGAACGCGCCCTGCGACCATAAGTATGACGTGGTCGGTTCCCTGTGCGAGAACAACGACAAGTTTGCCGTCGACCGGATGCTGCCGGAGATCGAGATGGGAGACCTTCTGGTGATCCATGACACCGGCGCCCATGGCTTCTCGATGGGCTACAATTATAACGGGAAGCTGCGGTCGTCGGAGATCCTTCTTCGGGAGGACGGCTCCTTTGAAATGATCCGGCGCGCGGAAACGCCGGCGGACTACTTTCGAACGTTTGATTTCTGCGATGTCATGGGGAAATACCTGTAAGCGGCAAAAAACCTGTCGGGGACGACAGGTTTTCTTTTTATGCCAGGATAGGATGTCAAAGGATAAAGGAGTGTGATTGAAGTAAGGTTTCTCGCTTTTCTTACGATAAAAGTATAGCATAAGGGTCTGGAAAAAGATTGTAGATTATTTGAAAAGATTATGAAGAAATTCTTAATTTCCGGCGGCTCCGTTTTCCGGAAAATGCGGTCAGGACGGGCGCCTTCGGAATAATCTGATAGTAAGAACAAAAATAAGGATGGAATGCTTTGAATCAGGCGAGGCAGATCGTTCATTGTACGGAGCCCGGCGATTCAGGGCTTACCGGACGAGGCGTCGGGGTGGCGGTTCTGGACACGGGCATCTATCCTCATGAGGATTTCGGGCAGCGCATCACGGCCTTTTTCGACGTGCTGCACCGGCGGGGGGAGCCCTACGACGACAACGGACACGGCACCCATATTTCCGCGATCATCGGGGGCAGCGGCGCGGCGTCGGGGGGAAGATACCGGGGGATCGCTCCCGGCTGCAGTCTGATCTCCATCAAGGTCCTGGACGCCAGGGGAGGGGGCTTCGCCTCCGACGTGCTGACAGGGCTTCGGTGGATCCGGCAGAACCGGGACGCGCTCGGCATCCGGATCGTGAATATATCGGTCGGCTCCTATTCCCGCAGGAACATGAGCGAGAATTCGGCGCTGGTCCGGGGCGTAGACGCGGCCTGGGACGACGGGCTGGTGGTCGTGGTGGCCGCCGGCAACAACGGCCCCGGCTACATGACGGTGACGACGCCGGGCATCAGCCGCAAGGTGATCACCGTGGGCTGCTCCGACGACCATAAGGAGGTCAGCGTCATGGGCAGCCGGATGGTGGACTATTCCGGACGGGGCCCGACCGGGGCCTGCATCTGCAAGCCGGAGATCGTGGCGCCCGGCGCCGGCATCGTCAGCTGCAGCAACGAACCCGGCCGCTACGCGGTCAAAAGCGGTACGTCCATGTCCACGCCGGTCGTGGCCGGCGCGATTGCCCTGCTGCTGGAGAAGTACCCGGGCATGAGCAACCGGGACGTGAAGCTGCGGCTGCGGGAGAGGACCGTGGATCTGGGACTTCCGAGGAACCAACAGGGGTGGGGACTGCTGGACGTCGGAAGGCTTCTGGCCGACTGAGGGGGAAGAACGGACCGGGAGAGCTTGGGAAGAACCGCTTGCAAATTCCGGAAATATGTGGTATTTTCTAACCATAGGGATCTCCTATGACGCTGGCTGCACGGCCGGCCGTTAATCCCCGGATAAGAACAATCAGTCATGTCAGGAATGGATTTCTTCGGAAATAACAGTTGCCGGAAATCATGCAGCGGGACGTTTTGCATGAGAAGACTAATCCTACCGCTGTACCGGCACTGAAGAAAAGGAGAACGCGAAAACATACGGAAGCGGAACGCGCGGGCCGGACAGGCCGGTTAAGCCGGACAAGCCGGCGAAAAGGCCGGTAAAAAATGAAAAAATAGTTGACATTTACAGGCCGGTGTATTATGATAAATGCAAACACATGTTCGAACGGAGGACAATATGAACAGAGATGATAAGATGAAGGCCCTGGATGCGGCCCTGACACAGATCGAGAAAGCATACGGCAAGGGCTCCGTGATGAAGCTTGGAGACAACGGAGCGAACATGAACATAGAGACGATCCCCACCGGCTCCCTGAGCCTGGATCTGGCGCTGGGACTGGGAGGGATCCCGAAGGGACGGATCATCGAGGTATACGGCCCCGAGTCCAGCGGTAAGACGACGGTGGCTCTTCATATGGTAGCGGAGGTCCAGAAGCGGGGCGGAATCGCCGGATTCATCGACGCGGAGCACGCCCTGGATCCGGTCTACGCGCGGAACATCGGCGTGGATATCGATAACCTCTACATTTCCCAGCCGGATAACGGAGAGCAGGCCCTGGAGATCACGGAAACCATGGTTCGCTCGGGAGCGGTGGATATCATCATCGTCGATTCGGTGGCGGCCCTGGTGCCCAAGGCGGAGATCGACGGCGAGATGGGAGAATCCCATGTGGGCCTGCAGGCCCGCCTGATGTCGCAGGCCCTGCGGAAGCTGACCGGCGTGGTCAGCAAGACCAACTGCAGCGTGATCTTCATCAACCAGATCCGTGAGAAGATCGGTGTCATGTTCGGGAACCCGGAGACGACGACCGGCGGCCGCGCGCTGAAGTTCTACGCTTCTGTGCGCATGGAGGTCCGCAGGACCGAGAGCCTGAAGCAGGGCGGAGAGGTCGTCGGCAACCATGTCCGCGTCAAGGTCGTGAAGAACAAGATCGCTCCGCCGTTTAAGGAGGCGGAGTTCGATATCATGTTCGGCAAGGGAATCTCCTCGGAAGGCGATATCCTGGATCTGGCAGCGAAGGTGAATATCGTGGAGAAGAGCGGAGCCTGGTACGCTTACCAGGGAGCCAGGATCGGACAGGGCCGGGAGAACGCGAAGGCGTATCTGCTGGAGAACCCGGCGGTATGCCTGGAGATCGAGAATAAGGTGCGGGAATTCTATGGGCTGAAGCCGAACGAGACGGCGGTGCCGGCGGACGACGCGCAGTAAGGCCCCGCGGCGCCGGGCGGGATAACGTACAGCGGCTGTGACGGGCTGCAGAAGAATATCAGCGGGAGGACGAAGCGTGCAGGTGACTGAGATCGTTCCCCTGGACAAGCGAAGGTGCAGAGTCTGTACAGATGCAGGCTTTGCCTTTGCTTTATATAAGGGGGAGCTGCGAAGATACGGAATTGAAGCCGGAGGAGAGCTTACGGAGGAGCGTTACCGGGAGATCCTGGAGACGGTGCTCTGCGCAAGGGCCAGGGAGCGGGCGCTCTTCCTTCTGCGATCCCATGACCGGACGGAACAGGAGATCCGGAGGAAGCTGCGGGACGGGCTGTATCCGGAGGAAGCCGTCGAGTCCGCGGTGGCGTTTTTACAGGAATACGGATATGTGAACGACGGGGAGTATGGCAGGCGGTACGTGGAGCTCTACGGGAAGAGCCGCAGCCGGAGGCGGATCCGGGAGGAACTGTCGCGCAAGGGGATCGGCAGGGAGCAGATCGAGACCCTTCTGGGGGAAGGGGAGATTTTGGAGCAGGAGCAGATCCTTGCATTCCTCAGGAAGAAGGGGTACGATCCGCAGAACTGTACGCCACAGACGCGAAACCGCCTGGCAGCGGCCCTCCTGCGGCGGGGTTACTCCT
>CANQME010000126.1 GCA_947624815.1 uncultured Lachnospiraceae bacterium | reverse complement strand
GAGTCTGCGGCGCAGGCGGCGCTTGCGCAGATCGAAACGAGGCACTATGATGAGGTGTTTGCAGACGAAGGCATTGAAAATGTGCTGAAATACGGGATTGCCTGCTACAAGAAGCGGTGCCGGGTGGAGCCGGCGGCTGCATTTGTGATGCTGGGGGAGCAGAAGCGGCTGCAGAAACTGATTGAGCGTCAGAAAGAGGAAGGGGAGGAGCCGAAGGTGTGTAAGGCGATTAGTGATCTGAAGAGAGTATAGTGGCGGGGGTGATTGCGAATGGCGATGGAAGCAGGGAAAAAACCGCTTGCGATTGGGACAGAAGATTTTGAAAAGCTGAGAAAGTCAGGAGGATATTACGTAGATAAGACAGGCCTGATTGTTGAACTGATGCGAAGCGTAACGGAGGTGACGCTTTTCACCCGTCCGCGGCGTTTTGGAAAAACTCTGAATATGAGCATGCTGAAAAGCTTCTTTGAAATTGGCAGTGACGCGTCGCTTTTCAACGGTTTAGCGGTTTCCGGAGAAAGGGAGTTATGCGCTCAGTATATGGGAAGGTTTCCTGTGATTTCTCTGTCTTTAAAGAGTGTTGGCGCAGGAAGCTATCAGGGGGCGCGCGGGCTGCTGTGCAGCGAAATCGGCTTTGAGGCGATGCGGTTCAGCTTCCTGGAGAATAGCGACCGTCTCACAGAGCAGGAAAAGGATTCCTACAGGCAGTTGGTTCATCTGGGGAGGCCCGGTGAGCCGCAATTCATCATGTCAGATGAAGTGCTGGTAAATGGACTTCGTATTCTGTCGTCGCTTCTGGAGAAGCATTATGGTCAGAAAGTGATCCTGCTGATCGACGAGTACGACGTACCGCTTCAGAAGGCATATTATGGAAGATACTATGATGAGATGGTGCAGCTGATCAGGGGCATATTCGGTCAGGCGCTAAAAACGAATGCAAGTTTGGAATTTGCGGTGCTGACCGGATGCCTGCGTGTTTCCAGAGAGAGCATTTTTACAGGGATGAATAATTTGCGCGTGCTGACGGTTTCGGATCCGCGTTTTGACAGATATTTTGGATTCACCGATGAAGAGGTGCGGGAAGCGTTGAATTATTATGGCCTTTTTGACGCATATGGCACGGTGAAGGAATGGTATGACGGCTACCGGTTCGGAAGTGCGGAAATTTACTGTCCCTGGGATGTCGTTAACTATATAGACCTTCTCCTTGCGGATCCGAAGGCCCGGCCGCAGAACTTCTGGGCGAATTCCAGCGGCAATGACGTGGTGACAGAATTCGTGAAGCGGCTGGATGCAAGCGCAGCGGCCAGGGAACTGGAGCAGCTGGCGGCAGGCGAGGTGGTTGTAAAGGAGATCCGTCAGGAGCTTACCTACCGCGAGATGTATGATTCCATCGAGAATTTGTGGAGTCTGCTGTATATGACCGGCTATCTGACAAAGAGCGGAGAGGCGGAAGGTGAAAAACTGCCGCTTGTGATCCCGAATATGGAGATCCGGGGGATTTTCAAGAGGCAGATCATGGATTTGTTCAAGGATAAAGTGGCTCGTGATGGCGCAATGGTGCGGGAATTCTGCGAGGCGCTTAAATGCGGAGACGCCGGGCTGGCGGAGGGGTTGTTTGGACAGTACCTGAAGAAAACGGTAAGTATCCGTGATACCTTCGCGCGCCGTGACCTGAAGGAGAATTTTTATCACGGAATCCTGCTGGGAATCTTAAGTTTTAAGGGGAATTGGTATGTGACCAGCAATGAAGAGACTGGGGACGGTTACGGCGATGTTCTGATCGAGACAGAGGACGACGATCTTGGTATTGTTATTGAGGTGAAATACGTTCGCGACGGTGATCTGGATAGAGGCGTGGAACTGGCGCTTCGCCAGATTGAGGAGCGGCGTTATGATGAAAAACTTCTTGATGATGGCATCCGGAAGGTGCTGAAATACGGCATTGCCTGTTATAAGAAGCAGTGTAAGGTGGCGTTAAAACAGTGATGCCCCGGATTATAGAGTCTGAACTTCCTACGGGATTTCTCACTCAATGAAAAAGCAGGTCGAGCGATACCATAAGCTTGCAAAGGAAAAGATGGAAGAAAGAAGGCTTAGGGAACGGAGTATTGGAGGTGGCGTCGATGAAGTATACGAAAAAACTGCCGGCAGTAGGAACGGAGTTTTTTACGGATCTGCGCAGGAAGAACGGTTACTATGTGGATAAGACGGGGCTGATCAGTGAACTGCTGCGCAGTCCTGCGACGGTAACGCTTTTCACCCGCCCGCGGCGTTTCGGGAAGACACTGAATATGACGATGCTGAAGTCTTTCTTTGAGATTGGTATGGATCCGACGCTTTTTGACGGTCTGGCGGTTTCGGAGGAAACGGAACTTTGCGCACGGTATATGGGGAAGCATCCGGTGATATTCGTGACGATGAAGGATATAGAGGGAGATAATTTTAAGACTGCCTGCCGGATCGCCGCAAATAAGATAAGCCGGGAGGCGTCACGTTTTGGATTCCTCAGGACCAGTTCTGCCCTTACGGAGAAGCAAAAAGAGCAGTATGAAGAGCTGTGCAGCTGGGATATGGATCCGGATACGCTGGCTGGAAGTCTGGGTAATCTCTGCTATTTTCTTGAAAAGCATTATGGGCAGAAGGTTGTTTTGCTGATCGACGAATATGATGTACCGCTGCAGAAGGCATTTTATGGCGGTTACTATGATGAGATGGTGCAGCTGATCCGCAGTTTGTTCAGCCAGACATTGAAGACAAACGACAGCCTTGAATTGGCGGTGCTGACCGGGTGCCTGCGCATTTCACGGGAGAGTATTTTCACCGGAATGAACAATTTACGTGTTTTGGCGGTCTCGGATGCGCGCTGCGGCAGTTATTTCGGTTTTACGGACGGTGAAGTGCGGGAAATGCTGGAATATTACAGCCTTTCTGAACGTTACGAAGCGGTAAGGAACTGGTATGATGGATATCGGTTCGGAGAAGCGGAGGTGTATTGTCCGTGGGATGTGATCAATTATGTAGATCTGCTTCTGGCGAATCCGACGGCGCAGCCGGGAAATTACTGGGCGAATTCCAGCGGGAATGATGTGATTCGGTCTTTTGTGCAGAAGCTGGATATGAGCGTGGCGTCAGGTGAGATGGAAGCTCTTGTGGCCGGTGATGCTGTTATGAAGGAGATCCGGCAGGAACTTACCTACCGCGAGATGTATGATTCTGCTGAAAACATCTGGAGCCTTCTGTACATGACGGGATATCTCACAAAACGCGGCGGGGCGGACGGGAAAAAACTGCCGCTTATGATTCCGAATATGGAAATCCGCGATATTTTTACAACACAGATCATGGATCTGTTCAAGGAGCGTGTATCCCAGGACGGCATGATGGTACGAGAGTTCTGCGGAGCGCTTCTGGCAGGAGATGCCGGGAAAGCGGAAACGCTTTTGGGGAAATACCTGTCGATGACGGTGAGTATTCGTGATACGTTTGCGCGGAGAAATTTGAAGGAGAATTTCTATCACGGAATTTTGCTGGGAATTCTGGGCTATAAAGGCGACTGGTATGTGACGAGCAATTATGAAACAGGAGATGGGTACGGGGATATTCTGATTGAACCGAAGGAAGTGAGTCCCGGCATTATCATTGAAGTGAAATATGCTCACGATGGCGATCTGGAAAAGGGAGCTGAGCTGGCCCTCGAGCAGATTGAAAAGCGGCGCTATGATGAGAAGTTGCGGGAGGACGGAGTTGAGAAGGTGCTGAAATACGGCATTGCCTGTTATAAGAAGCAGTGTAAGGTGGCGTTAAAACAGTGATGCCCCGGATTATAGAGTCAACCGGTTCCAGTAAGAACGGAAAGCGGTGGAGAAAAGGAGAGAGTGCAGATGAGAAGAAAAGTGTGGAGTGGGATTCTGACGGCGGTGCTGGCGGCGGCGCTTGCGGCCGGTATGACGTTCGGCGCGGGAGCGGCGGGGAAGCTGACGAGCGGCCCGATGGGCGTCGTCTATGAACCGTCGTTTGCGGTGGAGAAATTCGTTCTGCCGGAGGACGCCGCGTCGCTGGTCGTCGTGGAGGGAACCTACGGGGCGGAGTGTTATGTTCATGTCTTCGAGAAGGGCGAGAACGGCTGGGAGAAGAGGCTGCAGACCAATGGGTGGTTCGGCCACAACGGGCTCAGCAACAACCGGACGGCGGGCGACAATACGACGCCTATCGGCGTGTTCCAGATGAATACGCCGTTCGGCCAGTCGGAGGCGCTGGAAGGGTTCCCGGCCAACTATATCCAGGTGGATTCCAGCTACATGTGGGCGGGGGATATCAACGCCCTGTGCCGGGATCTGACGAAGTCCGGCGAGCAGGTCGGCACCCCGGGGTACTGGCCCATGTATGAGTACGTGATCGATATGGGCTATAACCGGAATGCGGTTCCCTATAAGGGTTCTGCGCTGTTTATCCACTGCAAGGAGGAGAATGAAGACGGAACCGCCGGATGCGTGGCCATCGGCCGGGATGAGATGATCGAGATCATGCGGCTGTACGGCAAATACGGCGATGGCCGGTGCTATATCGCGCTTGCGCCGTTCGGGACGTTTGACCGGATCTATGGGACGTATGGGACGAACAATGGTCTGTCTCCCGAGGGGGATTTTAACGGCAGCGGACAGACAGCCGGAAGAGGACCGCTGAGTTCGGCTGCACAGTAACGGCATGCGGCAGGCGCCCTGGGCATATATTTAGAAAAAAACGCAGGATGCGTTTATGGAAATCTATGTGGTCCGGCCGGGAGATACGGTCGATTCCATTGCCCGTTTGACAGGGGCGGATCTGTCGTCCATGATCGAAGTCAATCAGCTGGTCTATCCTTACCGGCTTGCCGTGGGGCAGGCGCTTCTTCTATCTTCTGGAACCGAGAAAGCTAGCGGAGATAATACGGGAGATGGCGGAAGAATTATGGCCTCGGGGAGTGAGACTGACAGCGCAGCGGAGCCGGGAGATGCTCTTGACAGCAGCGAATCACCGAGAGACGCGTCTGAACGAAATGCGGCATATAGGGATGCTTTCGGCAGCAACGGTGCATCGTTGAACGCTCCCCAAAGCAACGAAGCAGCGGGACGCGCCCCCGGAAGCGCTTCGGCTTCCGGAAGCGCAGGCGGCTACGCCTACCCGTTCATTTCCCCTTGGGTACTGGCGGAGACGCTGCCTTATCTGACGGAGCTGTATGTATTTTCTTACGGTTTTACGGCGGAGGGGGATCTGATCCCTCCGGCGGAGGACGACGGCTGGATGGTCAGGGAGGCCCTGGCGCATGGGGTGAAGCCCATGCTGACGCTGACGCCGCTGGGGGCGGACGGACATTTTAACGACCATCTGGTGAGCGCCGCCGTGAACAGCCAAAGCGTGCAGCTGAAGCTTCTGCGGGGGCTGGCAGGCGTTCTGGCGGAGAAGGGGTATGCCGGCGTCAACATTGACTTTGAATATGTGGCGGCGGCGGACCGGGATGCGTTCACGGAGTTTGTGGCCAGGGCGGCCCGGCTGCTGAACCAGTTTGAATATGAGGTGAGCGTGGCCCTGGCGCCCAAGACCTCGGACGGTCAGCCAGGGCTTCTGTATGAGGGGATGGACTACGCGGGTCTGGGAGAGGCGGCGGACTGGGTGCTGCTGATGACGTACGAGTGGGGCTACACATACGGGCCTCCGATGGCGGTGGCCCCTATCAACCAGGTCCGGCGGGTCGTGGAATATGCGCGGAACCGGATCCCGGCGGAGAAGATCCGCCTGGGCGTCCCGAATTACGGCTACGACTGGCCGTTTCCATACGTCCGCGGGACTACGAAGGCGGCCACGCTCGGCAATGTGGAGGCGGTTCAGACGGCCATCCTTCACGGGGCGGAGATCCGGTTTGACGAGACGGCGCAGTCGCCGTATTTCCGGTACTGGCAGTATGGCGTACAGCATGAGGCGTGGTTCGAGGATGTGCGCAGCTGCGCCGCCAAATTCCGCCTGGCGGAGGAATACGGGCTTTCAGGAATCGGCGTGTGGCAGATCATGCAGCTGTTTCGGGCCGGCTGGGAGCTGTATGCGAAACGGTAGAGCCGGCCTGTCGGGATTCGGAGCTGCTGCTGATCCGTGCGATTGTTGCCCTTAAATGCCAAATAAGTCTTGTGTTTTGGAGACGGAGTTGGTATGATGGAATGGATTTCAGTGCGGAGGTAAGGAAATGAACAGAAGACAGCTTGGAAAAACAGGACTTATGGTGAGCGAGATCGGGTTCGGCGGTGAATGGCTTGAGCGTCATCCGGAAGAGGAGGCGGTCGAGCTGGTACGGTACGCTGCGAAACAGGGTATTAATGTGATGGACTGCTGGATGCCTGACCCGAAATCCCGGGATATCCTCGGGAAAGCGATGCTTGGCAGCCGGGAAAGCTGGATCGTACAGGGACACCTCGGTTCGACATGGCAGGAGGGGCAGTATGTGCGCACCAGAGACATGAAGTATGTGAAACCCGCGTTTGAAGACCTGCTTCGCAGGCTGCAGACGGATTACATAGATATCGGAATGATCCATTATGTAGATACCGAGGAAGACTGGGCGTCCCTGCAGGATTCGGATTTCCTCCGCTACGTCATGGAACTGAAGGAGAAGGGCACGATCCGTCACATCGGCGCGAGTTCTCACAATCCCAGGGTTGCGAAGATGGTTGTGCAGTCCGGGATCGTGGAGATGATCCTTTTCAGCATCAACCCGGCGTTTGATATGCTGCCGTCCAGCGAGAAGCTGGAGGATCTGCTCACGGAAGGGTACCGCTATGACGAGCGGTTTTCCGGCATCGATCCGGAGAGAGCAGAGCTGTATCAGCTCTGTGAAGAGAACAATGTCGGGATCACAGTGATGAAAGGCTTTGCCGGAGGCCGGCTGTTTGACGAAAAGCGTTCTCCGTTCGGGGTGAGTCTTACCCCGCTTCAGTGCATCCATTATGCGCTCACGCGCCCCGGGGTTTCCTCGATCCTGTGCGGATACGATGGGAAAGAGCAGGTGGATGAAGCCGTGCGCTATGAGAGCGCGTCTATGGAGGAAAAGGATTACGCTTCCGTTCTCGCGAGCGCCCCGCTGCACTCTTACCGCGGCGAATGTACCTATTGCGGCCACTGCAGGCCGTGCGCCGTGAATCTGGATATTGCGATCATCAATAAGTACTATGATCTTGCGGTGATGCAGCCGTCGGTTCCGGCGACGGTCCGTTCCCATTACCTGCTTCTGGAACATCAGGCTTCCGAGTGCATCGGTTGTCGGGAATGTGAATCGAGATGCCCCTTCGGGGTTCCCGTCGCGGAACGGATGCAGAAGACGGCGCGGCTTTTCGGACGCTGATCTTTGGGATGATCCGGCAGGGAGCATCTGCATGAGGCGTCAGCCGGCAGCAGGAAGCCGGCGGAGAAAACACGGAAGTTTGCAGAAGATACGGAAGGAGAAGTGCGATGAAGAGCAATCTGACACGGCAGCAGGCGTACGAGCTGCTGCGCAAATGCAATCAGGAGCCGTTCCATATCCAGCATGCCCTGACGGTGGAGGCCGTCATGCGCTGGTTTGCCAGGGAGCTGGGCTATGGGGACGACGAGGAGTTCTGGGGCCAGACGGGTCTGCTTCATGACATTGATTTCGAGCTTTATCCGGAGCAGCACTGCGTGAAGGCGCCGGAGCTGCTGCGCGAGGGCGGCGTCGGCGAGGACATGATCCATGCCGTCTGCAGCCACGGCTACGGGATCTGCTGCGACGTGGAGCCGGTTCATCCGATGGAGAAGGTGCTGTTCGCAGCGGACGAGCTGACGGGACTGATCGGCGCCGCGGTGAAGATGCGTCCTTCCAGGAGCGCGTCCGATCTGGAGGTATCCAGTCTCAAGAAGAAGTTCAAGGATAAACGCTTTGCCGCCGGCTGTTCCCGGGAGGTGATCCAGACCGGGGCCGAAAGGCTGGGCTGGACGCTGGAGGAGCTGATGGAGAAGACGATCCTGGCCATGCGCGCCTGCGAGACGCAGATCCAGGAGGAGATGGAGCGGCTGTAGGCGCCGTCATTTCAGACAGAATCATATCGGGGGGCATGGACTGCGGAGGACAGGTATTTCGGATACTGTTCGCCGGCAGCCGGCCCCCTTTTTATTATGTTTCGAACCTGTGGGACGATATTTCGATTTCTGCGGGACGGACTTGACAGAAACCGGTTCCTAGGGTATGATTTTGTGGGCAATTATACATGATTGCAATCGAGAAAAGGAAGAACAGGAACCATGAAGAAAGTAGTGAAGTTTGGCGGAAGCTCCCTGGCCAGCGCGAAACAGTTTAAGAAGGCGGCGGATATCGTCAGGGCGGAGAAGTCCAGAAAGTATGTGGTTCCGTCCGCGCCGGGAAGGCGGAAGGACGGCGACGAGAAGGTGACGGATCTTCTCTACGAGTGCTATGACATTGCGGCCGGGGGCGGCGCTTATAAGAAGATCTTAAGCAAGATCAAGGACCGGTTTAACGAGATCATCGACGGCCTGGAGCTGAATATGAACCTGGCTTATGAGTTTGACCGGATCGAAGAGAATTTCGTGAAGAAGGCGGGACGGGACTACGCCGCTTCCCGCGGCGAGTACCTGAACGGCCTGATTATGTCGCAGTATCTGGGCTATGAGTTTATCGACGCTGCGGAGGTCATTTTCTTCGACGAGAAGGGCGTCTTCGACTCGGAGAGGACCAATAAGGAGCTGGCCGAGAGACTGGAGCATACGGAGCGGGCGGTGATCCCGGGCTTTTATGGGTCCACGCCGGACGGACACGTGAAGACATTTTCCAGGGGAGGCTCCGATATCACCGGCTCGATCGTGGCCCGCGCGGTACAGGCGGATCTCTACGAGAACTGGACCGACGTGTCCGGCGTCCTGGTGGCGGATCCCCATATTGTGGCGGATCCCCAGGTGATCGACGTCATTACCTACAGCGAGCTTCGGGAGCTGTCTTACATGGGCTTTAACGTCCTTCATGAGGATGCGATCTTCCCGGTGAGGCGGGAGGGCATTCCGATCCATATCCGCAACACGAACCGGCCCAAGGACAAAGGGACGCTGATCGTGGAGAGTACATGCCGCAAGCCGCGCTATGTGATCACCGGGATCGCCGGGAAGAGAGGGTTCTGCTCGGTGACCATTGAGAAGGCCATGATGAACGCGGAGGTCGGCTTCTGCCGGAAGGTGCTTTCCGTCTTCGAGAAGTACGGGATCTCCATCGAGCATATGCCGTCCGGCATCGATACGATGACCATTTTCGTCCATCAGTCGGAGTTCGAGGAGTATGAGCAGTCGGTCATCGCCGGAATCCACCGGGAGGTGGAGCCGGATATCGTGGAGATGGAGTCGGATCTGGCGCTGATCGCCGTGGTGGGACGCGGCATGAAGGCGGCGCGGGGTACCGCGGGACGGATCTTCTCGGCCCTCGCCCACGCCAGGATCAATGTGAAGATGATCGACCAGGGCTCCAGCGAGCGCAATATCATCATCGGCGTCAAGGACGCGGATTTCGAGGCGGCGATCAAGGCGATATACGATATCTTTGTGACGGTGGAGCTGTAAGACCGGACTCGGGAAGGCTCCGTCCGGGAGAAAGAAAGTTTTATGAAACGGCAGGCCGGCGGACCGGCGTTGGGAAAGAGAGAAAGGAGGCAGCAGCATGGGACATCTGACGGCACGCGACGCATACCGGAACTTGAGCGACCGCATCAACTGGTTCACGCAGGGCGCTCCGCAGTCAGAGACGCTTTATAAGATCCTGGAGGTACTGTTCACCGAGAAGGAGGCCAAGTGGATGGCGCTCCTGCCGGTGCGTCCGTTTACGCTGAAGCGTGCGGCGAAGGTCTGGAACACCACGGAGGCCAAGGCGGAGAAGCTCCTGGACCATCTGTGCGAGAAGGCGCTTCTGGTGGATTCCTGGCATAACGGCGAGCGCAAGTTCGTAATGCCGCCGCCGATGGCGGGCTTTATCGAGTTCGCGCTGATGCGGACCAGGGGCGACATCGACCAGAAGTATCTGAGCGAGCTTTACTATCAGTATATGAACGTGGAGGAGGATTTCATCAAGGACCTGTTCTTCGTCACCGAGACGAAGCTGGGCCGCGTCTTCGTCCAGGAACCGGTGCTGCTTAATGATAAGGCGAACCACATCCTCGATTACGAGCGCGCCACCCATATCGTGGAGGAGGCGGAATACATCGGACTGGGGCTGTGCTACTGCCGCCACCGGATGTACCATGTGGGTCATCCCTGCGAGATCAACGCGCCCTGGGACGTGTGCATGACCTTTGACAATGTGGCCCGCTCCCTGGCGGAGCACGGCGACTACTGCCGCCTGATCTCCAAGGAGGAGGCCATGGACGCGCTGGAACGCTCCTACGCCGCCAATCTGGTC
>CANQME010000125.1 GCA_947624815.1 uncultured Lachnospiraceae bacterium | reverse complement strand
GCCAAACACTCTGGGCTCGCCGTCCGGAATATATTCCCATGCAGGAAGATACGGATTATATGCCTGCTTTTTCATATACGCTCCTTCCTACTCTGGAATCCCTTCAGACAATCTGATAAATGAGACAGAACCCATGATCTGTTTTAATACGTTTACCGCACAGGCTCTGACATCATCAAGATCCAGGAATTGGCCGCGGTCCTTTCCGAAATAGGTGATCGATCTTGTTCCGTCCTCCAGCGTTGCTATCTCTGCCACACCCTCCTGAACCTTCTCGGCCACCTTCGGATTTAAGTCCTTCCCGGGCCTCACGGTTACAGTAATCCTGTCAGGGCCATCCGCGCATAAATGAAACGAATTCCATCTTTCCACCGTTTCCGTAACAAATCCGCCGTAAACCGGGAATTCCTGCGTGACCGCATATCCGTCATCGGAAAACTCAGCTTTCTTTCCATCCAAAGCGGCCATCAGCGTATCTGTCCGGTAACCGCCCATGACGAGATCATTTCCCGCATGATAATCTTCCGTTTTTTCACTTTGCGTTCCCCAGTCTGTCATTACCAGGCCGCCAAAGCCCCATTCGCCTCGAAGGACTTCTGTCAGCAGCTCATAGTTGGAAGAGGTATGGATTCCATTCACCTTATTGTAGCTTGACATGACGGTATGCGGATCTGCTTCGCGCACACAGATCTCAAAACCTTTCAGGTAAATTTCCCTCAGCGCCCTTTCCGATACGGTGCTGTTTGTGGAAAAACGGTCCGCCTCCTGGTTGTTGCATGCAAAGTGCTTGATGGATACGGACGTGCCCGGGACAGACTGTACCCCTTTGGTGATGGCTGCCGCCATTTTTCCGCTGATCACAGGGTCTTCCGAAAAATACTCAAAATTTCTTCCGCATAAAGGATCGCGATGAATATTCATACCGGGTCCCAGAATCACGTCCTGATTATAATAGTCCATTTCTTTTGCGAGGCTTTCTCCCATCAGAACGGCCATCTGCGGATCCCAGGTCTGCGCGATCACAATGTCTGTCGGGAAACAGGTTGCCCCAAGCATCGTAAGATGCAGTCCGGCTGGTCCGTCCGTCATTCTCCATTGCGGAATCCCGAGCGTGGATACAAAGAGCGATGTGGTAGAACCGGAGGAGATCGGAGCTTCTAACGGCTTGATCTCTTTGTGAAGACGGTCTGCAGTCTCATACGGCGTCTCATTCGCGGCGCCTGTGATCAGACGCATCAGCACTTCCGGTTCCAGCGACGCCACAAACGCATCCATTGAGACCGTTCCGTTCTTTACATCCAATAAGGTTGCATCGCCGGCAGGCTTGACTCCGGCAAACCGTCTTTTATGGATCTGATCTGCCTCTCTGGTTTTGCACGCTCCGTCGATCGTCACGCAGTCCGTTCCGGACAAAACGACGTCCGGCGCATGCCCGGCAAAGCACTCTGAAAGCAAACCTGCAAGATCCGTATCTTCCGGAATCATGTCACGCAGATCGTTTCGCTTAGGTGCTTTTAACAGCTTCATCCCATGATCCGGTACGAGCTCATTTCGAACCTGGCGTAAAACAGCCTCTCCTTCTACTCTCACCACATATGCAGTCCTGGTATGATGGCTGTCTGTTCCGATCCGGAACAAATAATCTCCCGGCTCCATGATAAACGCCGCTCTCGTCTCGTCGTAGGAAGACAACGCTTCTGTCGGCAGACGCAGAATCATCGTTTCGGACTCGCCGGGCGCAAGCTCTTTTGTTTTTCCAAACGCTTTTAACTCCTGGAATGGTTTGGTTAGTTTGCCTTCCGGTGCTGTAACATACAGCTGCACGATTTCCCTTCCGGATGCATTGCCGGTATTGACGACCTCAACCTCGACAGAAATCTCCTTCCAGCCGGCAATGAGTTCCTTTGCCTGGATCCGGAATGTCGTATAGCTTAAACCGTATCCGAACGGAAACAGCGGTTCGATCCCAAAGCTGTCAAAATACCGGTACCCGACATAGATGTCTTCCGTATAGTCTTCCTGAAGGGAATTGCCGTCATTGCGCCCAAAGGCGGCGCTTGCCGGATTGTCTTCATATTTTTTTGCCCATGTATCGGTCAGTTTTCCGCAGGGACTGCATGTTCCGGACAGAATATCAGCCAGTGCATTGCCGCACTCATTTCCGGCAAGCCCCATCAGTACGGCTCCCTTAATTCCCGGAATGGTATCCAAAAAGGTTGCATCCATGACGCAGGTATTGAACACGACAACCGTATTCTCAAAGTTCTGTGTTATTATTCTGATGTTTTCTTCCTCTCTGTCCGTCAGATAGTAGTCGCCCTTTTCCGCTTTGCGGTCGTCATCTTCTCCCGCGTTTCGGCGAATGACATAGATCGCCGTATCCGCTTCCTTCGCCTTGGCCAGATCGGTATCTGTAATCGGAATATCATCGATCAGGATCCTTCTTCCGCTCCAGATCCGGTCCAGCGGAGTCAATGTGGTATCTTCCTCATTTGCCTTCTTGCTTTCTCCGGAGAATCGTTCCAGCCACTCCTCTGACGTTATGGAAAATCCGGCGTTTTCCAGACCTTCCTTAACAGTCACTATATGAGGGGCGGAAATATAGCCGCTGCCGATCCCGCAGGATATCGTGTCAACTGCGCCGGCGCCGAATAAAGCGACCGTTTTCGTTTTCAGCGGAAGAATTTCTTCCTCATTCTTCAACAGAACGATCCCGTCAGCGGCTATTTCCCTTGTTACCGCAAGGTGCTCCGGGTATGGTAAAACCAAAGGTTTCTTCATGATTTCCTGCATCTGTTCCATCATATCCATAGCTATAACCCTCCATTGTCATTCCTGCAGCTTATTTTTCCCTCTCTTTTTTCAAGAATGCATCTAGCGGGCGATACGCAACTGCGCAGATAAAGGAGAGCAGCATCAGCGCGGCCGGAATGAAACTGTTGAGTACACGAATGCTCATGACCGCGCTGTCCGGCTGTACCGCAAGCGCGCCGTCATATCCGCCTGCGCTCAGTATGATTCCTAATAAGAATGCGCCTAATGCCTGTCCGACCTTAACCGTAAAGTTTGTTGCGGCAGCCAGGGTTGCTTCCATTCTGGGGCGTCCGTGTCTCTCGTTGTATTCCGCAACATCCATAATGATCGGAGAACGCATATAGGACGCCGGTAAAGAAGCAAGTCCGCTTAAAAAGAATGCAACGATAAGCGCTATCATATTACTGCCTGCGAAGAAGACCATAATATATCCAGCCACGCCGATTGCTGAAAAAATGCCGATCAGGTCCATAGCCGAGCGCTTCTTCATCATGGCCGGGAAAAACAGGATGAACAATGTGGACACAAGGCCCATCATCGACATCGCGGAAAGCTTGGTGATATCTCCTACCACAACATTGAAGTAATAGGTGTTGGCGCCCATTCCGGAAATGGTCTGCGGAATCATCGATACAATGGCAAGGAGCCAGATATAGCGATTGCTCTTTAATACCGTAAGGATATCCTTTATCGTAACTTTTTCGCCTTTCACATCCTGCTCGGGCACAAATACTTCACGAATCGTCAGGAAGCGAAGAAAACCAATGATCAGAAGCGGAACCGCGTACATGGCAATGATCTTTCTCCAGCCTGAGACTGTCGTTCCAAGTGTTCCGATCACCATAGGAAGAGAGATCGATACGACCATGCATCCAAGCGTGATAAAGACTCCGCCGATCGCCGATACTTTCGTTACTGCAATCGGATCGCCGAACGCCCTGATGATATAGGGTGTTTCCGCCGCGTTCAGCATGGTGCCGAAAATAGACCAGATCAGAGTATACATGATCAGCAGCCATGCAGATTTCATAGCCATACTCCACTCGACATTGGACGCAAACAGAGCGAACGTACAAACCCACACGCCGATCAGACACAGCTCATACGGTCTTCCTTTTCCAAGCTTCGTTTTGGTGTTGTCAACGATATATCCCGCAATCAGATCGGTGACGCCGTCAAAGATCTTACTTACCATCAAAAGGGTACCTACTAGGGCCGCCGGCATCTGCAGCATATCCGTACAGAACATAGACAGGTAACCCATCAGGATCGTCACCGCGCCAAAAGACAGCGGTCTGGTATTCCACAATAAAGATTTCCCCAAAGATACTTTCTCGGGATTATTGGTTTTCGTTTTCTCCATTTTCGTTATCCTCCTCGTATAACTGGTTTTGCTTCAGTTCGAGTACTTCAAGTACTATATTTTAGATTCACGAGTTATCTTTTCATCACTTCTCTGCAATCTCAAATGAAACCTCAGCCTGTTCCTTCTCCGCTGTTACGCAGATCTTCAGCTTTTCCCCATTACCGACACGGATCACCGCCTGGGTTCTTCCATGGAAAGAAGTAAATTCGCCTGACAGATAAGACTCTTCCGTCCGCGGATTCGCACTTCCGAAGGCAAGCAGCTCTCCGCCTTCCACTGAAATCCGCATTTTCTGATCCGCATTGCTTTCCACAACGCCTTTTTCATCGCAGATATTGATATTCACGTATAACAGTTTTCCCTTTACTGCCTGTGTTTCCGGAATGATACGGATATGCAGTTCTCCCTCTGCCGACGTCAGTCTGCTCCGTGAGATCTCCGTTCCGTTCTCGTCATAGGCCACCGCTTCTATCTCGCCTGCTTCATAGACCGTATCAAAACAAGCCTTTTTCGCTTCCAGCTTCTTTCTTTCCACGGTTTTTCCGTTGATAATCAGCTCTGCTTCCGCACCTTCCGCATACACTTCCACCAGCGCCTGTCTGCGCTCGCAGCCTCTCCACGACCATGACGGAAAAGCATTGGTCCCGCGCCATACCGAACGGGTCGTGGTTTCATCCGACATATTGACCGGCCTGACCGCAATCAGAGGAGCGTCAGACAATCCCCACACCGTTTTCGCATACAAAGCCTGTCCGTCCGGATTTCCTAAAAGGTCGATCACACCAGCTCCGCCAAGCAGCCATGGATACGGATTTCCAAAGCCCATTGCATCCGCAGAATCCGACCATGCCCCGATACCGGCTTCGCCTATGTAATCGACGGCGGTCCACATGAAATCACCGAAAATATAGGGATACTTTTTCACCATTTCCCAGTTCTGACCGATATCCTGAGGAAATGTCTCGCTGCCGAAAAGGATGCGGCCCGGATGTTTTTCGCCTTCCAGCGGATACCGTCCGGAAGCGTAATTGTATCCTGCGATGTCCAGAAGCTCCACGGCTGGAGAGACGGCCGCATCTGCCTCGTCGCTGTCTGCCGCATGATTCATTCCGATACCGATCTGCTGGGCAAGCTGATTGAACATTGCGCTGTCCATCTTTGGCATTTCCGTGGCGTTGGATTCTCCGGCATTCATTCCGCCTTCTCCGTCATAGAGCTGCTCGCCTTTTGCGGCGTTGGCAATAATCGTCAGGTTAAGACCTGCCGTCACGGCACGGTCCGAATCCAGCGAATGCAGATATTCGACCATTTCTTTCTCGATTGCCAGACCTTCTTCCGACGCGGGTTCGCTGACCTCGTTTCCGATCGAATAAAAGATCACGCAGGGATGATTAAAATCCTTATTTGCCATCGTTTGCAGATCCGCCTTGAAGTTGTCCCGGAAGAAAGCTGCATAGTCGTGTTTTGTTTTGTGACGATACCACATATCCCATGTTTCATCCATCATGTACATTCCCAGTGCGTCACAGGCTTCCAGCATGGACTGGGAACATGGATTATGGGAAGAACGGATCGCATTGAAGCCCTGCTCTTTCATAAGACGGACCTTGCGCCATTCCGCTTCCTCGTACCCACAGGCGCCCAGAAGACCATTATCATGATGGATGCAGCCTCCGCGAAGCAGTACACTTCTTCCGTTTACGAAGAAACCTTCCGGCGACCATTCCAGCTTTCTGATGCCGAATGTCTCCTCCCAGACATCATCCAGTCCTTCTTCATGTAACTCCACATGACAGGTATACAGATTCGGCGTCTCGTCGCTCCACAGCTTCGCATCCGGGATATCGATGGTCACGCGGTTTCCTCTTGCCTTCGCGACTTCACTCGCTCCGTCAAGGATCGTGATCTCAGGCGTTCCCCTGCCCGCTGATACCGATACTTCGATCTGAGCCGGACTATAAGAAACGGTTCTGATCTTTACACCATGGAGTTTCATTCCGTCTTTTTCTGCCAGATAGATCCATGCCGGACGGTAAATTCCCGCTCCGCTGTACCAGCGGCTGTTGGGCTGGTTCCGATTGTCCACCTCGACCTGAATCAGATTCTGACTTCCATACTGCAAAAATGAATCCGCGTCGATCTCTGTTGTCGTGTACCCGTTGAATACCTTTCCGGCCTCCTGGTGGTTCAGGTAAACAACAGCCGTCTGATAGATTCCTTCAAACTGAAAAATGACCTTTTTATCACGCCACTCGAGCGGTACGTCAAATGATTTTTCGTACAGGTAGGCATTGCCCGAAAAATAAGCCCCTCCGGAACCGCTCGGATTGTCCGGCAGACGTTCCTCACCAAGCATGGCGTCATGCGGAAGGGTTACCTGTTTCATTTCCCCGCTGCCCGCTTTGCCAAATGACCAGTCTTTGCAAAAATTGAGTTTCCTCACACATTCTTCCTCCTTCCATTTCGTTGTTTGTTTCGCTGCGCTGCATTTCGGCTATCGAAATGCTGATATCTATAGTTTATAGTTTTATTTTTGATATTCCAATAGCAAATGCAGCCGCAATCTGCTATAATACTAACAGAAATGAGCCAAACATATGAAAGGAGTTATCCGTGATATGCTGAGCAAAAACATTTCCGTCTCTCCAATCAGTATGAAAGCGGACAGTATGAACATTCGCGTCATGAGCCGGACACCGGCTGCTGATTCGACAAGCGCACCGGACATCATATTTGAAACCTTTCACCCGAATGATAAGGAGAATAATTGTATTTTCACGTTTATTAATCCTAATACCTGTTATTCAGTTGCGTTCAAAGCTGATGATTCTGATAACCCAATCAATTATCAGCAGCTTCACTACCATGATTATTTTGAACTGATCTATGTCATATCCGGCACCATGTATCAGCAAATCGAAGCCGAGCGTCATTTGTACCCGACCGGCAGTCTCTGCCTCTTGAACTGTTTCATCAGTCATCAGGAGGAATATTCTACCGATTTCCGCGCTCTTTTTTTGCGACTTTCCGTTCCTTTTATAACAGCCCTGCTGTATGATATGAACAATTTTTATTTTGAGATTGAACATGACTATAAGAATCAATTAGCAGAACATTTTTTCGAGAGTAATCTGAATCGGCCCGGACAGCCTTATTCTCTCCGAAAAGAATATATTGATTTTATTCCAAAAGAAGACGATCCGGATACCAGACAATATATGTATGCTCTCTTTGACAACCTGACGAGACAGATGACCGATCCCACTATCGGTTCCACATATATCGTGAAAAGCATCCTTATGCAGATTCTGTGTGAATTATCCAATTCCTCACATTATCACGTCGTCCCGTTAAATCTTGGTACTGACGCTGAAACAGCGCTGTTTCAGGCCATACGCAACCAGATTCAAAACCGCCACGGGCACATTTCCAGAGAAGAACTTGAAACCGCGTTATCGTACAGCGGTTCCTACCTCAATCGTATTGTAAAAAAACATTCCGGCTACAGCATTAAACAATTTGCGCTTGCAATCTCCCTGAAAGAAGCTGCTGATCTGCTCCAAACCACAGACATGCCGGTAAATGAAATCTGCGTTACGCTGCATTTTTCAAATCTGACATACTTCTATAGTTCTTTTCAGAAAAAATACGGAACAACGCCAAAAAAATACCGAGAGAATTACCGCAATACTCTCGGCATATAGAAAAGGCGTTAAAAAGCATTTTAATCAGAGAGGTTAATCCCGTAGCTACCGAGGGGTTCGCTACACCTCGCTCTATCTTAGAAACAGGTTACATTTTCAATCATTTTGTAGATCAAATCTAAATCCATATTCTTGCGAACCTCTTCCGCAAGTATGTTATATTGATCATCTTTATATGCTTTTCGGTCAATTCGTTTTCCAACGAATGGGATATTCTTTCTTTTATAAAGTGCTTCAACGATTGTTGAAGAAACTTCCGAATCATCAAAGATTCCGTGAACATAGCAGCCGTAAACATTTCCCGAAAATGCTCCGCCGCAGGAAAGCAGCGAGGCGTTTTCTGATATGGTTTCTCCCATGTGAATCTCATATCCGGAGAAATTTTTATCTGAGAGTGAAGAAAATATTCCGCCTATTCCGGAAAAATTCCCGCTTGTGCGGCAGCGTTTCTTTTCGGGATAAAAGACTGTTCGGCATTTTAAAAGTCCCATACCGTCAATATTCCCGCCGCCTTCTGAATTACACGGATCTGAAATTATTTCGCCAAGCATCTGATAGCCGCCGCAGATTCCGAAAAGCGGTATTCCTTTTGAAACACATCTTTTGATCGCGGCCTCAAGACCGCTTTCGCGCAGCCATTTCATGTCGGAAATTGTGCTTTTTGTTCCGGGAATTATCATAAGATCAGGCGTTCCAAGCTGCGAAAGCTTTGTCACATATCTGACAGAAACGCCGTCATATTGTGAAAACACATCGAAATCAGTAAAATTAGAAATACGCGGCAATCTAATTACTGCAATATCAATCATTTTATCCGCAGATATATTTTCAAGCTTATCCGAAAGGCTGTCCTCCTCATCAATATTGACATTAATGTAAGGAATAACGCCTGCAACAGGTTTTCTGCTGCGATCATGTAAAATTTTTACGCCGTCATTAAATAAATTTTTATCGCCCCGAAATTTATTTACGACAAGACCTTTTACAAATTCTCGTTCATCATTTTCCAAAAGCATTAACGTACCAAGAAGTTGAGGGAAAATCCCACCTCTGTCAATATCGCCCACAAGCAGCACAGGGGAATTTGTGAGTTTTGCAATTCCCATATTTACAATATCATCTGATTTTAAATTCAATTCAACAGGACTTCCCGCGCCCTCAATCACAATAATATCATATTCCGCGGCAAGTTTTTCATACGCGTTCATTATATCCGGAATAAGTTCTTTTTTATATTTAAAATAATCAGCAGCGTGCATATTTCCGCGGACTTCCCCGTTTACAATCACCTGCGAACCAATGTCCGTTGTAGGTTTCAAAAGTATTGGATTCATAAATACGGACGGTTCTATTCCGGCCGCTTCCGCCTGCATGGCCTGCGCACGTCCTATTTCAAGTCCGTCCTTTGTAATAAACGAATTAAGCGCCATATTTTGTGATTTGAACGGGGCACATGAATATCCGTCCTGTCTGAATATCCTGCACAATGCCGCCGTTAAAAAGCTTTTTCCCGCGTTAGACATTGCGCCTTGTATCATAATTGATTTAGCCATTTAAAATTCTCCTTAATGTCGAAATAAGCACTGTATTTTCTTCATGTGACCTGACTGCTATTCTGAAAAAATGATGATTCAGGCCTTTAAAATTTCCGCAGTTTCTTATAAGTATTTTTTCTTTTAAAATCAGATCATCAAGCGGTAAATTGCATTTCAACAGGATAAAATTAGCATCTGAGCTATAAAAATTAATATTTAATTTCATAAATTCATTTTGCAGGAAATTGCGTTCCTTCTCTATGATTTCAAGAGTATTTTTTACATAATCATCCTCCTCAAGAGCGGCAATTCCCGCAATTTGCGCTGGCATTGAAACGCTCCAGAATTGTCCTGCGTTCATGACCGATCCTGCTTTTTCTGAATCGCCGAAAATCGCATATCCAAGTCGTAAACCCGCCATTGAATATATTTTTGTAAATGCTTTTAAAATTATAATATTCTCATTAAGAAAATTCCTTGCAGTAAATTTCCCGCTTTCTTTGACAAAGTCCATAAAACATTCATCACAAAGAAAAATAATATTGTTTTCAGAACACTTTCTGCATATACGTTCAAGAATTTCGGGAGAAATAATTTTTCCTGTCGGATTATTTGGTGACGCAAGTATCAATATATCAACATTTTTATTAAGAATATCGAATATTTTTTCTTCAAAAATAAAATCATTTTCTTCCCGCAAATTATATGTGATAATTTTGCTGCCGACTTCATTCAATGCCTTTTCATATTCCGAAAATGACGGTGTGCAAATTACAGCGTTCCTGGGATTGAACGAATAAATGATTCTGTAAATAAGATCAGCCGCACCGTTCCCGCAAATTATATTTTCAGGGGAAATGCCAACTTCTTCGGATAGTTTTCTGGTAAGCTCTCTGCAGTAAGGATCGGGATACTTATCCCACATATCAATTGAATTTGTCAAAGCATTTTTGACATTTTCAGGCATTCCCAAAGGATTTATATTTGCGGAAAAATCATAAATAATGTCTTTCCGATAAATATCTCCGCCATGTTTATTTAACATAGAAGACACCTCCGAAAATAATTGCTCTGAAAAATATTGAAAGAATCAGGACAATAACCGAAGTACAG
>CANQME010000124.1 GCA_947624815.1 uncultured Lachnospiraceae bacterium | reverse complement strand
CAGAAGAAGCGGACGCGCCTGCGTTCCTCGAGGGAATAGTCCATGAAGTAGGAAAGCAGGAAGTCCAGGGAAATCTGTGGGAGGACATCGACGACGCAGCCGAAACTGCCGTCGGAAATGTTGCAATGGAAACGGCTGACATTCCATCGGTGAGAATCGGGATCGTAGGAGCCGGAAGAACCCTTGAACTCATCGATACAGAGGGTGCGGGGGAGAGAGGGCGGCTTACGGAAATCGACGGAGCAGAGTACAGAGAGAACCTGCTGTTCGGTGAGCCCATTGTCAATGGCAATGTCGCGGATGGAGCGGGTGCCGGTAAGTCCGACGCAGGCGGCGAGAAATGCGGCAGCGGAGAGTTTCATGGAAGGGTGTACAAAGTAGGGCCTTTTGGAGAAGGATGAGCCGCATTGCTTACAGAGGAGCCTTGGTACATGGAAAGAGAGGAAAGAGCCCTTACCGGAGACGGCGATGTGCCGGACGGTAAGGGAGCGACCGGAGTCCTTGATGACGCAGTCGCGGGAGCCGCAGACCGGGCAGAGCCGATCCGTGTCAGGCCAGGAGATGAAGAACTCCATGGAATGGGGATGATCCACGACGCGGTCGATGGAGACATCCTGAGGAAGAGAAATAAGTTTGTTAGTGATCTTTTTGGCCATAATTGTTAACCTCCTTTTTCTTATTTATAAGGCCAATAAGATAATAACAGAAAGTTAGTAGTTATGGCTGAAAAGATCACTAACAAATGAAAAACACCACAAAACGGAGAAGCTCTATTAAAAAATGAGGGGATTGTCAAAGAAACACCAGGAAGCAGAGAAGCTTTTGTGCATCCCCCAAGAACAGAGAAGAGCTTCTGTGAAAGTTGGTGAAACACCGGGAAATGGAGAAGAATCACCAAGTTTTAGAGAAGAACCAGTCAATGTTGCTGTCCTCTTTTTTGGGTGAATATATTTACATTTTTCATTAAAATCATGTGGAGTTGTAGTGCTATTTATAAAGTTAAAGATGTGGCTTTTTGCGTGGCGTTTTTGGAATTTTGTAGAATAATGATATTGAAAATAAAGTAAAACTATGAGAGGAAATAAATCAATGGAAAAAATTAGTGGCTATTCTCAAAATCTTAATATTCAGATACTCATAGCGTTAATGCAAGCTCACAGAATCAGGAAGGTGGTCATTTCTCCGGGAACCACTCATATGGAGATCGTCGCTGGTCTGCAGTACAACGGCGGTTTTGAACTGTATTCTTCCATTGATGAACGTGGAGCTGCCTACATAGCCTGTGGTTTGGCTGCCCGGAGTGGGGAGCCTGTGGCTGTGGTATGCACGGAATCTGTGGCATCGAGAAACTATTTTTCCGCGATGACAGACGCATATTACCGCCAGCTTCCGATTTTGGCGATTACTGGCCTTCATGGATATGACCGGATCGGCCACCTTAATACTCAGATCATTGACCGGAGCGTTTCACCGAAGGACGCGTTCCGGCTGAAGGTGCAACTGCCGGTCATAAAGGATGAGACGGATAAGTGGAGAAGTAATGTCCTGATCAATAAGGCGCTTCTGGAATTGAAGCATCGCGGGGGTGGTCCGGTGCACATCGACTTACCATGGAGTGATGAGAAAGATTTTTCTGCAAAAAAGCTTTGTCCGGCCCGTGTCATACGGAGATATTGTAGCGGTGATCAGCTGCCGGAAGTTATGATTCGGGGGGGGTAAGAAGATTGCGGTATTTGTAGGGACACATACGATTTTCACGGAGACACATGAGAAAGCCCTGGATGCTTTCTGTGCCGCGCATGATGCTGTTGCGTTCTGCGGGCATACCAGCGGGTATCATGGGAAATACCGGGTCCTGACAAATCTTCTTGCGGGCAGAAAAAACGACTATGATATTTTTCGGGATATCGATCTGCTGATCCATATAGGAAATCCGGCAGCAGATGAGAAGACAGCTGGGAGACTGAAGAATGTCAGGGAAGTTTGGCGCGTGAATCCGGATGGGGAGATTCGCGATACATTTAAGAAGCTGACAAATGTTTTTGAGATGGAGGAAGAGGAATTTTTCCTCCATTATTCGTCCAAGGGACGTTCGATAAAAACAGAATATCTGCAGAGATGTCTTGCCCTGACACAGGGGCTGCGAGTGCCGGAGGAGGAACTGCCTTTCAGCAATGTTTATATGGCGTCCGTGCTATCAAAACAGATACCGGAGGGGGCGTTGATCCATCTTGGGATGAGCAATACCGTCCGTGCCTGGAGCATGTTTGAGTTTCCGGCTGGTGTAGCAAGCAGTGGAAATACAGGGTGCCGGGGGATAGACGGAGTGTTGTCTGCTTTTCTTGGCGCTGCTTTGGTGGACAGTAGCCGGCTGTGCTTCTGCGTACTGGGAGACCTGACATTTTTTTATGACATGAACGCCCTGACCAATGAGCGCCTTGGCTCAAATGTCCGCATCCTGCTTGTGAATGACAACGGAGGTGGGCTGATGAAGACCAGCGGCAGTGCTGTTCACCAGTTTGTTGGAGATGCAGATGCGGACGGTTACCTGGTTGCAAAAGGACATTTCGGCGGCAGAGATTCCGGCGTCGTCAGGGCGTATGCCGAAGGGCTTGGCTTTGAATATCTTTCAGCTTCCGATAAGTCAGAATTCAATTCTGTCTGCGTACGTTTCCTTACGCCTGAGATCACTGACAGGCCGATGTTGTTTGAGGTGTTTACTAATGATTACGATGAGCGGGCCGCGTTTGACAGGATGTCAGGGATTGATGCATCCGCAAAGGGCAAATTGACGCAGAAGGCGAAGCAGGTTCTGGGGCCGAAGGGAGTCCGGATGATAAAACGGATTCTGCGCCCCAGTGAATAAAATAATGATCACACAAGGGAGATAAAATCTTGGAAAAGGTAAATGGTTATTCAAAAAATCTGAACATACAGATGCTTATCGCGCTGATGCAGGCGCACGGAATCCGGCGTGCTGTCGTGTCGCCGGGAGGAACGCATAATGAGATCGTTGCGGGCCTTCAGTACAATGGAGGTTTTGAGATGTATTCAACTGTGGATGAGCGCGGGGCGGCCTACATGGCGGTGGGCATGGCAGCGGAGACCGGTGAACCGGTGGCTGTGATCTGTACAGAATCCGTAGCGTCGCGGAATTATTTCCCTGCCATGACGGAAGCGCATTACAGGCAGCTACCGATACTTGCCATCACCGGTGTGCATTCTTACGCGAAGATCGGGCATCTTCATTCCCAGGTCATCGACAGGAGCCAGTCGCCGAAGGATACGTTTTCCCTTAAAGTGCAGCTCCCGGCTATCAAGGACGCGGATGATATCTGGGAGAGCAACGTGCTTATCAATACGGCGCTGTTGGAACTTACCCGTCACGGCGGTGGACCGGTGCATATCGACCTGCCGCGGAATAATGAGAAGGACGCAGTCAGCTATTCGGCAAAGGAACTGTGCGGTACAAGGGTCATACGGCGGTATTACCGGGGCAGCCAGTTTCCGGAGATCCCGGACGGCAGGGTTGCGTTGTTTGTCGGGACCCATATGGATTTTAGCAGGACACAGGAGAAAGCGGTGGACGATTTCTGTGCTGCCCATGATGCAGTGGTGTTCTGCGGGCATACCAGCGGATATCATGGGAAATACCGTGTCCTTTCGAATCTCGCCGCGTCCCAGAATGCAGAGTATGACATTTTTAAGAATATCAGCCTGCTGGTCCATATAGGCGGCCCGGCGGCAGATGAGCGTACAGCGGGAAGGCTGAAGGGTGTGGGACAGGTCTGGAGGGTGAACCCGGATGGTGAGGTTCGGGATACCTTTCGGAAACTATCCGCAGTGTTCGAGATGGATGAGGAGTCATTTTTCAGGCACTACAGTCAATCCGCGGGAGAAGAGAAGAACGCATATCTGCAGGAATGTCTGGCACTCACAGAAAGTATGGAGATCCCGATTGGGAAACTGCCGTTTTCCGGGGTTTATGCGGCTGCTGTCATCTCAGGGAGACTGCCGGAGGGCTGCCTGATACATATCGGTCTCAGTAATTCCATCCGTGCCTGGAGCATGTTTGATTTCCCCGCAGGCGTGACTAGCAGCTGCAATACAGGTTGCCGTGGGATCGATGGGGTGCTGTCCGCGTTCCTGGGGGCGTCATTTGCGGAGAAGAGCAGGATCTGCTTCTGCGTTTTGGGCGATCTGACGTTTTTCTATGATATGAACTCGATCGGAAACCGTTCTTTGGGGCGGAACGTGCGAATCCTTCTAGTAAATGACGGAGGAGGCAGCCTTTTCAAGCAGAGCAACAGTGAGCAGTACAAGTATATTGGCGATGAGGATATGGAGCCATATATCGCGGCGGTTGGGCATTTCGGAAATAAATCCAGGACGCTGGTGAAAGGATATGCGGAGAGCCTGGGATTCGAGTATCTAACTGCTTCTGATAGGGATGAGTTTGATGCGGTCTACGAACGCTTTATCATGCCGGAGATGACTGAGAAGCCGATGTTCTTTGAACTTTTCACGACTGATTATGATGAGCGGGCGGCCTTCGACATGATGTCTAGTATTGATGTGTCTGTGCAGGGGATCGCAAAGCAAGCGGCGAAGCAGATCCTGGGGCAGAAGGGTGTGGATGCGCTTAAAAAGGTGATACGTCCGAATGGAAAGTAAGATAAGGCATCTAGCAGGAAAATATAATTCACTTCCGGTCCAGGCCCGCACGGCCTTCTGGTTCCTGTTCTGTTCATTTATGCAGAAGGGCATATCCAGCATTACTGTCCCCATTTTTACCAGGCTTCTGACTACCTCTGAGTACGGCCAGTACAATGTATTCAACTCCTGGCTGGGGATTGTGACGATTTTTGTCTGTCTCCAGTTGTATAGCGGTGTTTATATGCAGGGGCTGGTGAAGTTTGAGAATCGGCGTGCGGAGTTTTCCTCCTCCCTGCAGGGACTAACGCTTACCCTGACACTTCTGTGGACAGCCATCTACCTGCTGTTCAGAGATTTCTGGAACAGGCTGTTCTCGCTGACCACCGTACAGATGCTGGCCATGCTGGTGATGATCTGGACTACGGCAGCGTTCAGCTTCTGGGCGTCGTACCAGAGGGTTGATTTTAAGTACCGCAGGCTAGTGGTGGTCACAGTGCTGGTATCCATCGCAAAGCCGGCGGTGGGTATCTTTATGGTGCTTCACGCAAAAGATAAGGTGACTGCCAGGATCCTGGGGCTTGCACTTGTGGAGGTAGTGGCCTATACCGGATTGTTTGTGACGCAGATGCGCAGGGGGAAGGTATTCTACCATAAGGAGTTCTGGAAACATGCGCTTCTGTTCAATCTGCCCCTGGTTCCCCATTATCTATCCATGAATGTTTTGAGCAGTGCGGACCGGATCATGATCAGCCGTATGGTGGGCGATGACGCGGCAGGGATTTACAGCCTGGCGTATTCCATTTCCCAGCTGATGACCATGTTCAATACTGCCTTGACCCAGACACTTGAACCATGGCGTTATAAGAAACTGAAGACCGGGCATCCGGAGGATATCCGCAGGGTGGCGTACCCTACGCTTGTTTTGATTGCGGGACTGAACCTTCTGCTTATGGCATTTGCGCCGGAGGTGGTGGCGGTATTCGCGCCGCCGGAGTACCAGGAGGCGGTCTGGGTAATCCCCCCGGTCAGCATGAGCACATATTTCATGTATACCTACGGGTATTTTGCCGTATTTGAATTCTATTTTGAAAAAACGAAGTATGTGATGCTGGCAACAACGGCTGGCGCGGTGTTGAATATCGTTTTGAATTATATTTTTATCGGATTGTATGGTTATCAGGCAGCGGGATATACGACCCTGGTATGCTATATCGTTTATTCCCTTGCCCATTATTATTTTATGCGGAAGATCAGCAGGGAGAAATTCCCGGGAAAGAAGATCTATAGTGTGAGGGTCATTCTGGGAATATCGTTGCTTTTTATGATGGCGGGATTCCTGATGCTTCTGACTTATGAGCATATGGCGGCACGGTACGGCCTGATCGCGGCATTCCTGGTTGTGGTAGCGGTGAAACGCAGGTGGCTCATGGATATCGTGAAGCAATTGGTCAGCATCCGAAATAGCAGATAAAAAATATACCTGAAGGGGAGGCAGTACATGAGGATTTTGATATTCGGCGGTACAGGGGCCATGGGTATGCCGTTGATAAAGCTTCTGTCTGAACAGGGGCATGAAGTTTATGTGACGTCCCGGAAAGAACGCAGTTCGGAGCAGACGGATGTACATTATATATGCGGCAACGCCCATGAAATGGCGTTTATAAGTGGAATCCTTAAGGAACCCTATGATGTTTTGGTTGATTTCATGAGTTACAGACTGCCAGAGTTGCAGGAAAGGCTTGACCTGATCCTGGATTCTGTAGGCCAGTACATCTTTCTCAGTTCCTGCCGGGTATACGCGGAATCTAAAACGCCCATAACGGAGGAAACCCCGCGCCTTCTGGATGTCTGCAAAGACAAGGAATATCTCTCCACCGAAGAGTATGCCCTTGACAAGGCGAGGGAGGAAAACCTTATCTTTGCATCAGAACGTAAGAACTGGACAATCGTGCGTCCCACCGTTACATACAATTCCCGCCGCCTGCAGCTCGGCTGTTATGAGCTTGACGAATGGCTTGGCAGAGCGCTTCAGGGAAAGCCTCTTGTGTTCTATGACGACCTTGCGGACAAGCTGACGTCCATGACCTATGGCGGAGATGTAGCTAAGGGAATAGGCTATCTCATCGGCAGACCCCAGGCGTTGGGCGAAGCGGTAAATATTGCATCTCCCGAATCAAAGACTTGGGGCGAGATATTAAACATATATAAGAATGCACTAGAAGAATCTTGGGGGGGTATAGCTTACAGACTGTCATGCTCCCTCATGCCAAGGACTACGAGATCATTTTAGGAAGGAAATGGCGGCTTAAATATAACCGGATTTACAACCGTCATTTTGATTCTTCCAAAATGGCTCGCCTGAGCGGAGGCAGGATGACCTATACGCCGATAGAAGACGGACTGAGAAAATGTGTAGCTGAGTTTATCAGGGACGGATACGGGACAGATCAAATGCGTGCCGTCAGCGAGGCATATTTTGACAGGGTTCTGCATACGCATACCAAACTTTCAGATTTCTCCGGTCGGAAGCAGAAGGTCAAGTACCTGATAGCGAGATACACGCCATTTCTTGCATATAAAAGGATCAAAAACAGATAGGTTGGTTACAGCCGTTGTTTTCTCCCTTGAAAAGGAGAAGACATGGACGCAAGCAGGCTTATTTTTGGAACAGGTGTTTCATCAAGCAAGGATTATGACAGCCTGAAGCAGGTCATCTTTGCTGCGGTGGAAAGGGGGATACTTGCCTTTGATACCGCACCGAGCTATGGTACGGAAGAGGGGCTGGGAAGGATCTTCAAAGAACTTTCGCACGAAATGGGGATTGACCGGGAAAGACTCTTTATCCAGACCAAGATTGACGCATGGCAGATGCAGGAGTCGGACGGCAATGTATATAAACATGCTGAATCGGCCATGAAAAAGCTTGGGGTTAGCTATTTGGATTCATTGCTGATCCACTGGCCGGTTCCGGAATACTTTGACAGGACATGGGAGTGCCTTGTTGAACTTAAAAATGATGGCATTGTACGAAAAACAGGCATATGCAACATAAGGTTCCGGCATCTTGAAAAATATGCAGAATGTGGTGGGCTTCCTGATGTTGTCCAGATAGAAAGGAATCCGCTCAGGACATGTGAAAAAGAAATTGTATTTTGTCATGAACACGGGATAGAGGTCCAGGCGTATTCCCCTCTCTGCAAGATGGACGAACGCATCCGCGACAGTGAGATATTAAAAGAGGTATCCCAGAAATACGGAAAAAGTCTCGGGCAGACGGTCCTCCGGTGGCATATAGATACCGGTGTCACGCCTGTGTTTACGTCCAAAAAGCTGGAGCGCGTTAGAGAGTATGCCGGGATTTTTGATTTTAAGCTGTCCAGGGAGGATATGGCTTTAGTAGCTTCACTGAATATTGATTATAAAATGTATCTGGAGTCGATGGCATGTCCGGGATTATAAATAAAGTGAAAAATCATAAAAAAGCCGCAGCTTTGCTTGTTCTGTTTTTGATGATAATAGCGGTTTTCGTGATTTCTGGAATGTACCTTCCGGCGGCAGTAATCATGGCCGTTTCCGTTGCAAACGAGCTTACTGTCAGGAAGATGAACAGGCAGAAGGCACCGTTTGGAACATACAGTAAAATAAGGAATGCTGACTGCCTGGTGATTGGGGATATAAGCCCTAAAGCAGCGCAAAATCTTTCGGGAAGTGACAAAACTGTCAGCATATATCTGCCAGGCTGCACCCTTGCAGGGGCATATGAAGTCCTGCGTCATACGTTCAGCATTTTGAAGGAGGATGGCGGACAGGCTATGCTTGTGGTCAGAAAGAAAAACATAGATAAGACTGGCTATTCACCGTTTGAAATCAGCTTTTTTCACGCAGTTACGATTAACAGACTTGAACTGGACAACTCGGAGTATCTGCTCAGGCTGCCAATTCTGTTTACCCCGATAAAGTCCCTGATGATACTGGCTGGGACCAGAGGGGTCAAATCCGCAACCGGGCTTTGCGACAAAGAGATATCTGCGTTTTGCGAGGAACGGGGATTTACCGGGGAAATTCTGGAGGTATAAAATGAAATTATGGCGATATGCGTCTGAACCCGGCTGGGGTACTGCCAGCCGACTAGCGTTAGATGATTATTTTAAGGCAGTTTGTATCATTTTTGTGATAATGAAAGGATAATACCATGCAAAAACATGATTATAGAATTGATCTTGTCAAGCTTATCGCAACGGCGATGGTAGTTAACTTACATGTTGTTGGAAATACGGGGGGGTATATACAGCAATGCTTGTACTTGTTAGGAGTATATGGAATACCCCTTTTCTTTATGGTAAACGGATTTTTACTTTATGATAAAGAATATACAGTAGAGTATTTAAAGGTCAAATTGTTTCATTATGGCAGATTCTTGATACTCTGGTGCTTTTTGATTGGTGTTTTGGTAAGCATTAAAGATCATCGTTTCATTTCTGGTCTGCGTGTGCTAACCAACGTCTTTGTTGGTAGTGGATGGTTGTTTCATCTTTGGTTTATTGTAACGTTGATAATAATACATATTCTCTATTGTGCAATTAGTTTTTATATGAGGTTTCGAAATACTAGTGTTGATAAAATTGTCCGATGGTGGCTATCTGTTTTTTTCATTTTTGTGATGAATGGGATTTTCATGTTTGACGTTTTCTACCTTATGCCCAGTCACAGTTTGGTCGCCATTGTACCAATCCCATATAGATTGATCAGATATATAGGTTATTTTGTTTTAGGTTTGTACTTTCGAAAGTTAAGCTATAAGGAACCTACATTCAAAATGAAAAATTGGGTGTTATGTCTTGTAGTGATGGCTAGCTATTTTGCCCTTTGTATTAGTCGATTATTTGTTGAAATGTCAGATGTTTGGTCAACGAATACTTTCTATCCATGTATTTTTTGTACTATAGGTACCGTAGCCATATTTTTATTATGTATGAATCAGAAAGCAGGTAACCTTAAACGATTTTGGAAAGTGGTAAAATATGTCGCACCAACATCAGTTGGTATATGGGTTCTACATCCGTTTGCTCAGACAATTATAAAGAGATTATTTGAATTTATGGACATTGAGCTGACATTATTCATGCGCGTTTTGTTGGTAGTCATAATCTTTGTAGGTTGCATGATTATTTCAAAAGTCGCTTTGAAAATTAAAGGAGTAAAGATGCTTTTTATAATATAATGATTTTGAAACAAGACTATTGTGGGTGGAATGCAATAATGTTGGGTTCTTCTCTAAAAGTTGGTGACAGATATTGAGAAAACCACGAAAAATCAATGGTTTGAGGGGATCTGATATCGATGAAAACATAAAAATGGCATACCTCAACCAGACCTGATGAACAAAGGCCGTTTTTCAAGTTGGATTTTGGGTGTATCATGGTTAGAGCTAAGTACATCAGGAGGACCGTGAAGGCCCTTTTTTTGATGGGATTTTTACAACTTCGCCCTCCTTTTTGGTGGCTGATGGAACCATGGTGATGGACATATCGCTGCCGGTACCCTAAAATGGCGGCTCGTCTTCATTCACCGGGAGGAATGAATCCCTATCATCCGGCGGGGCATCCCTCCAACCGGTATAGTCCTTCAGGTACGCCTCCCGCTCCTTTGGGGTCATGCCCCTGGTGGCGGCCCGGATCTGGCGGTCCATGCGGTAAACATCCAGGAAGTCGCTGACCGGATGGTGCCCGGCAATACAGATATAGCGGGATCCGGGATGGAGACATCCTGAGGAAATGAGTTTGTTAGTGATCTTTTTGGCCATAATTGTTAACCTTTTTCTTATTTATAAGGCCAATAAGATTGTTGCTGATAAGTTGAGTTGACTTTTTATTGCTCTACTTGATTGTCTGCGAATTGCTCTGTATACTGTCTT
>CANQME010000123.1 GCA_947624815.1 uncultured Lachnospiraceae bacterium | reverse complement strand
TGTGGAACAAACAAAAGCCCTGAGCAGTCAGGGCTAATGTTTAAAAATTTTCGGGACATTTTCATTTTCGCTTGACAATATTTTTTACTGGCCCTTACGCTTATAGACGCGTTCCATCGCATACCGCACACAGTCAATCGAATGGTTATCTGCGTCCGGGTAGCGGCCTGTCAGCTCGTCATCTTTGGTCCGCTCATACTCATAGTTGGTAAACTCCCGCGCTGTTTCAGGGCAGCGCACGGGATCAATCACAATGCACTTTAGAGACTGGAGCCACTTCATCCCATACCGCACACTGTCCGGACCTTTAATGGCCGGCCGGCACAGGGAGCCGTAGTCCCGGTAGTCACCTATGGATTTCGGCTCGGCGCTGTCTGCGGTTATCAGGTCCGTACCGGTTACACCTTTCAGCATAACCAGGTTGTTCCATGTTTCCGCATTGCTCATCTTTTTGGCCCGGAACTCATCGTAGATGTAAAGCGTCCGGCGCGCCGGGTCATAGTGCATCTTGCCCCAGTGGTACGGATCAGGATACCAGCCCCAGTCAATGCCCATGTAGATATTGTCAAACGGGGCGATCTCCGTATCCGTCAGCACACGAATATCCAGGTTGTCAAAGACTTCGCCGCCAGTACCGACAGCATCCCCCAGGTACTCATGTTGATACGCCCGCGGATTGGTCGCTTTCAGGTCCTCCGCATCATCAAAGAACTGCGATCCCAGCCATTCCGGGGGAACGTCCAGATAACAGGACTTATGCCGGAGAGCGCTGCGGCGCGGATTCATCACATACTGGTTAGCCCAGTTGGATTTACTGATAGGCGGGTTGAAAGACTTGAAAACAACGTATTTCGGGCCGCCACGGAGGACAGATTGCTGGACAGAGCGGATTTCTTCCTCTCCGTCAAACTCGTCCAATTCCTCAAACCAGCAGAATTTCAAATAGCCGTGAGGAACTTTGATAGATTTCAGCTTTCGTGCCTCATCCAATCCCCGGAAAAGGATCACCTGCCCCGTGGGGAGGTATGTCATCTTCATAGGGTTGGACGTGCATTTCCACAGGTGGGAAACGTCCAGCGCATCAATCGCCCATTCTATCTGGGCAAAGACACTGGTACTGAGGGTACTTGCCACTTTACGGAAAACAACAGCATTTGAGGTTTTGTCCTGCATGATACCCAGGACGATCATAATGCTGATAAAAGAGGACTTGGTAGAACCGCGTCCGCCGTAAAGGTCGTAATAGGTGTGTAGCCCCTCCGCCACGTCCCAGTACACGGGGTAGAATGCTGGGGCGATCAGGTCGGAGAGGCGTACCCCATCCATTTTAGCTTTCGGCATCGTCCTCCGCCTCGCCCGCCTTCGCATTTGCCGCGGGCTGCTCAACCTCCGCCGCTGCCTTGGGAATATCACAGACGATGTTGATAGAGGGAACCTTTGCCTCGTCGCCCTTGTCCTCTTTCCAGCGCCGGAAATTGTTCTGGAGGCTGAATTTTGCCCCGTTTGCGCCGTCCTTATCGAATAGCCGTTCCTCGGTGTACTGTTCGATCCTGGACTTTGCCCGGAGGATGGTATCGCGGAACTCCGCCTTGCCCTGGTAGTCCAGCAGACTGATCCGGGTAGCAAAACCCAGCGCCAGGGCCAACCCCGTGACGGTGGGAGGGTGACGATCAACATAAACGGGGAATCCCCATTTGTCCAGAACCGGCTGCCCCGTCTGCTCATTGGTGAGGATGTGGCCCTCGCAGTCCTGGAAATATTGCTCAATCAGTCCCTCGATCTGTTCTTTACTGGTGTACTTCGGCGGTCTGCCGCCTGCGTTTCTTTTCGCCATACGGCATCCCTCGCTTTCTTGGCATGAAAAGGCCCTCCCCGTTTGGGGGAGGGTATAAACACATCAGCTTTCTATTTTAGACCGGAAAAAGCCCTCTGCAAAACAGCAGAGAACTTATTTCCCCTTTTTGGCCTTGCCAGCCGGTTTCTTGGGCGCGGGCTTGCCGGAGCCCAAACCGCCGTTGATCTTGCCGGCCAGCTCCTTGCTTTGCTGTGCGGTCAGGCCGCTTAAAGTCTTGGCTACGTTCACGTTCTTATCCTTTGCCATGATCTTTTCCTCCCTTTGGCTCTATTATAGTCAAATAATTTTAACTTGTCAATACACCCGGTCAATATTTTTCAATTTTTCCGGTGGTAGACAACACACCACGATCCAGCACAGTGTAATAATTCTCGTTGCCGAACTGGTGAGACACAATGACGTTGTAGCCCTGCGACAATGCAAACTGGCTCATGCTGTCGTGGGTGCTGCGGGCCTTTGCGAATCCCAGGGCTTTGCGGGATTGCGGGTGCGTTTTGATAAAGGCATCGTACTGTTTCCGCAGAGCGGTTTCCGTAATGGGCCTGGCCTTGCTGTTCAGTACGCAAGCGACGGTCCTCGACCTTCCGCCGCCATTGCCATACGCTTGCGATCCACGCTTATCATCGGAAAAATACAGGCCATCGCCGTGTATTCCGTTGCCGTGATAGGTCAAATCGCCGTAAAGCAGCATATCTTGAATCTGTTTTGCGGTGAGTGTCACGCCGCCTGTCAACTGCGCATCATCGACGGTCCGGTATAGAATGGGCTGGGCGCTGCCGAATGGAGCATTGACCGTCATATCGTCAAACTCCTGCTGCGATATGATTTCCGGCTTGTCATTCAGCCCCAGCGCATACGTCATCTTCTGGAAATGGTGAGTGTTCAGGAAATCGGGGAGATCAGTGTTTTGCACGTCAATGAGGAAGTCATGCAACTGCTGATCGTCCATAGCCTGAACATCTGCCAGAGTTTTTCCAGACGGGGGAGGCGGTGGTGCGGGTGGTTGCGGCGGCATCGGCGCGGCGGATAACAAGCCGCTGGAGCTGCCTCTGCCTCCCATTATCTGCCGCCTCCTTTGCCCTTGCCGGTAGGCTTGCCCCCGGCTTTGCCCTTGCCGCCGCCCGGCTTAATCACGTTGATGCTTTTGCCGGACGTGACAAATCTTTCCTCGCCAGCCTTGCCCTGGGCCGGCTTTGCTTTGCTGTTCGCCATAAGTCTATGCCTCCTTTACTTGATGATCTCGACCTCGACAATGACGCGCGGGAGCGCGCCGCCATTGCGCGGGTATGCGGTTGTGCCGTCAAAATGCGCCCCAGTCGCCCGGAACTTCACCCCAGGCATCAGGATAGCCTCGGACTGTGCCCGATTGCCGATAACGCATTTCGTGTCAGACGGCGCTTTGATCTTGATGTAGACCTCACGCCCGCCAGACGCGGGACCGGAAATGAATGGATTTTTGGATGGATCAAACGCCGCAGAAACAAACTTTTTCTCGGAATACTCCGCGCCCTTTACCGCCGCGTCAAGCTGCGCCGCCGTCATATTCTGGTAATTATGAACGCCCAGGGCCTCCAAAAAGTCCTTATGCGCGGCCCGCGTCAGCACGGTATCTTTCCCAATATCGTGCATAGCGGCAATAAGGCGCTGCTTTACGTACTGCTCATTTGCATTGAGCGGGAGATCGTTTTCCATCTTGTGATTCATGTTCTGCGACATGGTGAAGCCATTAGCCTGTACGTCCTGCCGGATATACTGGTTAATCGCCAGAACGGTGTTAATGTCGTAACCGTCCTCCGCATCATCCGCCAACTGATCCACTTCCGCCTGTGTCATAGGCATAAAATTGATCGGGATAGTGGTCTGCGGGATGGTAGTCTGCGGCGGTATCGGCGCCGCAATCCCGCTGGAGCTGCCTCTGCCTCCCATAGCGGATTGCCTCCTTTCTGCGTTATCGCCATTTTTGCTGAAAAGCGCGGACAGGCACAATGTTTCCCTTGCACTCATCTGGGACATTGCCATACATGATGATCGTGGCCGGCTGGAGACGGGAGAGCATTTCATTGTACCCGTCAAGGAAAAGCTGCCGGGATTCTTTGCTTGCCTGTGTCCCCACGCTGGACACCGCGACCGTGTAGCCCTCCGGCTCACCATCAAAGCACCACTCAAAGCTGCGGCGGTCTGACCAACTGATGGTAGGTATCACCCTGATACCATTCATCTGCCAGTAGGCGCCCAGCCAGTGTTTGCGGTAATGGTTATAAACCTGTACGGCTTTCGGGAAATCGGTATAAGTGGAGAAGTCCGGCGTAAGCACCGCCTGAAATCTCCGCAACATCCCCAGATAGCTGTCCGGCTGTGTCCATACCCGGTTAAACTGGTAATCGTCAATGAAAAAGTGGATACCATGCTGTTCCGGCTCGTCGCAGGTCCGCGCATAGTTAAAGCTGATCCAGTTTTCCACGTCGTAGCTTGCCGGGGAGATAGCCGGGATGCCATAGTCCCCGACGCCCTCAAATATCGCTTTATTCAGATTCTCATAATTTCGCTGTTGCCTATACACATCCTCGCCCCCGTTTACGTATGGAAAAGCCCCCAGCACTCACGCGCCAGAGGCTTTTCAAGTATGCGTCCGCAAACGCATACCCCAATTTGCCGGTATGGAAACGCCCCCGGCGCTATTGCACCAGGGGCATTTCGCAGGATTTTTGACCCGTGCAGCCGATGGGCATTACGCCATCCGGTAAGGACCGGGGAGGAGGCGGGCCCCGCATCGGACTACAAAAAATCCATGATATAGCATATCATACTTGCGCGGGACATTCAGGACAACTTGTATTCCCCGCCGTGTTTTTCTCAGCGGGGACAACGATGGACAGCTCCACAACTACCCCAGCCGTCCCATTCTGCACCTCATAGGTGATCCGGCGCTGTATGCCGAACAGACACACGCCCTTGTACTCAAACCAGCACACAAGCCCGTCTGATTGCTCCACGCGCATAAAATCCTCGCTATGCTCGATCACATACTCCCGCGAAAAGCCCAGCCCCGCCAGCGTATCCCACGCCAGACGGTTAAAATCACGCTCTATCTGATCGTATATCCGCGCGGCCACCGCCTGAACCTCATCCGCCGCCCGGCGCACCGTATCCATCATCAAAATTCCCCTCCATCATCCGCCATATCGTAGCATAAACGGCTCGCGAAACGCCTTGTAAAGCTCCTTTTCGATTTCATCCTTGTAAACCGTTGTCATAATACCGCCCATATTCACCTGCATTGTCTCACGCATCGCCGGTTGTGCAGCACTCGCACAAGCGCCCGCTGCAGCCGCCACTAAAGGCCCGTCATAATATGCCAAATGCTCCAGCTCCTTATGACTACAGGAATTTACAAACGAACATTTCCGGCAACTCTCCGCAAGTCGTGTTATTGCGCCCACGCCCGCTCACCTCCATCATCCGGCCGGCTGTCCGCCTCCCGATCCAGATAGCGATAACAGGTCTTTTTTACGCTGTCCTCCGTGTTGTTCCCGCCGATATGCGCCGCCACCTGCATCCAGGGCAGGCCATTGATAAAGCGCAGAGTAAACACCATGCGCGTGAGACTGTCCGGGATCGTGCTTATGTACCTTTCAAGCCTCTGCCGCTCATGGATGCACTGTATCTGCTTTGCGGCGATAATCGCTTGCAGGTCCACGATCTCCGCCGCCAGCCGCTCTACCTTGCTCCTGTTCATGCCGGGGGAGCGGGGCATACCGTCCAGCACGGGGGAGCCGGGAGAGCATTGCCCCTCCAACTCCTGGAGCCGCTGCTGGTCCAGCTCAATCTCTCGATTCAGATAATAAAGCTGTGATAATTCGTTAAGTGTCACGTCGTTATGCCTCCCTTTGCCTTGTCTATGCGAACTTTCAGCGCCGCCAGTAGGCTTTCCTGCCCGCTGTCCTTTACCTCCAAAGAGCGGATCACATCCTCATCCGTACCGCCCTGGACCATGAGCCGGTGGACCACGACGGGATAGGGCTGTCCCTGCCGGTGACAGCGTTTATTCGCCTGTTGGTATTCCTCCAAATTCCAGGTAAGCCCAAACCATATCACATGATGCCCACCCTCTTGCAGATTAAGCCCATACCCGCAGGAGGCCGGCTGTGCAAGTAATATGTCAATCTCGCCCGCATTCCAGTCTCTTTCCTCGCGCGCATCCGTATATACCCGCACCCGCAGGCCGGTTTTGGCAAGGGCGGCAATCAGTCTATCCTTGTCATGCTGGAAATGGTAATACACAATCGCGTGTTGCCCGTTAAGCTGCTCCACGGTTTCCATGAATGCCTCCAGCTTGCAATCATGGACGGGAATAACCGCGCCGCCCTCATCGTACACAGCGCCATTACAGAGCTGCAGGAGCTTTCCCGTCAATGCCGCCGCCGTCGTCGCTGTGACTGTATCGCCGTCCACGGTCAAGAGCATATCGCGCTCCATACTGGTATAGGCTTTCTGTGCCTTGTCATCCAGCATTACGGGAATATCGTCAACAATCAATTCCGGCAATTCCAGATAATCCTCAGACTTCATGCTGATACAAATATCGGAAATAGCCGTGTAAATCGCCTGTTCTGCGCCCGGTTTCGGATCATAGTCAAATATCGTCGTGCGGTTGCGCCGGCCGGGGGTGAAATACATATCACGATAGACGGAGATCGTCCGTCCCAGGCGCCGGCCGCCGTCCAGTAGGTATATCTGCGCCCACAGGTCCATAAGGCTTTTGGGGCGCGGCGTCCCGGTCAGCTCGATCAAGCGGGCAATCTTCGACCGGACAGCTTTCAAAGCCTTAAATCGCTGGGCCCGGTGATTTTTGAAAGAGCTGGATTCATCCAGCACCACCACATCAAAAGGCCAGTCATAGCCGTAGTGGTCCACTAACCACTGTGTATTCTCCCGGTTGATAACATACACATCCGCGGTCTGCGCCAGCGCCGCCAGCCGCTGCCGCGCCGATCCCAGGACCGTAACCACCCGGAGATTTTTCAGGTGATTCCACTTTGCCGCCTCCGTCGTCCAGGTTGTTTCTGCTACCTTTTTCGGGGCGATCACCAGAGCCTTGCGAATGCACCAGCGCTCATACTTTAGGCTGTGTAGCGCCGTCAGCGTCACCACCGTTTTGCCCAGGCCCATGTCAAGGAATGCGCCCAGGTATGGAGTATCAATCATCCGCTGGGTGCTGTATATTTGATAGCCGTGGGGCTGATAATCTTTTCCCATGCTTATTTGTCCTCACTTTCCAGCAGCGCCCGACAGTGGGCCAGAACCGCCGCCACCTTTTCAGGGGTATCCACCGTGGAGAATACCGTAAACCCCAGCGCCCGGAGCTGTGCATGAACATATTCCTGCCGCTTTCTTTCCTTTTTGCCGGGAGCCTTTGTCTCCACCATCACTACCACACCTCCCGGCAAGAGGATCAACCGATCCGGCACACCTGTAAATCCGGGGGATTCCCATTTCAGGCATAAACCGCCCATAGCCCGGACGGGCTTTCTCAGCTTATCCTCAATCGTCTTTTCCAGCACAGCGAATACCTCCCAAAATTCCCCTCGCGCGGGCGCGGGGTGCCGAGTATAAAAACGGGGCACGGGCTCACCCCGTCGCAAATCTAACAAACCTCGCAAAAGAAACAGCTTTTTCCCGCAACGGCTTTTTCCCGCAACGGTTTTTCCCACAGCGGAGGCAAGGGGTAAAACCGCCGCCGTGTTACAACTTTTGCGCGCGCGTATAGACGTGTACGGATTAGGGAGAACAGGGCGGTATATATTCCTCTAATTTCTCTATTCCATAGGTCTATTAGGATTATTTGTAACAATGTAACAAAGTCCATTTTTGCTTGATATATCAAGGGTTTCCGGCGTTACATTAACTGTAACAGCAACGTAACAATGTAACATTTTTCTGTTACATTGTTACGTTGAAAAAGCCGAATGTAACGCTTTTGTAACGGCTTTTGTAACACAAATTCTTTAACCGGAATTTGTTCTTTCTCGTTCTGCGTTCCATGCCGCCACGTCTACACCTATCCGCTTTAACATCTGATCCGCCAGCCACGCATTATCATCCGGCATTTCATAATGGGCTATAAGCGCATCATGCTCCGCAGAAAACGCCTCATAAAACCGCCGTAGGCGAACCTTTCCAAAGCCAAGATGCACGTGCAGAACATACAGGATCAGAGCATCAAGGTCATTGGCGTGTTTCCTTTCCGCCTCCGCAATCTGTCTGGAGATTTCAAGGTCCATAGCCTTTTTCTCTTTTGCGGTCAATTCCGCGCCGTACACTTTCCCTTTGTATGCTTTCACCCTCATAATCAGCCCTCCGGCAGAAAGCCCCGCTGGACGTTGTAGGGGCCGCATCGAATCGGTTTCACGGCGCGCCGCCAGCCTGGGGAATTGGAGATAACCGCATTGATTTCCCGGACGTCGGCGGGCTTTATGTCCCGCTGATTCCCCATGAAAAGCTCACACCAGATTTCCAGCGCACAGATACGGTCACGGGGGACAAGTGTATAATCACCCTGGGCATTGTTCGCCCAGAAGTCACGGCGCCGGTCAAGGGGCCATTTCGACCAGTCATCCGGGACCGGCCGGGAGATAAAGTCCTGGACCAGGCCCTCTTTCGGGGATGCCTCCCGGTGCTGTTCCTGCCGTTCCTTTGCCGCTTCTTCCACCCCGCCCGTCAGGTATGTAGCTTCACCCAACTGCCACCGCAGCTTGGCCTCCGCCCATATCTGATCCACCGTGCCATCGTCCAGATCGCGCCAGACGGTTTTCTGGTGGGGGATTTCGCCCACGTCCACGGGCCAGAAACGCCGGTTTCCGGTGGTATCCTGGAGGAAATCCATCTGATTGCACGTCCCAAAGAACACGCAACAGCGGGGCAGCTCTTTCACGTTGCGCCCGTATGCCGCCCGGTAACGGTCCGCCCGGAGGGAAAGAAACTGTTTGATCCGGGCCACGTCTGTACGCCTGAAAGCGTCCAGCTCCGCCACCTCGACCAGCCACACACCCTGCAGCAGCTCCGATGCCTCCTTGCCCTCGAATGTGCGGATACTGTCGTTAAACCAGCCGCGGGAGAGACGGTCCAGCAGGGTACTCTTGCCGATGCCCTGGGGACCGCAGAGGATCAGCATATTGTCAAACTTGCATCCGGGGGTCATAGCGCGGGCGACCGCCGCCGTAAAGCTCTTGCGGCAGACAGCGCGGCAATAGCCAGCCGTGTCATCTACAGCGCCCAGATAGTCAATAAAGAGAGTATCCAGCCGGGGAACGCCGTCCCATTCCAGCCGGTTCAGGTAATCCTGCACCTCGTTGAATGCGTGTGTAGCCGCATGAATGTCCAGCGCCGCGTCGATGTTCCCCCGCCCAGTGATCTGATAGGCTTTTTCCATGTACCAGTAAAGCCCATTGCTGTCCGTGTCGCTCCACAAGCGACGTCGGCTGTCCCCGCTCCACGGGAGCTGCCCCAGCACCTCCCCACGGCCGGCAAACTGATTCAGGGCAAACTTGCCTTTCAGGAATGGGTCATTGTCCAGAATGATGAGGATGTTGTCGATGGTGGGCTTTACCAGACCGGATTTTGCATTCAGGTCCAGCTTTTGCATCCAGTTTTCCGGCGCGTCCGCATTACTCGCGCCCACGCCCTCAAAGTCCTTTACCGCCTGATCGTGCCGCTCTCTCGCAAGTAGGGCAGAGGTGGTAGGATCGGATACGGCAAACTCGCACATCGCCACATAGGACGGCAGACGGTTATTCGGAGTGCCGGGAGCCGCCTCATCGTCCTTATCACCAAAGCGATGCAGACGTACCAGGTCAAAGCAGTTTACCAGCTTACCACCGCAGGGGTCAGTGGCATGGTGGGAGAACAGGAATTTGCCGTTGTCGTAGACCACGGCGCCGCCCGTCGTGGAGCCGCCCAGGTACGTGAATCGGTTCGGGTCATTGTCCACGGGCTCATAGATGCCGGGGAGCAGCTTTTCCATGACGTTGAACACGTCCCCATAGGCCCGGTTGAATGCACCCACAATGCCTGGTTTCGTGTCCGGGTCCCCCTGTTTCATCGCCAGCTTTTGATAGCTTACAGAGCCGGGTACAGTGGGCCAGGAGGTCAAGTCGTGCCAGTCCTCATACGTCCCCAGAACGCCGTCAGAGGCCGTCAGAGGCGCGTCCTTATAGGTGAACACATAATCACTATCAGAGCAGCAGGAGGGCCAATACATGAGGCGTGAGGGCTCAAAGGTGGTAGGGTCAGCCATTTGGATGCCGATCCGCGCCGCCAGGTATCGGGCGATGGGCTCATACTCATCTGCGGATACCGTCCTATCCAGCGGTAGGAGAACACGCAGCCGGGGAGCCGTGGGGATATGCTTACGGGTGCTATATACCGCATAGCCGCATCCCAGCGCGTCCACCGCCTGCAGGAGCCCGTCTGTGCCGTATGGTGGGACGGTATCAAAGTCCAGGGTCACAACGTCACGGCCAGTAACGGCGGCCGCCTTACGCCGTCCGCCGTGTAAAGTGCCGGCCATAAAGCCGCCAACGTCTTTCAGGTCATCTTGCTGCACCTTTTTTAAGGCAAGGTACTGAGAAATCGTTTCTGTGCCTCTGGCAGGTGTTTTCAGCTTTTCCCACAACTCACCGATGGTCAGTGTTTGGGGTTTCCAGTTCATATCTTTACGGCTGTTGCCGAT
>CANQME010000122.1 GCA_947624815.1 uncultured Lachnospiraceae bacterium | reverse complement strand
CTAGAACGCTCCTACGCCGCCAATCTGGTCCAGATCGGCGAGAACGTGCGCGAGCATCCGGCGTTCATCTGCAACTGCTGCGGCTGCTGCTGCGAGGCGCTGCAGGCGGCCAGGAAGTTCAGCCCCATGCAGCCGGTGGCCACGACCAATTACATTCCGGAGCCGTCCTATGACAAATGCGCCGGCTGCGGCAAGTGCGCGAAGGTCTGCCCGGTTCTGGCCATTTCCATGGAGACGGGCGAGAACGGGAAGAAGCGGCCGGTAATCAATAAGGAGATCTGTCTGGGCTGCGGCGTCTGCGCCAGAAACTGCGCCTTCAAGGCGATCGAGATGCAGCGCAGGCCGGTGCAGGTGATCACGCCGGTGAACAGCACCCACCGGTTCGTCCTGCAGGCCATTGAGAAGGGAACGCTTCAGAACCTGATCTTTGACAATGAAGCCTTTGCCAATCACAGGGCCATGGCGGCCGTGTTCGGAACGATCCTCAAGCTGCCGCCGATGAAGCAGGCCCTGGCCAGCAAACAGTTAAAGTCCATCTATCTGGATAAGATCCTGTCGGTCAGCGCAAAGCGCAATCAGGAGGAAATGGACCGCCGGATCGCCCAGCGGAAGGCGGGAGCGACGGACCAGGAATGATACCGCAGTAACGGCGGCCGGGCAGGGCATGTTCCTTCGGGGGCGGCCGGAACCGGTGCCGAAGCCTTAAGTCAGGAAGGAAGAGATCGATGACGGCCAGAGAATATGAGAAGATTCTGGATTCCATGAGCAACATGGGGATTTACGTGCTTCGGGAGGATACCCATGAAATCCTGTATCTGAACAAACGGATCAGAGACCTGTTCCCGGAGGCGAAGATCGGGGATTACTGGTGCCGGTACTGGGAAAAGCCCTGCGGCGCCTGTCACCTGGACGCGCTTGCCAGCTCGGAGAAGGTGAATACGGTGCTTTTCGACAGTCCGCTGGGCAACGCGGTTGACTATACTGCGACACGGATCGCGTGGGAGGATGAGATTCCGGCTGTTCTGATCACAGCCACGACCCGCACGGAGGCGGCCAGCGACGCGTATCTGAAGGTTCTGCGCGTCAATCTGGACACGCTGGAATATGAAGCGATCAAGGATTTTTCGGAGGAGGCGAGCAATCTCCGCGCGCCCGGCCATACGATCGAGACATTCCTGGATTATTTTCTGGAAAAGGGCAATATCTATCCGGACGACATGGGGCGTTTCGCCCGGTTTACCGATCCGGAGTTTGTAAGGAGCGAGATCGACGCGGGCAAGCGCGTGCTGGCCTGCGCTTACCGCTGCAAGGACGGCGACGGCTACCGCTGGCATATTCTCGAGGTGATCCCGGAGGCGGAGGACAGCCACCGGATCATGGTCTATGTAAAGGATATCAACGACAGCTACAGCGACGGCATCCGTCAGGACGGCCCGGACGTGCCGGCCAGGGAGATCATTTCCTCTCTGGGAGAGCAGAATTACGGGATCTATGTGATCGACCTTACGACCGGGCATCTGGACGCGATCCGCGCCTCCGAGCAGGTGGCGGCGGCCATCGCGGACGGGTGCACGACCTGGCAGGAGATCGTGGGAGATCTGTCGGGCATCTGCATCCATCCGGAGGACCGGACGGAGTTCGGCAGGAAGTTCTCCTTCGAGGCGCTTAAGGAGACGTGCGCGGATGGGGAAGAGCGCGTTGACATGATCGCCAGACGCCGGTTCGGCGACGAATACCGTTTCGTGGAGATCACCGCCCATCTGAGGCGGAACCTGGAGGGCAGGCGCTACGCGGTTATGGCTCTGCAGGATGTGGAGGATAAAATCCGGAAGGAGCGGGCCGCCTACCGGGAAGCGAGCAACAAGTCGTCGATCATCAGCAGTCTGGTCAGCATGTATTATGCGGTCTACTTCGTGGACCTGGAGAGCAATGCATTTATGCCGATCCGGCAGCTGGAGGAGGAGGTAGGAAGCATCCTGGGCGACCGGGTGAACTACGCGGACGCCATCGCGACCTACGCCTCCCGGTTCGTCCATCCGGACGACCGGAGCGAGTATCTGACGAAGATCAATTACAACAGCCTGATGCGGTCCCTGACGAAGGAGAAGCCGTTTGTCACGGTGGAATACCGCCGCATCAAGAACCGGGCTGACGGGGTGATCATTCCCGACGGCTGGGTGAGGGTCAGCATCGTGCTGGCCGGAATGACGGACGGCGTGCCCAAGAGGGCGCTTTACGTGTCGCAGGATATCACGGAATCGAAGGAGCGGGAGGAGCAGGAGCGACAGACGCTTAAGGAGGCCGTGGCCGCGGCGAACCACGCCAACGCTTCCAAGAGCGAATTCCTGTCGCGGATGAGCCACGATATCCGAACGCCCATGAACGCGATCATCGGTATGACTGCCATCGCGGGGACGCATCTGGACGACCGGGAGCGGGTGGCCGACTGCCTGAACAAGATCACGGTTTCAAGCCGCCATCTGCTGAGCCTGATCAACGAGGTCCTCGATATGAGCAAGATCGAGTCCGGCAAGATCGACCTGGCGGAGGAGGAATTTAACCTGTCCGACCTGATCCAGAGCCTGCAGACCATGATCCGGCCTGCGGTGGCGTCCCGGAACCAGCGGCTGGAGCTGCATATCTCCAATGTAATCCATGAGGACGTGGTCGGCGATCTTCTGCGGCTGCAGCAGGTATTCATGAATATCCTGGGCAATGCGGTCAAGTATACGCCGGAGGGAGGCCAGCTGGAGCTGCGGATTTCGGAGAAGCCGTCCTCGGCCTACGGATACGGATGCTATGAGTTCATATTCCGGGACAACGGCATCGGCATGACGAAGGAGTACATACAGAGGATCTTCGATCCGTTCAGCCGGGCGGAGGATTCCCGGGTCAGCCGGATCGAGGGAACGGGGCTCGGCATGACCATTGCGCTCAATATCGTCCGTATGATGAACGGCACCATCGAGGTGGAGAGCGAACCGGGGAAGGGTTCTACCTTCACGGTGACGGTGTTCTTAAAGCAGCGCACGGTAACGGAGGACTGCCTGGATAAGCTGGCGGATCTGCCGGTCCTGGTCGTGGACGACGATCAGTACGCCTGCGAGGCGACCTGCGCCGTGCTGGACGATCTGGGGATGAAGGGCGAGTGGGTGTTAAGCGGCGCCGAGGCTGTCCGCCGGATCTGGGAGACGAATCAGAGGGGTGAAGATTTCTTCGCCGTGATCCTGGACTGGAAGATGCCGGATATGGACGGCATCGAGACGGCGAAGGCGATCCGGGCCAAGGTGGGACCGGACCTGCCGATCATTATCCTGTCGGCCTACGACTGGAGCGACGTGGAGCTGGAGGCCAGAAGGGCCGGGATCAGCGGCTTTATCGCCAAGCCTCTGTTTAAGTCGCGTCTGATGTACGTGTTTAAGAAGATCGTCGGCGAGGAGGAAACGGAACCGGAGAACCGCGTGGGTGCGGAGGAACTGGATCTGTCCGACAAGCGGATCCTTCTGGTCGAGGATAACGAGCTGAACCTGGAGATCGCCGAGGAGATCATCGGCACCACGGGGGTGGAGGTGGAGAGCGCGGCCAACGGACAGGAGGCGCTCGACAGGTTCATCCGTTCGCCGGAGGGGTATTACGACCTGATCTTCATGGATATCCAGATGCCGGTGATGAACGGCTATGAGTCGTCGCGGGCGATCCGCAGTCTGGAGCGGCCGGACGCCATTACGGTGCCCATTATCGCGATGACGGCCAACGCCTTCGCCGAGGATGCGGTCGCGAGCCGGCAGGCGGGGATGGATGAGCATATCACCAAGCCGCTGTCCGTCGATCAGCTGATGGAATGCCTGCATCACTGGCTGGGGAAGAAATAAGAATACTGCGGCAGAAAGAAAGCGCTTAAGACTTCGGAAAAGTCTTAAGCGCTTTATGGAGACGAAGGGATTCGAACCCTCGACCTCTCGGATGCGAACCGAACGCTCTCCCAGCTGAGCTACGCCCCCGTTCTATGAGATCTGCCGATCTGCTCTGTGCAGGCACGCCGCGGATCCGATGCTCCGAACTGCCTACCCGGTTATTATAGCATGAGAATTTAAAATTGCAACCTTTTTTTGAGAATTTTCTTTTAGGAACCTGATTTTCTTTTCCACGGGACTTGCAACAGGATAGGATTGGATTTATAATATAGGCATCATAATCCGGGACGAATGCGCCCTGATGCGGCCCGCGGCCGCCGGCGGGGTTAAGGTCCGAAAGAAAAGAGGAGGTATGTTATGCTGGAGAAAATCGATCTGTCGAAAACCGTGGACAAGGAGACCTATAAGCAGGTCATGGAGGCCGAAGGGGAGCGGCTGGGAAGACTGCAGAGGGAGTGCAAGGCGGCCGGGATTCCGGTCATGATCGTATTCGAAGGACTGGGAGCCGCCGGCAAGGGGGTTCAGATCAACCGGCTGATCCAGGCGCTGGATCCGAGAGGCTTCTCGGTCTATGCGACGAATTCCTCTAACGAAGAGGCCAGACTCCGCCCGTTTCTGTGGCAGTTCTGGACCAAGACGCCGGCCAAGGGGAGAATCGAGATCTTCGACTGCAGCTGGTATAAGGTCGTGACCGAGGATCGGTTTGACGGCATCACGAAGGAGAAGGACGTGCCCGGAGCCTATCAGGATATCCTGTCCTTCGAGAAGCAGCTGACCGATGACGGTACGGTCATCATCAAGCTGTTCCTGCATATTTCCAAGGGCGAGCAGAAGAAGCGCTTCAAGAAGCTGGACAGCGCCAAGGAGACGTCGTGGCGCGTGACCAAGCAGGACTGGAAGCGGAACAAGGAATGCGACGCGTTCCTTAAGATCACGGAGGAGATGCTTGAGAACACGGAGACAGAGTATGCGCCGTGGACCATCATCGAGGCGACGGATAAGGATTACGCGGCCATGAAGATCCTGACCACCGTGACGGAGAGACTGGCCTACGAGCTGGCGCGCCGTCAGGAGCTGGCGGACAAGAAGCCGGAGAAGACCGTGGCCAGGCCCGCGGAGCGTTTCCAGAACGGCGTGCTGTCCGGCGTGGATCTGACCAAGTCCCTTACGAGGGAAGAGTATAAGAAGGAACTGGACAAGCTCCAGAAGAAGCTGGAGACGCTGCACAGCGAGCTGTACCGTCTGCGCATTCCGGTGGTCCTCGGCTTCGAGGGGTGGGACGCCGGCGGCAAGGGCGGCGCCATCAAGCGTCTGACCAGCCGTCTGGATCCGAGAGGATATCAGGTGAATCCCACATCCGCGGCCAACGATATCGAGAAGGTCCACCACTATCTGTGGCGGTTCTGGAACAATATGCCCAAGGGCGGCCATATCGCCATTTTCGACCGGACCTGGTACGGCAGGGTCATGGTGGAGCGGATCGAGGGCTTCTGCACGGAGGCGGAGTGGAAGCGCGCCTACCAGGAGATCAATGAGATGGAGTCCCACATGGCCAATTACGGCGCCGTGGTGATCAAGTTCTGGCTCCATATCGACAAGGACGAGCAGGAGCGGCGCTTCAGGGAGCGCATGGAGAATCCGGCCAAGCAGTGGAAGATCACCGACGAGGACTGGCGGAACCGTGAGAAATGGGATCTGTACGAAGCGGCGGTGGACGAGATGCTGGTCCGCACTTCTACGACCTACGCTCCGTGGGTCGTGGTCGAGGGCAACGATAAGCTCTACGCCCGCGTGAAGGTGCTGCGCACCGTTGTAGACGCGCTGGAGAAGAAGATCGAGGAAGTATCGAAGAAGGAGAAATGATTCCCCGCGCGGACAATCGGACAGCGGAGGAACAGTCAAAGAAACCGACAGGAGGACGGATATGCAGGACATCGTGAAAGAACTGGGAATGCATGTGACCCATGTGGGGATCAATGCAGCGGACGACGAACAGGCGAGAGGATGGGCGAAACAGTTTGAGGACTGTTTCGGACTGCCCGCGAAGGAGGGCGCCAGCTCGATCTTCTCCGCCGATCTGGTGGAGATCATGAAGGGCCACGGCCGGGGCGCCGTCGGACACATCGCCATCGGCGTCAACGACTGCGAGAAGGCCATTGATTTCTTCGCTTCCCGCGGAGTCCACGTGATCCCGGAGACGGTGAAGACCAACGAGGAGGGGCGGATCAAGTTCGCCTATCTGGATCAGGAGATCGCCGGATTTATGGTTCATCTGAATCTGGTCAGGTAAAGATATGAGCGTTGTGCGGATCGTCGGAGGCGGCGCCGCCGGAATGGCGGCCGCCATCGCCTCCGCCGGATGTGGACATGAGGTCCACCTATATGAGAAGAACGAAAAACCGGGGAAGAAGCTGTTCATCACCGGCAAAGGCCGCTGCAATGTGACGAATGCGTGCAGCATGGAGTCACTGAGGCAGAATGTGGTGACGAATCCCCGGTTTTTATACAGCAGTTTTGCGGCATTTTCCAATCGGGATATGATGGAGCTTCTGGAGCGGGCCGGCTGCCCGCTGAAGGTGGAGAGAGGCGGCCGGGTGTTCCCCGTATCGGATCATTCTTCGGATGTGATCGCGGCCCTGATCCGGCAGATGAAGGAGCTGGGCGTGCGGGTGCATCTGAATTCCGAGGTTACCGCCGTCTGTGTATCCGGCGGGAAATGCACCGGTATTACGGTAAGGGAATGGGACTCCCCGGGAGACGTCCGAAAAGGGAACGGCGGGAGCGTGCATGGCGACCGCCGGACGGCAGCGCGTCAGACGGAAGCCGTTTTTCTCTCCGCCGACGCGGTGATCGTAGCGACCGGCGGGATCTCCTATGAATCCACAGGTTCGACCGGCGACGGATACCGGTTTGCGAAGGAATGCGGCCATACGGTGACGCGGCTACGTCCTTCGCTTGTGCCGGTGACCGCGAAGGAAGAGGATGTGAAAAGCCTGCAGGGGCTTTCCCTTAAGAATGTGGAGATCGCCGTTTTTGACAGAGGGAAAGAGCTTTACCGGGAATTCGGCGAGATGCTGTTCACCCATTTCGGCGTCAGCGGGCCGGTGATCCTAAGCGCCAGCTGCTTCGTGGGCAGTACCCTTCGGGAACGGCCGCTTTCGATGGAGATCGATCTGAAGCCGGCGCTTACGGACGAGCAGCTGGATGCGCGGATCCTGCGGGATTTCTCGGAATTCGCCAACCGGAAGTTCGCCAATGCGCTGGGAAAGCTCTATCCCGCGAAGCTGATTCCAATCATGGTGTCGCGGAGCGGCATTCCGCCCGAGAAGCCGGTGCGGGAGATCACCAGACAGGAACGGAAGCGTCTTTTGGACGCGACGAAGCATTTCACCGTGACGCTGACCGGGCTGAGGGGGTTCAATGAAGCCATTATCACCCAGGGAGGGATCTCGGTGAAGGAGGTCTCGCCGGCCACCATGGAATCGAAGAAGGTGCGGGGACTGTATTTTGCGGGAGAGGTACTGGATCTGGACGCGGTGACGGGAGGCTTTAACCTGCAGATCGCCTGGTCGACCGGCTGGGCGGCCGGGAGCGGCATTCCGTGGGAGTGAAGCGGAAGGGAATGGATCCTTCCGGGAGATATCAGAAAGAGGGAACGCAGGAGGGAAATTCTCCGGGCGGGCATGGTCATGGAGAACGAAATAAGATAAAAGGAGAATTTACTTGTATGTCAGCAGCGTATAACATTGCCGTCGACGGTCCCGCAGGAGCGGGCAAAAGCACCATCGCCAGGGCGCTGGCAGCGAAGCTGGGCTTCGTCTATGTGGACACCGGCGCCATGTACCGGGCCATGGGCCTGTATTTTGACAGGCAGGGTCTGAGTATGGACGACGAGGAGGGAATCAGCCGGGCCTGCGGCGACATCAGCATCTCGATCCGCTATGAGAACGGAACCCAGAGGGTGATCTTAAACGGGGAGGACGTGTCGGATCTGATCCGCACGGAGGAGGTAGGCCATCTGGCGTCGGCCTGTTCGGTCTATGCGGCGGTACGGCAGAAGCTTCTGAGCCTTCAGAGGGATCTGGCGGCCAGCACCGACGTGATCATGGACGGCAGGGATATCGGCACCTGCGTGTTACCGAATGCCCAGACCAAGATCTATCTGACCGCGTCGGTGGAGGTACGGGCGAGACGGCGTTATAAGGAGCTGACGGAGAAGGGGAAGGAATGCAGCCTGCCGGAGATCGAGGAGGAGATCCGGGCCAGGGACTGGCGGGATATGAACCGGGAGATCGCTCCCTTAAAGCAGGCGGAGGACGCCGTGTACCTGGACAGCTCCGATATGACGGTCGCTCAGGTGCTGGACGCGATCACCGCGGCAGCAGTCAGCCGGGGACTTCCGGCGGAGCGGATAGGCGGGTGACGGAAGATGGAAGTGATCGTTGCGAAAACTGCCGGCTTCTGCTTCGGCGTAAAGCGGGCCATGGATCTGGTCAGCCGCCGGATCCGGGAGGGAGGGGGACCGATCTATACGCTGGGTCCCATCATCCATAACGAAGAGGTGGTCCGCGAGCTGGAGCAGCAGGGCGTCAGGGCCGTGTCGGAGGAGGAGCTTGCCGGACTGCACGAGGGAACCGTCATCATCCGTTCTCATGGGGTCGGTCCGCAGATCTACGAGCTCCTGAACCGTCAGGGACTTCAGGTGGTGGACGCCACCTGCCCGTTTGTGAAGAAGATCCACAACATCGTAAAGGAGCAGAGCGGGGCGGGCCGGACAATCGTCATCATCGGCGACAGCTCCCATCCGGAGGTGCAGGGCATCCGCGGCTGGTGCCAATCGCCGTCTGTGACTGTGAAATCGGAAGAAGATTTCGCCAATTTGCCGTCTGATTTAACCACAAAGCTATGTATTGTGTCCCAGACGACATTTAATTACAAGAATTTTGAAGAATTAGTTGAAAAAATTTCAAAAAAGGGTTATGATATAATTGTTTTAAATACTATTTGTAGTGCAACAGAGGAACGGCAGAGGGAAGCTGAGCAGATTGCCTCGAAGGTAGACGCCATGGTGGTCATTGGCGGTAGGTATAGTTCGAATACACGTAAGCTTTTTGAAATTTGCCAAAGGAAATGTAAGAACACCCATTTCATTCAGACACTTGACGACTTATCACCTGAAAGTGTAGATTCTGTGCGCAGCGTAGGTATTACAGCAGGGGCATCGACCCCAAAGAAAATTATTGAGGAGGTTCAAAAAGTAATGGCAGAACAGACTTTTGAACAGATGTTGGAAGAATCGTTGAAGACTATACGTACAGGAGAGGTTGTCACCGGTAAAGTCATCGATGTGAAAGAGGATGAGATTGTCCTGAATATCGGATACAAGTCCGACGGGATCATTCCCCGGAATGAATACAGCAACGATTCCAATCTGGATCTCAGAACCGTGGTACATGTGGGGGACGAGCTGGAGGCTAAGGTCGTGAAGGTTAACGACGGCGAGGGCCAGGTGGCTCTGTCCTATAAGAGACTGGCGGCTGACCGCGGCAACAAGCGTCTTGAGGATGCGTTCAACAACCAGGAGGTCCTGACCGCGAAGGTGGCTCAGGTTTTGGACGGCGGTCTGAGCGTAGTCGTAGAGGAAGCCAGGGTATTTATCCCGGCGAGCCTTGTGTCGGATGTCTATGAGCGGGATCTGTCCAAGTTTGCGGGACAGGAGATCGAATTCGTGATCACGGAGTTCAATCCCCGCCGCAGAAGGATCATCGGCGACCGCAAGCAGCTGATGGTAGCCCGCAAGAAGGCGATGCAGGAAGCCCTGTTCGCCCGCATCCAGGTAGGCGATGTGGTCGAGGGCGTAGTGAAGAATGTGACGGATTTCGGCGCGTTCATCGATCTGGGCGGAGCGGACGGACTGCTTCATATCTCTGAGATGTCCTGGGGCCGCGTGGAGAACCCGAAGAAGGTCTTTAAGGCCGGTCAGACGCTGACGACGCTGATCAAGGATATCCATGGCGACAAGATCGCGCTGAGCCTGAAGTTCCCGGATCAGAATCCGTGGACGGACGCCGCTGAGAAGTACGCGGTGGGCAATATCGTCACGGGCCGCGTGGCCAGGATGACGGATTTCGGTGCGTTCGTGGAGCTGGAGCCGGGCGTGGACGCTCTGCTGCATGTGTCCCAGATTTCCCGCGAGCATGTGGATAAGCCGGCGGATGTGCTGTCCATCGGGCAGGAGATCGAGGCGAAGATCGTGGACTTCAATGAGGCGGACCGGAAGATCAGCCTGAGCATTAAGGCGCTGCAGGTTCCGGAGAAGAAGGCCCCGGTTGAGGATCCGGATGTGGCGGATGTGGATGTCGAGGCTGTGGGAGCGCAGCTGGCGGCGGAGGATCAGTGAGAGTGAGACAATCCTGCGAGGGTTGTGTGAGGTAGGAAAGTGGATATTGGGCATCTGGCTGAGGGAATTGGTCAGATGCCTTTTTCTATGCGTATTGAGGGGGAGAGGGGGACGCGAAGGGGACGCGCGACAGGCAGGGATCAGGACACATTCTGGGCGCTCATGACTCCGAAGGGAAGTCTTTCTAAATTCAAAAACGCCGGTTTGAGGGCAACGGCAAATTCGCGTGAACTCTTGATGAGTTCACGCTCAGGTTGCCGCTCCGCCCATGACTTGTGG
>CANQME010000121.1 GCA_947624815.1 uncultured Lachnospiraceae bacterium | reverse complement strand
ACACAGGCCAGCACGGCGATCAGGCACAACAGACCTTTTCCTTTTCCACTTTTCATTGCTTTTATCTCCTTTGCTACTATAATGCACTCATTCCGTACCGGCCTGCGCCGGTTCTGCAGCCGGCGGTTTCGGCCGCCGCGGCCTGGTTTCGCGGGCCTCATGCCGGAGCGCTTCCTGCTGCGATGCACCCGATTCCGCGGGTTTACGCCGACGCGCTCCGCGCTTCCGTCAGACGCCGCTTTCTACGCCTCGTCCTCCGCAAGCGCCGCCTTGATCATGATCGCGCACTCGATCCGCTTCTTCTGCATCTCGCAGCCGATCTCGTACGCGCCCGTGATCGAGCCGTCGTAGTTCCAGGCGTTAGCCGCGCAGCCTCCGCTGCAGTAGAACCGGGCGAAGCAGTTCCGGCACTTGTCCTTGGCGTAGACATTCACCAGCTTGAACTCATCCCGAAGCTCCGTGTTCGTGATGCCCTCGTCCACATTCCCCAGAAGGAACTGCTCCTGACCCACGAACTGATGGCAGGGATACAGATCCCCCCACGGCGTCACCGCCAGATACTCCGTCCCCGAGCCGCACCCCGACAGCCGCTTGGCCACGCAGGGGCCCTGGTTCAGATCGATCATGAAATGGAAGAAATTGAAGCCGCGGCCCTCTTTCTTCCTTTTAATATACTCGACTGCCAGCCGGTCATACTCCGCAAGGATCTGCGGCAGATCCTCCGGCCGGATCGCGTAGGGCTCGTCCGGAGAAGCCACCACCGGCTCCACCGACATCTGCCGGAAGCCCAGATCCGCGAAATGCAGCACATCGCTGGCGAAATCCAGATTATTCCTGGTAAATGTCCCGCGCACATAGTAGTTCATCTGCCCGCGGCTCTCCGCGAATTTCTGAAACTTCGGAACAATGATGTCGTAGCTGCCCGCGCCCTTCCGGAACGGCCGCATCCGGTCATTGACCTCCCTGCGTCCGTCCAGGCTTAAGACCACGTTGGACATCTCCCGGTTGCAGAACTCCATGATCTCGTCATTTAAGAGAACGCCGTTGGTGGTCAGCGTGAAACGGAACTGCTTGTCGTGCTCCGCCTCCTGGGAACGGCCGTACTCCACCAGCCGCTTCACCACGTCCCAGTTCATCAGCGGCTCGCCGCCGAAGAAGTCCACCTCCAGATGCCTGCGGCTTCCGGAATTGGCGATCAGGAAATCCAGCGCCTTCTTCCCTACCTCGAAGCTCATCAGCGCCCGCCGCCCGTGGTACTCGCCTTCCCCGGCGAAGCAGTACCGGCAGGCCAGGTTGCAGTCATGGGCGATATGCAGGCACAGCGCCTTCACCACCGTCTTGCGCTTCTTAAAATCGACTACGTAATCCCGGTAAATATCCTGCGTGAACAGCTGCTCCCCATCGATAAGCTCCTGAATGTCGCTCATCGCGTCTGCGATATCCTGGGCGCCGTAGCCATACTCCTCCGCCAACCGCTTCTCCACACGCTCCCGAAGCTCCTGCGGGATCGCAGGCCTGCTGTTCTCCGGCATCTCCGCCGCCAACAGCGCCACCGCGTCGTAGACCACATCCTCCACCACATGGACCGCGCCGCTGTTGACATCCATAACGATGTTGTATCCGTTATTCCTGTATTGATGAATCACTCGATATCTCCTCACACGGCGGACGCCGCCGTCCCCGCATTCTGATATGATAACAAACGAAACGCCCCTACAATCAAAAGGACCGTAGGGGTTCCTCGCTTACTGCCTATTCAACTGCTCTTCTGCCGCTTACGCGCCGCCCGCCGGTCACCGGCTCCACGCCGCGCCGGCGCGCGTCCGTCCGATTCCGATTACCGGTTCGCGTTCTCGCAGCTCTGATTGCCAACGGTGCAGGAAGTCTTGCACGCGGACTGGCAGGATGTCTGGCACTCGCCGCAGCCGCCGTTCTTCATGGTCTCCTTCAGAGTGTTGCCGCTTAATGTCTTAACCTTCTTCATGTCATATCCTCCTTCTAAAGCACCGGCTGTCTACCGCCGAACCGCCGCCGGACCGATCGGCCCGCCCGTCCCCGGCGGACATACCGCACCAAAGATTTCAAGTTAAGCATTGCTAGTATAGCATAAGAATTCCATTGTTGCAAGGCTTTCCCGCTCATTTTCTCCCCCATTTTTTGCCGCATCGCCGCCTTCTTGTACTATTTTCATCCGTCCGTTCATATACTGAATCAACAATCCATGAAGGAGACATCCTATGGACATCTCCGCACCAAAAGTATTCCTCCGCTCCCTGCTCTTCTCCTATCTGCTCTCCGCTGTCCTGCTGATCGCCGTGTCGTTCGGTCTCTATAAACTGCGCCTGCAGGAAAGCCAGGTCCGCATGGCGGTCAACGCCGTTTATGTGCTTTCCTGCGGCCTGGCCGGATTCCTGGCCGGCAAGGGCATGCGCAGGGGGCGCTTCTTCTGCGGCCTGATCGCCGGTCTTCTGTATTTCGCCGTCCTTCTGGCCGTATCCGTTCTTATCAACAGAGGTCTGACCGCCACGCCTCCGGAGCTGGCCGCGGCCGCCGGCTTCTGCGCCGGAAGCGGAATCGTCGGGGGCGTGCTAAGTTGATGGCGATAAGGCATGTGCGCCACGGCGCTCTCCCCTTGCACTCCTGATACAGACAGATCGTATCGGCCGGCCGCTCCCGGGCCACTACGCTAGCCGCTAAGCGCCGAACTGAGCGGCAGGCTCTGACCGCTGTATCGGCTGTTGCGCACCGGGTCGCATGCACCCCGGGTGCAGACAGAAACGCCGGAAGCAGTTTTCCTGCCTCCGGCGCATTTCCTTCTTATATAAAATATCTATTCAACCGCGAACGATCACTCGAATACCACGCAGCCCACGACGGCCTTCTGCAGATCCTTCACCTTCTCAATCTCCAGCGCCACATCGCTGTATACCGAACGGCTGCACTGCTCTACCAGCACCACGCCGTCGCATTCCGGCAGCTTTCTGAGCATCTGCGCATCGCGCAGGACATTCCCTCCTGTCACGACCTTCACGCCCGTCAGACGATTCTCCAATCCGCCGACCACATCCGAGATCAGCTTCCCGTCCGCTGTTCCGATCACCATCAGCGACTTGGCATCCCCGGCGTAGTTGGCGGCATTGGCCGCGATCAGACTATACTCCACAGAGATATCCGTACCGCCCGCGCGTCCTTCCTTCTTCCGGATCCATGCATCCAGGCCGGAGCGCTTCTTCGCCGATACCGGGAGCGTACCAAGCACCTTCACGCGGTACCGGTTCTTCAGCTCCTTCGCCGAATACACCTTATCGCTCATCAGGAAGCTCACGCATGCAAAGAATATCACCAGAAACGCTCCGAGAACAGCGCCCAGAACCGCATACCTGATCCCGCTCTTAATCGCCGATGTCGTTGAAGTCTCCGGCGCTTCCGGCTCCTCCAGCGCTTCCAGCTCATCCTGCTTCTTCGACAGATTGTCGTTCAGCGTCCTCAGGCGGTCGCCCTGCGACTTCTGCGTATCCTGAAGGCTCAGATCCACCTGGGAACCGACACTGGAACTGACCTCGCTGACCGTATGGCTTCCGATGCTTGTCCGGATCCGGCGCTTCGCATCGTCCACGCCGTCCAGCATGGCGTCCATGATCGCATTCACGCCGCTTTCCGTCTCATCCTTCACATCGATCGTCAGAAGATTCCCGGACACCGCCACAGAGACCAGCTCCTCCAGATAGCGCTCATCCAGATCGACCTTTTCAGCCACATCCTCCAGAAATTCCAGATTCGTAAGCGCCGTCCGATAAGCCTCGAGAACCGTATCCGTGAAATTCAGATTCTGATACACCATGTCAGGCATGATCTGATAGTCCGTCTTCACGAACAGGACCGTCTCCGCCTTCCACACGTCATAGGGACTCATATTCATCAGACGGGATTTCTCCAGGTACTCCTGCTGCTCCTCGATGCTCTTCATCAGATTATCGATCTCGCGCTCGCAGTTCTCCTGATTCTTCTCATACAGCTCCACGGCCGCATCGTATTCCTTCTGCGTCTTCTCTATCGTCTCTTCGTCATTCTGAGTCCGGTAACTGCTGACCGCCTGGTAACCGCCCAGCAGAACTGCCATGATAACCGCCACCAGTATGATCCGTCTCCATCTGTAAAGTACGGCAAACATCAGATCCTTTAAATCGATTTCCTGTTCGTATGTATTGTTCGGTTCCACCTTGCATCTCCTTCAATATACTTACTACTGTAACTCTGCTGAGTCCTCCGGTTCTTACGGGGAATGCGCACAATTTGGCCGGCTCGGTGTCCATCTCCCTGTCCAGACTCCGAACCAGCTCACGGATAATCTGCAACAAGAGTATATCATAGCCCGGGATATTAGGCAAGACGGTCCGACAAGAAATTTCTTCAAAATTTCCTACGATTTCCTTAAATTTTCATTCTCCTTTCCGAAGCTTTCGCCGCCGCAGAAGGCAGTCCGGAGCGGCTTTCCGTCCCTTCTCCGGACTGCCCGGATCCTCTAATCCCCCCTTTCCGGCGCCTTCCTCCCGTCACCCGGTCAGCCGCCCCGTCTCCAGGACGTCCGCCATGACGGCGTCTGCCGGTCGTACGCCTGCCATGCCTCCGCAGCACCGGAGAAGCCCGCCGACTGGATCGCCCTGAAGTCCACCGTTACGATCTCCACAGCCCCTTCCAGCTGGCCGTCGGCCACATTGGCGAAGGTCACGTCGTCAAACAGCGGCGGGATATCATGTCCTGCAGGCAGTGGGATCTCCGTATCTCCGCCGCCCGTGTACATATATTCATAAATATAGTACGCGGTCGCGCCCGGCCTGTCCGCATTCCCGGGCGACGCGTTGCCGGGCGTTGCATTCCCGGGCGTCGCAGGCTCCACACGCGGCGAATCCGATGTCAGCCGCATCCCCGTTCCGGGATTGCTGACAAAGGAGAACAGCGGCGTCAGACGGGCTGTTCCGCCATTTCTCATATTCCCCCGCGTATCCACCGTCACTACTTCCGCGGCCGGCACCTTCACCCGGATCCGCACATAGGCGTCATTGACGCTGTTGTTCTTAAGCGCCGGATTCTTCGGAATGACCTGACCCGCGCTCAGATGCTTCGCCTGGTTGATTCCCAGCGCATCCGCCGGCGTCGCGACCACGCTTCCGTCCGGCAGCTCTCCATCCCACGCCTCCTCATAGATGTTGAAATCCACCTTTCCTACCGTGAACTCATTGTCCGTGCTTCCCGCGTCCGTCAGAAACGCGCTGGCACCTCCCACACTCAGCAGCGCCGCCAGCATCAGGGCGACCGCCGCCTTCGATCGGTTATTCATTTTCCTCTTCATTCGCTTTCCTCCTTCTCGGAAACAGGACGGCGGTCAGCAGAAGCGCTGCGGCAGCAGCCAGAAGCCTAAGCCGTATCCGGCTCTGCTTCAGCCACGTGGACAGATATCCGGCCCAGGGCACATGCCACCGGACGACGCCGATCACATCGTCGCAGGACACCAGCCCCGCATCCGGCCGCTCATTGGCGTCTCCCTGCGTCCGGTAACCGACGCCTCCCGCAGGAAGCTCCGTGATCCCGACTACCCGGTGCGCGGCGACCGCGTTCCCCGCCGTAAACGCCAGAACATCGCCCTCCCGGATCTCCTCCGGCCCGCCGCAGGGCGTCACGACGATCAGGCTCCCGGCCGGGATCGCCGGCTCCATGCTGCCGCTCATCACCGCATAGACATCTCCCCCTTCCCGCCTGATCCCGGCCACCAGGACTACCGCAGCAAGTATCGCCGCGAGCCCCGCCGCGCACAGAACCGTTATCAGCAGATTGGTCGCCGCCTGTATCGCTTTCCCCGGCACCGGCCCTGTCTTCGCTCCCGCCGCAGCTCTCTCCACCGACCGCCGCATCGCTTCTCTCCTTCCGCCATTATCAGTATCGTGTAACGTTACAATATTCATCCGTTAATCAGAACGTATGTTCGAAATATCTTTTCAGTTTTTTCAAAATCTTTTCGTGACGATACTGAAGCGTCGACACCGCCACATGCTCGCTGCCCGCGATCTGCCGCAATGATTCCTCATAGACATACAGGCGCAGCAGCAGCCTTCGCTCCGGCTCCGTCAACGTCTCGAGCGCCTCCGCCAGCTGCCCCCGAAGCACCCGCAGCACCGCTTCCGTCTCCGTAGACCGCTGCTGCGGATCCGCGAACAGATCTCCGCCAACCAGATCCCCGTTGTCCAACGCGTCATAAGAAAACACGCCGTGCGCCGCATCTCCCTCCCGAAAATACCGTTCCTTCCGCTCGCCGCGCATATACACCTTAAAAACCGCTTCACTCACCGCGACCTTTCGGTCACCCACCTTAATATAGTAGTCCATATCCAAACCTCTCTCCCCACTTTCTCTTTGCTGACCTTCCGCCAATCGCGTTAACCGTTACCTCCGCCGCCAGTTACCGCAATCACCGATTCCGCCGGTCGACAACCCCGCCGACCGACAGCCTCGCCGGCCGGCAGCCGAAAAAAAAGAGGAACACCCACGCCTTCCGGCATCTGATGTTCCTCCTGCTATTCGGTAACTGCTGTTCCACTGCTAGGTAGGTTCCGCCCTGTTCGATTATAACCGGCGGCCCCCGCCAACCGGATCCTCTGTATCTGCCTGCACCGCGGACACTTGATCTCGATCTCGATCCGCCCCTGCGCCGCGGTCTCCGCATCAAACAGTCTCTGACGGCATACGCCGCAGTAAATCACCTTCAATTCCGCCTCACTCCTCTGCTGTTCAATATAGAACATATGTTCTGTTTTTAAGATAGCATATCCGTCCGGCTTTGTCAACCGGTTCCGTACAGATTCCTTTCGAAATTTACCATGCTGAAACATAATTGATTACAAGATAATATTTCGCCCCAATATCCGGAAAATATAAGATACACTATGAATTATAGAAAGGAAGGGCATATGAAGATACAGGAAGCGACCACACTGAGAATTCAACAGCTGCGTAAAGAAAAGCATTTATCCGTGTATGCCTTAATCTATCAGAGCGGCATGCCGTCCTCTACAGTAAAAAGTATACTGCACGGAAAAAGCCAGAATCCTGGCATCGTAAACATCAAACGTCTCGCCGAAGGACTCGGCGTCACCATCCGGGAATTCTACGATTCGGAAATCTTTGACGACCTGGAACCGGAAGACTAAGCCACGAACAGACACCATTGACAAGCGCAAAAAAACCCAGACCCCCGTTCCCCGAAGGCGGAATGAGAGTCTGGGTTTCTGTGTAGTGTATGCAATTCACGATGCTAATTCATTTACATATTCTTTCCGTTGTTTCCATGAAAGCGGGACAAGCTCATAATTCTTTATTGCCATTACTATTTCAGGATTTGTTGCTCTCTTTACATCATTCAGGATAATATATCCCTTATTATTCGCCGAACGTGTTTTCACCACATCATTCCACGCAAAAATTGCAGCCTGCACATTTTGCTTGGTAGGCGTATTAAGAGTCGTAACAATTCTCTCAGGCATTTTCTTTGAAGCAGGAATAACAAAGTCAAACCGATGCGAAAGCCCCGATTGTCCCATCAACATGACAGACGGTGTATTTCGTATATCATTATCAGCAAAAAATGAATCTACTTCCTCAAAAAAAATACCCTTTACTCTTGAAGACGTAGTCAGAAACATATCGCTTATTTTCAGCATGGCCTGTATAATCATATGCTGCTTGCAAGCAATATCATACTCCGTAGCCCCTACGGTGATCGCACCTTCCTCTATAGAAACGCCGAGTGATTCCGCTATCTGATAAACAAATTCTTTTCGCTTCTTTGATCTGATATCGCATCCACACATTTCAAGATCATTCAATGTATAGCCATCATCCGTCAGAATAAACCCGTTTGGCGTACGAGAAATGTAAAACTGAATATGATCATTATGCGAATCGACAAACGGAGTTGTTATTTCTTCATAATCACCAAATCTCTTCTGTGAAAAATTAGATTTTATCCACTGAAGATAACTGTCAATAAAATCAACTGATTTCTGCTCCATTTAATCGCCTCATTTCTGATTGTTCACATATCATAGAGCAGTGCCTTCCTGCATTATTCGCTTTTAGACTGGAATCAATCCTTGTGCTTCAATTTTCCTTCCCCTAATGCCGCCAAAAGGGATATCTTGCCAAAGCTATTGTAGCACCTTAAAGGAAGGAAACGAATGGAACCGCTTATCTTATCTTTGCATCAGGTTTGCATCTTAAGTTCTGAAAGACAATTACAAGCATTTTGACTTTAATAGACAAAACAAGTATAATAATGAAGAACCACAATGGAATACACCATATGCTCCAAATATACTTTTCCACATCGATCCAGGGAGAGAATACACATGCTTGAATTATTATGGAAAATAGTCGATCATATACAAACGCCCAATCTGTTCTGGCCAGCGGCTGCAGCGAGTTTTTTCGTCCTGCTTGCCTGCTTCAAACCAGTCTTATCTTATCTGCATATACCATTCCTGCGCAGATCATATCTTAGCTTCAGCCTGCTAACCCTTCTGATCCTGCTGATTCTCTCACTTAAGATCCCAGGATCTCCGCAAACACAGGCTGCATTCCTGATACTTCTCATTCTCGGACTGCTCCTCACCCTCACAATCACCATAAGTTTCTGTCTCTTCGTCCCACTGCAGCTGTCAGAGACAAACAGAGTCAGCGAAAGCGGCGACCTCATCCAGGCATGGCGCGTTTTCAAAGATATTCCGGAATCCATGCTGCTCCCACATCAGAGATCCAGATACACCCGGTCAGGTGTATACCTGTTGACATTGCTCGGATGTTATAAAAAAGCTGACCAACTGGCCGAAGCTCTTCAAACATCGAAGCCGGCGGTATACTACATGTACAAAGGTATGCAAGGCCTGAATGCAGGAAATATACAGGAAGCGACAGAAGCCATGCAACAGGCCTACGTCAAATACACCTCAGACACGCCACGGTCAATATATCTGCAGATTCTTACTAACCTTGGCGTCATGATGGTACTCCAGGGCAATTACTCCGACGCCGATTTCTATTATCATCGCGCTTTGGAAGAAATAAAGAACGTCAAGAAACCTAATCCCAAGATCCTTCATACCATTTACTACAATTATCTGTTTAATCTCATTCGGCTTACCGACGCAGGGATTCAAACCCGCGAAACATGGCAGCAGGCTCTGGAAAATTACAAATCCCAGATCGATCAAAATGATCCGGAAGCCTGCATTTCCGTGTTCAATACTGAACTGGAAATGCTGCGCCAGACCAATGCCGATTCCGATACCATTCATGCGCTAGTCGATAAAACCCTTCAATATGTCATGAATTCTGATGCGCCGATTCAGAACAAATGTATATTTGAAGGCAGCATGGCCCGGATCATCGCCACCATGTTCGGCGATCCGGAACCCTGCCTCAAGCTGCTGGCCCGCGACTGGGTCCACATTCTGCAGCTGCCCATGCCGGCCAGATATCTGACGGTCAAGGAAATTGATCTTCTGTTCCGGGATCTGCGACACGACGGACTTCTGCAAGAATACCATCAGCTCGACAACGACTCCGAACAGTATATTCAGAATCAGGCCCAGGACGATATCCGCCAATACATAGACCAGCTTCCGGAAGAGGCCATTCTGGAACGCTGCCTGATGCGCCAGGAGCTTGCCGGTATGCAGCGTCATTCCTGGGAGACCTATCAGTTTTCCACTGTCCGCAATATTCTGGAAAGCAATATCTCCATTTATGCAGAAAATCATCTGAACATTGAAATTGTCAAGACCCGCCTGGCCATCATGGACGAATGCCTCTATATCTCTAACCTGACTGATTCCCTTGAGCCTCGTTTTACCACTGAAATGGAAGCGCAGCAACTGCAGATTGAGCAGATGCTCCCACCCATGGATCACCATCCTATATTGGCCGAATGCGCTCTCAGACTGTCTTACTATTCATTTTGCATACACAAATATCCGGACTGTGTTCGCTATTATCGGCTTTTTTCAAACGCCAATATCGCACTCGCACACTATGCTCCCTGGCTGCGTTCTTACTACCGGCCCTGTGAACTTGCCGTCAGGATACTCGAATTCGACGACATCCTCCGTCAGATCCATACAGACGCAGCATTCCTGGACACGCTCAGCGAGCCGGCCCGCAAATGGTTCCTCAATTATCCCACTTCCGACGGCTATGATGTCTCTGTTCTCCTGGGGAAATTTTTAGATCAGAATCTTGTATACGTAAAACGCCGTTTATGGTTCGCGGGCAATACCATTTGCGCACATTGCTGGTACCATGAACCACAACTCGATCTCGATGTGGATCTGGTTTACCATCAGTTTGTGAACGAGCCTCTGGCAGATCATATATTCTTCCAGAGTAAACACCATCCTTTTGAAAGCGGAGCTTCCTACTTCATCCAAAAATGCGACCGCGAAAGCGGAAAATCCATTCCAAGACTACAAATGCGCGCTGCCAATCTGGATGCGGAATGGCCGCAACTGGAAGGCGGATATCTCGGAGATGTATGGAATGTCATTCAGACCTACACCAATACGGTCATCTCCTCTTGATGGCTCCTCAACAATTGCAAATGTGGTGTTTCATCTGTTAGTACGGGGCTGAATCGCTTCACGCTTTCGCATTGCGGCTCTCGCACTCCACTGCTTACGCTTAAACCTGACCTCGCGGCTTCGGCTCCAAGGCTGTGTACCGGCTGTTCGCTAAACTTTGGCAGGGCATGCACTTTCACCTGCCCGTATTTCAAGCGCCGAACTGGTGCGCTCCCATATGTGATATTATGATTAGGGCGTCAAAAGGCATTGCCCCTTTCGAGTTCCTTGAAAACTGAATATATTACTGTAAAACACAA
>CANQME010000120.1 GCA_947624815.1 uncultured Lachnospiraceae bacterium | reverse complement strand
GTGGAACAAACAAAAGCCCTGAGCAGTCAGGGCTAATGTTTAAAAATTTTCGGGACATTTTCATTTTCGCTTGACACGGAGCGGGGTAAAAAACGTTGCATTACTGCATTTTTACGCTTCTTTTCCGTATATTTTCGCCATTTTGCATGGTATTTTCCGATATTCCGTTCCATATACATTCAGTAATCCCGAATAATCATTCCGAGGTTTCCATGAACACGCCCTCACGGATCATCCGAAAAGGAACCGAATATTTCTTCCTCGCAATCCTCTGCTTCTGCATGGGCGACGCCGCCGCGCGCCTCGCGCAGCGCTGGCCGCTGACCGCGGCGTCCTCCGGCGCTTCCGTTTCCGAAACCGGATCGGGCGGCACGGTCTACAGCAGGCTCTCCGCATCCGAAACCGGCGCTTCCGTCCCAGCCTCCGCGGACGGCAGCTGGGGCCTAAGCTTTCAGGAAGAAGGCAAGCCTCCCGTCGCCAACGCCTCCGCGGACTACCTGGCGCAGTTTGACGCCTTCTACGCACGCCAGACCGACGAAAAGGTCCTCTATCTGACCTTCGACGCCGGCTATGAGAACGGCTGTACCGGGGCCATCCTGGACGCGCTGAAAAAGCACAGGGCGCCCGCCGCCTTCTTTGTCGTAGGCAATTACATCGAGACCGCTCCCGAACTGGTGAAGCGGATGGTTTCCGAGGGTCATATCGTCGGCAACCATACTTATCACCATCCGGACATGTCGTCCATCTCCACCCGGGAGGCGTTCTCGAAGGAGCTTACGGACCTGGAACAGCTCTTTGAGCAGACCACCGGCCAGCCCATGAAGAAATACTACCGTCCGCCCCAGGGCCGGTACAGCGAATCCAACCTTAAGATGGCCCAGTCCCTCGGCTACCGGACCTTTTTCTGGAGCCTTGCCTACGTGGACTGGTACCAGGACAATCAGCCGTCCCACGAGGAAGCCTATAGGAAGCTTCTGGGCCGCATCCATCCCGGCGCCGTCGTCCTGCTTCACAGCACCTCGAAGACCAACGCCGAGATCCTGGACGATCTTCTGACGAAATGGGAGGAAATGGGCTACCGCTTCGCGTCGCTCGACGAGCTGGCGGCGTCCGCTTCAGCGAACGTCACCCCTTCTTCAGAGCCCTGATCCGTCCGATCGCCTCCACCGTATTCTCATAATTGCCAAATGCCGTCAGGCGGAAATACCCTTCCCCGCTGGGTCCGAAGCCGCTTCCGGGCGTGCCCACCACATGGGCCTGCTCCAACAGATAGTCAAAGAAATCCCAGCTGGTCATGCCCTCCGGCACCTTAAGCCAGATATAGGGCGCGTTGATTCCGCCGTACACCTCGTACCCGGCCTCCGAAAGTCCGTCGTAGATCACCTTCGCATTGCGCATATAGTAGGCCACCTGATCCTTCAGCTGCGCCTTTCCTTCCTCCGAATACACGGCCATGGCCGCCTTCTGTACGATATAGGGGGCGCCGTTGAATTTTGTGCCGTGCCTTCTCGCCCACAGGCTGTGGGCCGACGCGTCGCCGCATTTTAACGACTTCGGCACCACCGTAAAGCCCAGGCGCACGCCCGTAAAGCCCGCGTTCTTGGAGAAGGAGCGGAACTCGATGGCGCAGGTCCTCGCCCCCGGAATCTCGTAAATGCTGTGGGGCACGTCGTCCTGGGCGATGTACGCCTCATAGGCCGCATCGTACAGGATCACGGCTCCCACCGAATTGGCGTAGTCGACCCAGACCTTCAGCTGATCCCTGGTAAGCGCCGTTCCGGTAGGATTGTTGGGCACGCACAGATAGATCAGATCCGGCGTCTCTGCCGGCAGCTGCGGCACAAAGCCGTTCTCCGCCGTACACGGCATATAGATCACGCGGCTCCAGGTCTGCGTCTTCTCGTCGTATTCGCCGGTCCGTCCCGCCATCACATTGGAATCCACATACACCGGATAAACGGGATCGCACACCGCGATCCGGCTGTCCGCCGCGAAGATCTCCTGGATGTTGCCGCAGTCGCTTTTCGCACCGTCGGATATGAAGATCTCATCCGCCGCGATATCGCAGCCCCGCGCCTGATAATCCTGCTGCGCGATCGTCTCCCGCAGAAACGCATAGCCCAGATCCGGAGCGTACCCGTGGAAGGTCTCCGCGTGTCCCATCTCCTCCACCGCTTCATGAAGCGCCTGAATGATCGCCGGCACCAGAGGCTGCGTCACATCCCCGATCCCCAGCCGGATCACCTTCTCATCCGGATGCGCGGCCGAGTAGGCCGCCACCTTCTTGCCGATCGTCGAGAACAGATAGCTTCCCGGCAGCTTCAGATAATTTTCATTCAGCTGAAACATATTCTATATCCTCCGTGTAAAAATATACATGATTTTAGATCGCGATCTCCCCGCAAAACACTTCTTCCGCCGGCCCCGTCATGAACAGGTGCCCGCTCTGGGCCCGGTCCCAGCGGATCGTCAGGGTTCCCCCGCAAAGCTTAACCTGCACCGTGTCGTCCGTATATCCCATCAGCATGCACGCCGCCGCGCAGGCCGACGCTCCGGTTCCGCAGGCCATCGTCTCTCCGCTTCCGCGCTCCCAGACCCGCATCCGGACATGGCCGCGGTCCACCACCTGCACGAATTCCGAATTCACCCGGTCAGGAAACCGGGGATGGTTCTCGTACTCCGGTCCGATCGCGTCCAGCTTGAGCCCGTCGATCTCATCCCGGAAATACACCGCGTGCGGGTTCCCCATGGAGATCCCCACGAACGTCTGCTTCCGCCCTTCTACGAAGATCTCCTCCGGAAGCTGAGAGGTCAGCTCCGGAACGCCCATATCCACGGTCGCCGCCGTCACCTTCCCGCCGATTACCGTCAGCTCAAGCGTCTTGACCCCCGCCAGCGTCTCCACCGTCAGACGCTCCTTTACGGCGATTCCATGCTCGTATACGTATTTTCCGACGCAGCGGATCGCATTGCCGCACATCTCCCCTTCGGAGCCGTCGGCGTTGAACATCCGCATCCGGCAGTCCGCCGCATCCGACGGGCAGATCAGAACAAGTCCGTCCGATCCGACGCCGAAATGCCGGTTGCTCAGCCGTACCGCCAGCGGGCCGGGATCCGCTACCGTTTCCCTGAAGCAGTCCACATACACATAGTCGTTCCCCGCGCCCTGCATTTTCACAAACTGCATTCGATTCCTCCCTGATTCTGTCGCCGGCCGCCTCCTTCCTGCGGCCGTTTCCCACGCTTACTCGCCCATCAGGCTGATCCGCTTCTGCGCCGTTTCCTTCCGGCGGCCTCTTTCCACGTTTACCCGCCCATCAGACTGATCAGCTTCTGCGCCGTTTCCACCATTGAGCTTCCGCTGTCCATGCTGCACTTCTGGATGTAGCGGTGAGCCTCGTTCTCCGTCATACTGTTGCGCTGCATCAGAAGCTCCTTCGCCCGGGTAATGGCCTGCCGGTCTCCTTCGTTGCGCACAGCCGGCTTCTGTCTGGCCGCCCGCCGCCTGCGGGACTGCTCCTCGTCCAGTTTCAGGAGCATATCCAGCAGATCATGGACCATCAGCGGCATCGGAAGCCACGTCACCCCATCCGGGAGCGCTTCTCCGACCCGCCGCGCCGACGCGACCAGAAGCACGGCGAAATCCCGCGGCACCAGCTCCCGCAGCTCCGTAAACAGCATGTCGTTAAACCGGTAGCCGCTGACGATGATGCCGCCGTGGAGCCCGTCCAGGCTGCTGATCGTCTGGGCGCCGGAGCTGCAGACCGCGACCACAGGAAAGCCGTTTTTCACTATGATATTTTTAATGCTCCTCGCGTCCTCCGGTTTCGAGAACGCCACGATGATATTGGTCACGCATTCACCCCCGGCCTCTGTCCACGTCAGTATCTGCAGGAGACGGTGCGATCCGCATGCTCCCGCGGCGGTTCTTCTGCGAAGCTCAGAGTACTGTGACGCCTAGAATTTATACAGATATTCGCCGATCTCCCAGTCGGTCACCTGACTGCGGAACTCGTTCCATTCCCGCTTCTTGGCCTCCAGATACTTCGTATAGACCGTCTCGCCAAGCACCGACTCCAGGAATTCGTCGTTCTCAAACTGCTCGATGGCTTCTCCCAGGGTCTCCGGCAGATGGCGGATCCCCCTCCGCTTCATCTCCGTCCTGGACAGGGAAAATGCGTTCCCGTAGAACGGCTTCGGCGGCACCAGTCCGCAGCGGATCCCGTCGAGGCCGGCCGCCAGACAGGCCGCCAGCGCCAGATACGGATTCATGGCCGGATCCGGGCTTCTCAGCTCGATCCTGGTGGACGCGCCCCGGTTGGACGGGATCCGCATGACCTGACCCCGGTTGGCCGCCGACGCCCATGCGATATAGACCGGCGCGTCGTAGCCGGGGATCAGCCGCTTATAGGAATTCACCAGCGGGTTCGTCAGGATCGTCATGGACTCGATGTGATATAAAATTCCGGCCAGGAACTGGTACGCCAGCTGGCTTAAGCCCATACTGTCGGACGGATCGGAGAACAGATTCTTCCCCAGACCGTCCTCCAGAGACATATTGATATGCATCCCGGAGCCGTTGATCCCCGCCTTCGGCTTCGGCATAAAGGTAGCGTGAAGGCCGTGGCGCTTGGCGATGGTCTTCACCGCGTTCTTAAACGTCACGATGTTGTCCGCGGCCCGAAGCCCCAGCTCATACTGGATATCCACCTCATGCTGGGCCGGCGCGATCTCATGGTGGGAGGACTCGATGACGAATCCCATCTCCTCCAGATTCAGCACGATATCCCGGCGCACGTTCTCCGCCAGATCGATCGGCGCCACGTCGAAATATCCCGCCGTCTCGTGGGTCTGGGTCGTGGGCCGTCCCTCCTCGTCGGCGTGGAACAGGAAGAATTCGCACTCCGGTCCCACATTGAAATAATAGCCCATGTCCTCGGCTTCCTTCAGTACCTTCTTAAAAACATACCGTGGATCCCCCTCGAAGGGCGTCCCGTCCGGGCAGTAGACGTCGCACAGAAGCCTGGCCACCTTTCCCTGCTGCGGACGCCACGGGAAGATCTCGAAGGTATCCAGATCCGGATGCAGGTACATATCCGTCTCCTCCTCCCGCACGAAGCCTTCGATGGCGGAGCCGTCGAACATGCAGAGGTTATCCAGCGCCTTCTGAAGCTGTCCCGCCGTGATCGCCACATTCTTCAGCATCCCGAACATATCCGTGAACTGCAGGCGGATGAACTCCACATCCTCCTCTTCCACCATGCGGATAATGTCGTCCTTGTTATATCTTCCCATGATCCCAATCTCCTTTTCCCGAAAGATCCGGATCTCCGTCCGGCCGCTTCCTACGGCCGCCGCACAGATCCGGATAGCAAAGAGGGGCGTCACAAATCAATGTAACCCCCTCGCTACATACATATGTGAAAATCATATCAGCAGAACCCGGAAATGTCAACTGAAAAAGAATTTCATACCGCGCTCAGCCACGGCCCTCTCCCCGGTAGCGCAGCGCCCGGATCGCGTTCAGGATCGCCAGCACCGATACGCCCACGTCGCCGAACACCGCCATCCACATACCGGCGGCTCCCAGCGCCACCAGAAGCAGGATCAGGATCTTCACGCCGATGGCAAACAGGATATTCTGCCGGACGATCCCCACCGTCTTCCTGGCGATCCGGATCCCGTCCACGATCCGGGACGGCTCGTCGGTCATGATGACCACATCCGCCGCTTCCACCGCCGCGTCGGAACCGATGCCGCCCATGGCGATCCCCACGTCCGCCCTCGAAAGGACCGGCGCGTCGTTGATGCCGTCGCCGACGAACGCCAGCGTCCTGCCTTCCGGCTTCTCCGCCAGAAGCGCCTCCACCTTCGCCACCTTGTCGGCCGGCAGCAGCCCGCCGTATACACGGTCCAGACCCAGCTTCCTGCCGACCGCCTGGCCGACCGATTCCCGGTCTCCGGTCAGCATGACCAGGGTGCTGACGCCCTCGCTGCGAAGACCCGCAAGCGCAGCCGGTACATCGTCACGGACCGTATCGGAGATAACGACCGCTCCGATATATTCCTGATTCCGCGCCACATAAAGCGTCGTACCCGCAGCGTCCACAACGGACTGAAACGCGATCCCCTGCCGGTTCATCAGCTTCTCGTTGCCGATATAGAGGTCAAACGGTTCCGCCGGCGCATCCTGATTCCGCCCGGAAGCCTCCGCCTCGAGCACCGCGTGAACCCCGTGTCCCGCAATCTCCTCCACCGACACGATACGGCTCTGATCCAGCCGGTTCCCTTCCGGATCCCCGACTGTTTCACGGTACGCTTCCAGTACCGACTGGGCGATCGGATGGGTCGAATGGCACTCTCCATAGGCCGCCAGCGTCAGCAGCTCGTTCCGGTCGACACCCGCCGGCACCACATCCGTCACCGCGAATTTCCCGGTAGTCAGGGTTCCGGTCTTGTCGAACACGACCGTATCCAGATTCCCCATGGCTTCCAGATAGTTGCTGCCCTTCATCAGGATCCCCTGCTTCGAAGCCGCGCCCAGGCCGCCGAAGAAGCTGAGAGGCACGGAAATCACCAGCGCGCAGGGGCAGGACACCACCAGAAAGCTGCAGGCCCGATACACCCACACCGACCAGGACTGGCCGGCCAGGACAGGCGGAAGCAATGCCAGCGCCAGCGCCAGAAACACCACGACCGGCGTATAAACCCGCGCGAATCTGGTAATGAAGTTCTCCGCCTTCGCCTTCCGCGAGCTGGCGTTCTCCACCAGCTCCAGGATCTTCGCAACCGTGGAATCGTCGTAGCATTTCGTAACCCGGACCTCCAGAAGGCCGTTCAGATTGATGGAGCCGCTGACGATATTCTCGCCCTCGCCGATCTCCGCCGGCATGGACTCGCCGGTCAGAGCCTTCGTATCGAGGCTGGACGTTCCCTTCACCACCACGCCGTCAAGCGGCACCCGCTCACCGGGCCGGATCACTACCGTCTCGCCGATCTGGACCTCATCCGGATCCACCTGCTCTTCCTTCCCGTCACGGATCACATTGGCGAACTCGGGATTGATGTCCATCAGATCGGAAATGGACTTGCGCGACTTGTTGACCGCGTAGTCATTGAAGAATTCGCCCACCTGATAGAACAGCATGACCGCGACCGCTTCCTCATAGGCCCCCACCAGTACCGCGCCCACGGTCGCCACCGTCATCAGGAAATTCTCGTCGAATACCTGCCCGCCGCGGATCGTCTTCGCCGCCTTCAGCGGAATATCATAGCCTGCCGCCAGATACGATACCGCGAAACAGATCCAGTCGATTGGATGGATCCCCTCCGTTACGACCCCCACGATCAGGAATACGGCGCTCACCGCCAGCCGTGTAAGCATCTTTTTCTGCTTCTTCGTCATAGTCTTCTGCCTCGATTCTCCCGTTATTCTGCGATTGCCTGCATCGTTATATTTCATTTTCATCTCTGCTTTCGGGCTGTACCTTTCATCTCTAACCCGCCCCGCCATCTTACTCGCTGATATGCTCCATCCCCTGGGCCAGGATCGTCTGGATATGACCGTCAGACAGCGAATAGAACACCGTCTTGCCCTCCCGCCTGAACTTCACCAGACGCATCTGCTTCAGGACCCGCAGCTGATGCGAGATCGCCGACTGCCCCATCATCAGAAGCGACGCGATATCGCAGACGCACATCTCCGACTGGCTCAGCACATACAGGATCTTGATCCGCGTGGAGTCGCCGAAAATCTTGAAAAATTCCGCCAGATCCAGAAGCTCCTGCTCCTCCGGCATGGCCTTCTCCACCTTCTTCACGATATCCTCATGAACATGGATAAACTCGCAGACGCCGTCCGCCACTTCCTGCTCGATCTTTACCAAATCCTTCATCACTGATTCCTCATTCCTTTCCCGGATTTCCACCCCCGGCTACAGCCATAACCACCGCCGGCTTCTTCCTTCTCCGTTCCTTACAATGCACAAATGTCTACCTCAAAACATATGAACAACTATTCATATGTTTATATTAACACGTTTTTTTCGTTTGTCAATACCTGATACTCATTTTTATGATATGGATTGCGGAACCGGCCGTTTTCGGCTATACTCAGATTATACGATGTTCACGATCCACATTCCGCCGGACATGGCCGGACCGACAGGCTTCCGATCCATATCCGGCCGCGTCAAGGAGGCCGCACATGAGACTGATCCGCACCACCACTCTGACCGATCGCCAGAAGGAAGCCGTCCGCGCACTGACGGACGAATGCCGGAAGGCGGAGCCGATCACGCTTTCCGCTCCGTCCGAGGATGGGCTGAATTATTATCTTGTCTATGAGAAGGAACCGGATGACAGCGAGCTGATCGCCTTCAGCTTTCTCTTCTTCGTCCCGCAGGAAGACACAGAACCGGAATCGGTCTACACCTGCGAATACACGGCGTTCGTCCATCCCCTCCACCGCAGGAAGGGACATTTTACCGCCATGCTGAACGAGGCTCTGGAGACGGCCGACGCCTTCGAGCGGGATCATCGCTGCCAGGTGGACTTCTGCTTCCTGACCGACGAGCACTCTCCTGCCGCGTCCGCCGTACTGGAGGCAATCGGGGCGGAATACTGGTATTCGGAATATAAGATGGTGAGACAGCTGCGGGAAACAGACAGGGATTATCCGGCGAAGGTGCAGATCGCACTTGCCGATCAGGAAGCCGGGGTCTATACGGCGTCGCTCGACGGGAAAATCATCGGAACCTGCGTGCTTCTGCCGTCGGGAAGCGAGACCTATCTCTTCGCGTTTCAGATCAGGGATGAATTCCGCAGCCAGGGATACGGCAAGGATTTTCTGAAGGGGATGCTTGCCCTTATTGCGAAAGCAGACGGAGATTCCAACGGAGTTAAGACTTTCGCCGTTTCCGTTCAGGTTTCGGGACTTAACTATATTGCCAGGAATCTGTATAAAAAGACAGGCTTTCGGGAGACGGAAGCGCTGTCATATTACATTTACTGAATGGGACCGGTGTAGGGAGCGCGCTGTTTTTTCGTACATCTCACGGTAAAGCCCTTTTTTCTCCATTAGTATAGCACGGCGCTATCTCTGCTTCAGACAAAGCATCCGAAGATTCATCCACCGAAACGCCCCGGTTATTTCTACATTTTTGATCTCTTTTGCCCGGCACGCTGACAATAGGATCGCACACCCAAATTTATTGAACGACTTTTCAAATTCCAGCGTGACAGACAGGGACCGGGACACATCCTGGGCGCGATTTCACGAAGAAGGGTTAGTCTTTCTTAATGAAAAAACGCCGGTTTGAGGGTCGACGCCCATGACCACAAGTCATGGGCGGAGCGGCAACCTGAGTGAGAATTTCTTCAGAAATTCTCACGAATTTGCCGTTGCCCTCAAACCAGCGTTTTTGAATTTAGAAAGACTTCCCTTCGGAGTCATGAGCGCACAGGATGTGTCCCGGTCCCTGTCTGTCACGCGTCTCTTACACGACTATGTGCACACCTTACTCCGCAATCTTCCCCACCGCCTCATCCAGCCAAGGCGCCTCCACATACTCCACCGAGCCCTCATCCACAGCCTTCGCCACAGCCGGTTCGATCGGAATCTTGGCCAGCACACATGTATCATAATCCACCGCAATCTCATCGATCCGGCTCTCACCAAACACCTCGATCCTCCGTCCGCAGTCCGGGCAGTTCAGATAACTCATGTTCTCCACGATGCCAAGGATCGGAATATCCATCTTCTTCGCCATATTGACCGCCTTGCCGACGATCATCGACACCAGCTCCTGAGGCGAAGTAACGATCACAATACCGTCCACCGGCAGCGACTGAAACACCGTCAGCGGTACGTCGCCGGTGCCCGGAGGCATATCCACAAACATATAGTCGATATCCTTCCAGTACGTCTCGTTCCAGAACTGCTTCACCGCGCCCGCGATCACCGGACCGCGCCAGATGACCGGATCGGTATCATTCTCCAGAAGAAGATTCGCCGACATGATCTGAATTCCCGTACTGGTCGTAGCCGGAATCATCAGGTTCGCACCGCCGATCTCAGCCATGCCGACCCCGCCGTCAATGCCGAACGCCTTGGGGATGGACGGACCGGTAATGTCCGCATCCAGGATCGCCGTACGGAACCCCTTCGCGTTCATCTTCACCGCAAGCAGGGACGTAACCAGAGACTTGCCTACACCGCCCTTGCCGCTGACGACACCGATCACCTTTTTGACCGAGCTGGCCGGATTCAGCGCCTCCAGAAAGCTCTGCTGCTCCTGGCTCCTGCTGGAACAGCTGGCTCCGCAGGTGCTGCAGTTATGGGTGCAGTTTTCAATCGCTTCTGCCATTTCATCTACTCCTTTTTAACGGACGAATCGTCCGGATTTGAATACCATTTCGCCCTTCTTTCCCTTATACCGTCCTGCGGATCGCCCGAAGCACGCCGCCGTGCTCCAGCGCCCACGCCATGGAATAAAAGATCAGGGAATTGATCGGCCACATGATCAGATTCTTAATAACCCTCATGGGCAAAAGAGCCAGGAAGCCTTTCTCATACATCATGGTCAGCCACAGCGTACCGAGAAGCATGTTGCAGACTACCGATACGGTCAACTCCGCCGCCAGCACCCGGCGCAGGCTTAACGGCCGCTTATACAGGAAACACCCGTACAGCACGCCGGCCGCCATGGCGCTGATGGTCCAGCCCGGGAAAAACGCTCCTGTCGGCTTCACCAGATACTTAAGGATGTCCAGCGCGCCGCCGAACAGTCCTCCCACCACCGGTCCGTACAGATAATACACGAACTGGTTGGCGATGGTCGAGAATCCGATCTTGATGTAATCGCCCAGCACCAGCGTAAACGCTCCCAGTACCACGGCGATGGCCCCGAACAGTCCCAGGGTCGTGATCGTCCGCACCCGGACGCCCTTGACCGTCTTCCCGTCCGGCGCGTACTCATAGAATTCTCTGTAAGATTCCTGGAACAAAGTTGCTAATTTCTTCATAAAAAATTACCTCCTTTGCAGACCTCTTACCACAACAGGAGATAATCATCCTAT
>CANQME010000119.1 GCA_947624815.1 uncultured Lachnospiraceae bacterium | reverse complement strand
GGAACAAACAAAAGCCCTGAGCAGTCAGGGCTAATGTTTAAAAATTTTCGGGACATTTTCATTTTCGCTTGACAGTAATTTTTAAAAAATATTGCCGCAGCTTCTTAATGGCCCGGTGGTAGTGGGACAACACCGTAGCCAGCGGAAGATTAAGGGCGGCGGCGATCTCCCGGTGCTTCATGGACGCGATCACATGGAGGTAGATCAGGCGTCTTTCCTGATCCGTGAGGCAGGCAAGCGCCTCCCGCAGCGAATCCCGCACGGCCGACTGCTCGGCGGCCAGATCTTCCGTGTACGGCTGCCAGGACGGATCCTCCGTATCCAGGCTGTCCAGACTGACCGACGGATGAAGGGCGCGGCGGCGCAGGAACGCATAGCACCGGTTGCGGGTGATCGTGAAAAGCCAGGCCAGCGGCTTCCCGGCGGAGGCATAGGAGCCGCACTCCTTCCACACGGTGAGAAACGTATCCTGCATGGCCTCCTCCGCGTCCTGGGGATCCTGAAGGATCGAAAGCGCATACGCGTACACCGCCCGGGCCGCCGACTCGTAGAAGCTCTGAAACGCCTCCCGGTCGCCCTGCTGCATGCGCCGCAGATACTCATCGTAGACAGTCTGATCCTTCTGTTCGGGTATTCGGTTCATTGCAAAAACCTCCGGGGCCTTAGTCAGGCTCCGGAGATTCGGCACAATACGTATTCTCGACCGTCATGATACAGTAGCATCTGGGATCGGCGCCGTGCACCTGATCCGAAACCTTTGATCTTATTGTGTCCCGCATCCCGTCATTATAATCACGGGGAACCACCAGATCAAAGATCAGATTGATGCGCTCTGTCCCGTCCACCACCCGGAAATCATGAAAGCTTAAGCGGCTGTCCAGTCCGGACAGCACGCCGCTCAGAAGCTCCCGGTACCGGATCGTCCGCTCGTCATGGGTCTCCACCGGATCCATATGGATCACCAGAAAGATCCCCAGGCTGCGGGCGCAGTCCCGCTCGATGCGGTCGATGACCTCATGGCTTTCACGGATATCCACCTCGCTGGCCACCTCGGCATGGATCGTGGCCATGCTGTGGGTCGGCCCGTAATTATGTACGATCAGGTCGTGGGTGCCGATGATGCCATCGTAGCCCTCGACAAACTCCGTGATCTTCCGGTAGACGTCCGCGTCGATCGGCTCGCCGATCAGCGGGGCCAGGGTGTCCCGCGCGATCCCCAGACCGGCCAGCAGAACCGCCACCGAGACGAGAAGTCCGACGAAGCCGTCGATATTCACGCCCCAGATCCCGAACACCAGCATGGAAATGACCGCGGCGGAGGTCGCCGCCATATCTCCCAGGGCGTCCGTCGCCGTAGCCGCCATGACCGAGGAGCGGATCCTCTTTCCAAGCGTCCGGTTAAATACGGAAAGCCAGCCCTTGACCAGGACCGACAGCGCCAGGATCACGACCGCCGTCCAGCTGAATACCAGCTCCTCCGGGTGCCGGATCTTGCCGACCGAGGACTTTAAGAGCTCCAGCCCCACCTGGATCACGAAAATGGAGACGACAAACGCGGCGATGTACTCGATGCGTCCGTGCCCGAAGGGATGATCAGCGTCGGCCGGCTTCCCGGCCATCCGGACTCCCACGAAGCCGACGATGGAACCCGCCGCGTCGGACAGGTTGTTAAAGGCATCCGCCATGACCGAAATACTGCCGGACAGCAGGCCCACCGCAAGCTTCACCGCGAACAGCAGAAGATTGCAGCAGATCCCCACGACGCCTGCCAGTACGCCGTAGGCGGTACGGACGGCGGCGTCCTCCGTATGTTCATGGTCCTTCACAAATTTCCTTACCAGATAATCCGTCATCTTCTATCCCCCCATAGAAGCGCATATTCCCCGCAGGGCTTCGGTCAGCTCGTTCCCCTGCGGATCCTTCTGCTCCGCCAGACGCCGATGAGCATCCACAGGACGGCCATACACAGCGTTCCGAAGCAGATCCCCGACACATCCAGCCACACATCGTCCACCTGGGCGGAACGTCCCTCGGAAAACATCTGCAGCGTCTCATCCACGAACGGAAGGAACAGGCTCAGAAACGCCTCCGCCGTCACGCGCAGGGACATCGGCGGGTTCCAGCTCCGCAGACAGTTCCACAGGAGCAGGCCGAGCAGGGAAAACTCTGCGAAATGGGCCAGCTTGCGGACGACATGATCGGTGAGCCAGGGACCGTCGAGCCCTATCCTGCCCAGAACAGACTTCAGAAGCATCAGCACGTTTCCGCTCTGCTGCGCCGACAAAACGGCGGGCGTCAGCGAGTTATGATAGATAAAGCCCAGCTGCAGAAGGATCAGTCCTGTCCACAGATATTTTTCGTTTCTGCTGAAAGCTCCGCCCACATGGTCCATATGCATCCACTCCGATTCTGATTTGCTTCCGCCGCAGTCAGATCCTGGCTGCGGCGGCTGTATTTTCCTATTATATTACAAAAGCGTTTCGGATACAAGAACAATCTGATCATACGACTGACAGAATCCGGCTAAGAAAACGCTTCCTTCATCAGATCGATCAGGCAGCGCTCCGCGCGGTCAAGATAAGTATCTTCCTTATATACTGCGTTCACGTCCCACTGGTCCGGTTCTTCCTCATAGCGGTAACAGCAGAACCGCTCCGCCCCGCCAAGAACCTCGACGGTGCGCTCCGGGACAATCGTCACACCCAGACCGGCATCCGCCAGCTGCACGGCGGAAATGCAGCTTGAAAGCTCCATGATGCGGGCAGGCACGGCTCCGTGGCGTCTCAGCACATCGTCCGTCTTCCTGCGGATCGCGTGGCCGCGCCTCAGCAGGATAAACGTTTCGTTCTTCAGCCGTTCCAGCCGGACCATGTCCTCCGTGCCTTCCTTTATCATATCCTCCGTCACGGTACCGGCCCCGGCCACCAGGATCAGCTTCTCCTGATAGATCCGCTCCGCTTTCAGGCCGGAGGGAAGCTCCTCTTTCCTGCCGGGAATGATGTAGAAACGGATCTCGTCCCTTTCCAGCTGCCCCGCCAGCTCGTCGGACTTCGCCTCGCTGAGACGGACTTCGATCCCCGGGTACTGCTCGCGGAACCGCTTCAGCACTCTGGGAAGCATGTAGCCGGCCCGTTCCGTAGGGATTCCCAACCGGATCAGCCCCTTCTCGCCGCCTGTGATGTCCATCAGCTCGTGGCGCAGATTGTCGCTGAGAGCCAGGATCCTCCTTGCGGTCTCCACATACTTCTCGCCGGCGTAGGTAAGCGTCAGGGGATAGTTCTTCCGTTCGAACAGCTTCGCTCCCGCTTCCTTCTCCACCTTCGATACGATGGCGCTTAAGGACGGCTGCGAGATATAGAGCCTTCTGGCCGCCGCGGTAATGCTTCCGCAGTCTGCCACCGTGGTGATATAGGTCATTTCCCGAAAATCCATACACTGATCCCCGCTTTCTTCGGGACTTTTCCGCCCCGTCATCCGTAATGATACATGAATCCGATGATCCTGCAGAGATTATTTCTGCTCTTCCGCATAAAAATTGATCAGACACCCTCTCGTCAGGATCTGCCGCTCATCGTCCGTGAGCGTATCCAGCGTGCAGGGGATCTTTTCGGTCACGGAACCGTCCTCCGTCAGAACGTCCAGTTCGACCTGCTCCGCACCTTCCTCGATCTTTTCGCGGACATCCCGCAGGAACAGATACGTTCCGACCAAAAGCTCCGATCTGTTCTCCGCCCGAAGCGGCAGAAGGCCCCAGTTGATCAGGTTGGAACGGTAACGCTTTGTGGCGTACTCGCCCGCCAGATTTGCAAAGCCGCCGAGGACCTTCTGGGAACTGGCCGCCTGCTCGCGCGAGGAGCCGTCGCCGATCTGATCACCCGTCATCACGCCGCCGAAGGTAATGTCCCGCACGGCGCAGCCGCATTCCTCTGCCAGCGTGCGAAGCAGCCCGTCGAGTTTCGGCTCGCCGGAAAGCGCACCGGGGTTTGTCATTCTCTCCCGTTCCAATCTGCGCACTTCCTTCGCGCGGTTTACATAATCCGGATCCCGGCTGATCATCATATAACCCGATATCTTCTCCGGGTTTGAGCGGAACGAGGACGCTTCGCCCGAGGGTATCAGCTCATCCGTCGTGACGGAGCCGCGGTAGGAGCCGGTTACCCGTAAGAGCAGGTGTTTTCCCAGTCTTTCCATTTTGGGCCAGTCGGCGATATTCGGACCCATTGTCAGCTTCTCCGTCTCGTCTCCCTTTCCGAAGCAGTCGAATACCTGATTCGCGTAGATCTTCGGATTAAAGCGGTGTTTCGCCTCCCGGTAAGACACGTCAAGCTCGGTCGCCGCCGTGAGCCTGCCGCCGTTGCGGACCGTCGCCGCGATCGAGCGGGCGTCCATCAGGCAGGCCGCCGCCATCTGCCCCTGGCCGGGCTTCGAGCCCTCGCGGTTCGGGTAGTTTCTGGTCACATGGCGGATGCTTAACTGATTGTCGGCCGGCACGTCGGTAACACCGAAGCAGGGGCCGCATATGGCCGGACGCATCGTCACGCCGCAGACCGCCAGCTCTGACGCAATGCCCTGGTTCATCAGATCCTCCATGACCGGCAGGCTGGCCGGGTTGACCCCCAGCGAAATGCCGTTTCCGGGAATGGCGCAGCCCTTCAGGATATCCGCCATCGCCGCAATATTCTCGAACATGCCGCCGCTGCAGCCGCTGACGAGCGCCTGATCGGCGTAGAACTCCCCGTCCCGGATGTGGGACATGAGCGAGAACGGCTCGCCCGCGTCTCCCTTGATCCTCTGTCCTTCGGCCTCCACCGCCCGGAGAACGTCCGCCGCGTTTTCTTTCAATTCGCGGATCGGCATCGCGTTGCCCGGATGGAACGGCAGCGCGATCATACACTCCACCTCCGACAGGTCGATCTCGATCATCGCGTCGTAATACGCGCCGTCTTCCGGGCACATCCGCCGGTAATCGCCGCCGCGCCCGTGCTCCGTCAGATACGCTTCCGTCTTCCCGTCGGTACACCAGACGCTCGAGAGCGCCGCGCTCTCGGTCGTCATCACGTCGATCCCCATGCGGTATTCCATGGACAGGTTCGCGATCCCGCTCCCGACGAACTCCAGAACCTTATTCTTGTTAAACCCGTTCTGAAATGTGGCCGCGACCAGCGCCAGGGCCACATCCTGCGGTCCTACGCCCGGCCTGGGCGCGCCTGTAAGCTTTACGGCGACGACCGGCGGATATTTCAGATCGTAGGTGCGTCCAAGCAGCTGTTTTGCGACCTCGCCGCCGCCCTCGCCGATCCCCATGGTTCCCAGCGCCCCGTAGCGCGTGTGGGAATCGGAGCCGAGGATCATCTTCCCGCCGCCCGCCATCATCTCGCGCATGTACTGGTGCAGCACCGCACGGTACGGAGGAACGAAGATCCCTCCGTACTTTTTCACATTTCCAAGTCCGAAGACATGATCGTCCTCGTTGATGGTGCCGCCCACGGCGCAGAGCGTGTGGTGGCAGTTGGAAAGCACATAGGGGACTGGAAACTTCCGGAGTCCGCCCGCGCGGGCTGTCTGCAGGATATTGACATAGTTGTTGTCCGGAGACACCAGCGCGTCAAATTTCAGCCGCAGGCTCTCCATATCCCCGCTTTGGTTGTGCTCCTTTAGGATTCTGTATGTCATGGTACGGGTGCGTCCCTCCGGTACATCCGGGCAGAAATTGCCGTCCAGTATCTCCCCGCTGCTGTCTAAAAATACGCCGTGTCCGGTCAGTCTCAGCATAAGATATTCCCCCTGGTTTCAGTCTCCGATCCCTGCTTCTCAATTCCTGATATACAGAGTTCCTTCCATGATCCTGCGCGCCGTTCTCTGGACCGCCACCGCCGGCAGCCGGACCTCGCCGTTCTCCGTCTCCATGTGGGGAACCATCGTCATGACCCCGCTGGGATGTCCGATCCGCACGGTCGTTCTGCCCTCCTCAGGGGCTCCCAGCGTATCATAGAGCAGGGATCCCTTCAGAAACGCCGCCACCGAAATGGAGCTGGCCGACGTGAGCGGACACGCCTTATGGCATTTGAATACAGAAATGACACGCGCACAGAGATCCATCTCCGACGCCTGTACGGTCTTGCCGGCAATGTCGGTGAACGTCACCGGTTTCGTGAAGAACCCCACCTTCGGTACCGCGGGCGAGTTTTCCGTCGCGTCCTCAAGATCCTTTGCGAAGCCCATCATGCAGGCCGCCGTCCCGCGGATCTTCTCCAGAAGCCCGCAGACACGCGCATTGCCGTTGATCTCCTCCGGGAGCTCGGTGCCCTTCATGCCGATGTCCTCCGCCCGCACCAGAACCATGGGATTGGACACGTCCAGGATCGTCGCCCGGATCGTCCCGAAGCCCGGTATCTCCAGCTCGTCGGCCGCGTTGCCGGTAGGCAGAAGCTTTCCGGTCTTTGCACCGGCGGGATTCAGGAAATTCACCTGCAGCTCCGCAGCGGTCCCGTCCACGCCCGCGATGGCACAGTCGCCGTCCTGGGCGAAGGTCTTCGTCTCCGGGTCGATGGGGACGGTCACATTGATGTATTTATCCGTGTTACGGTTCAGCATCCGGACCGTGGTGACCGGTTCCGTGATCTCAACCATCCCCTCTTCCACCGCATAGGGGCCTACCGCGGCGGTCATGTTGCCGCAGTTGGACTTATAATCGACCTGACTCTTGCCGACGATGACCTGTCCCACCAGATACTCCACGTCCACATCCGGTTCCTCGCTTTTCCAGACGACCACGATCTTGTTATTGGAAGATACCGTTCCGCCCAGACCGTCGATCTGCTTGGGATCCGGGTCGCCCATGGCCTGCAGGAAAATGCTGTCCCACTCCGCGCGGTCGGCCGGAAGATCCTCCCTGTGGAACATGCATCCCTTGCTGGTGCCGCCGCGCATAAACACCGTTTTGAATTTTCTCATGATCCGTTTCTCCCTGTTACTTTTTCAGCCGGTCGATCGTCTCAAGCAGATAATCCGTGAACTCCGCCGCACTGGCTCCGTCCACATCCGTGGTGACGATCTTCTTCCTCTCCGTGACCGTGCAGATATCCAGCGCCTGATCCAGGATCTCCTTGCGGTCCGCGTAGCCGATGTGGGCCATCAGCATTCCCGCCGCGCGGATCAGCGAACACGGATCCGCGTACTCGCCTCTGCCGTGGCTCATTAAGAACGGAGCCGTTCCGTGGATCGCCTCGAACATGGCGTACTTATTGCCGATGTTGGAGGAGGAAGCCGTTCCCAGTCCGCCCTGATGCTCGGCGGCGACGTCGGTCACGATATCGCCGTACAGGTTCGGCAGAACGATGACCTCGATCCCCTTCCCGAATTCGGGATCCATCATCTTGGCCGCCATCGCGTCCACCAGACGCTCCTGGATCTCGATCTCCGGGTATTCCTCGCCCACCCTGCGGACCGCCTTGATGAAGTTTCCGTCTGCCAGCTTCACGATGTTGGCCTTGGTGACGACCGTCACGTTCTTCTTGCCGTTCTTTCTCGCGAACTCGAACGCCGCCCTGGCGATCCGCTCGCTGCCCTGGCTGGTCTGCACCTTGAAATCGACCGCCAGATCTTCATTTACCTGGATCCCCTTGTTGCCCCAGATGTACTCGCCCTCGATGTTCTCACGGAAGAAGGTCCAGTCGATCCCCTTCTCCGGGATGCGGATCGGGCGCACTGCCGCGAACAGCTCCAGTCCCCGGCGCAGCAGACTGTTGGCGGAAACCAGGTTCGGCCACGGCTCTCCGGCTCTCGGAGTGACCATCGGCCCCTTGATCAGTACGTTGCACTTTTTGATCTCCTCGAACACGTCGTCCGGCAGGCTCTGCAGCTTCGCAGCACGGTTCTCGATCGTCATGCCTTCGATGGTGCGCAGCTCGATCCTGCCGCTTTTGATCTCCGGCGCCAGCAGGTTGTTTAAGACCCGCAGGGCCTGCTTCATGATGATCGGGCCGATGCCGTCGCCCGGAAGCACGCCAACCACGATCTTGTCCAGGCTGCCGAAATCGGTGATCTCCTGATCGGCCTTCATGCGGTCGATCCTCTCGAACTCGGAGCGGATCAGCTCCCCGAATTTCTCCTGTGCAGCCCTGATCTCATTTTCCCTCTCAATGCTCATAACCAGACCTCCTGTTTCTATTTTTCCTGATCCTATCATAACCGATTTTGTATCATATGTAAAATATATAGATTAATATGGGTTTTATATTAGTTTTCCTATATGCGGACGCGGGAAACGGCAGAAATTCGCATTTTCTACTTGTCAATTCGGAATAAAAGCTATATGATAGAAAGTGGTTCGCACCGGCGGATATCCATGGGAACCGATTGTGCGAACAGGGGCGCAAAGCCCCTTTGTTGTGACAGGAGTTTACGCATTATTTACGCATTATAATTTAGAAGGTGGAAGATTCATGTTAGCAGGCGTTAAGAAACTATTCGGACAGATAGACATGACGGAAGGACGTCCCTGGGAGAAGATCGTGCTGTTTACGATCCCCATGCTGATCGGCAACATCGCCCAGCAGCTATACAATACCGTGGACAGCATCGTGGTCGGACGCTATGTAGGGGACAATGCCCTGGCAGCCGTCGGCAGCGCCAGTCCGATCTTCAATCTTCTGCTGGTTCTGTTCGTGGGTATTTCCATGGGTGCCAGCATCATGGTGTCCCAGTATTACGGTTCCAGGGACCGGGAGAATCTGTCCCGTACCATTGGCAGCTCCCTCGTCCTGACCGGCGCCGCCTGCCTCATCCTGATGCTCGCAGGGTCCGTGACGATCCGGCCGATCCTGGAGCTTCTGGATACGCCCGCCAGTATTATCGACTGGTGTACGTCGTATCTTCTGATCCTTCTGTGGGGCATCGCCGGACTGGCCTACTATAACATCCTGACCGGTATCCTGCGCGGACTGGGAGATTCCGTGTCCGCCCTGGTCTATCTGCTGATCGCCACGGTTCTGAATATCGTACTGGACGTGTGGTTCGTGGCCGGATTCAAGATGGGCGTCTCGGGCGTGGCCCTGGCGACGGTCATCGCCCAGATGGTATCCGCGATCCTGTGCGTGTTTAAGCTGAGACGGATGACCGAATATTTTGACTTCAAGCTGAAATACTTTATGCCCAGCCGCAGCATGGTGACGGTTCTGAGACTGGGACTTCCCTCCGGCGTGACCCAGACCATCTTCTCACTGGCCATGGTCGTGGTCCAGTCCCTGACCAACAGCTTCGGGGAAATGGTCATCGCGGCCAACGTGATCATCATGAGGGTGGACGGCTTCGCCATGATGCCCAACTTCTCCTTCGGTACGGCGATGACCACCTACTCCGGTCAAAACGTGGGCGCAGGAGATTTCGACCGCGTCAAAAAGGGAGCCAGGCAGGGAACGCTGATCGCGGCCTGCACCTCGGCGGTGGTCACCGGCGCGATCGTGCTGTTCGGCCATAACCTGATGGCGATCTTCACGGAGACGGAGGCGCTGGTTGATCTGAGCGCCCGTATGATGAATATTCTGGCGGTCGGCTACATCGCGATGGCGGTGACCCAGAGCCTGTCGGGTGTCATGAGAGGCGCCGGCGATACGGTAACGCCCATGTGGATCTCCATGCTGACGACGGTCGTCATCCGCGTGCCGCTGGCTTACGGGATCGCATTCGCGACGAAGACGCCGGAGATGCCGCAGGGCGATTACCACTGCCTGTGGATCTCACTTCTGGCCTCCTGGGTGCTCGGCGCTGTGATCACGGCGTTCTTCTATGCGAAAGGCAGCTGGAAGAAGAAAGCGCTGCACTGAGAAGCGAAAGCTTTGCTGAGAAGGAAAGCTCTTCTGAGAAGGAAAGCTTTTCTGAGATCGAAAGCTTTACTGTGAAGGAAAGCTCTTCTGAGAACGAAAGCTTCACTGAAAACGAAAACTTTTCTGAGATTGAAACTGTCCGGCACGGGCGGAGCTATGAACTCCGCTGTGCCGGACAGATGTATTTAATAGGAAATAACTTCGTGGCCGTCCTCGGTTACGAGCACCTGGATCTCCCACTGGGCGGAGGGCCTGCCGTCGGCGGTGGTGACGGTCCAGCCGTCTTCCTCGTCTATGACGACCTCCCAGGTTCCCATATTGATCATCGGCTCGATGGTAAACATCATGCCCGGAACCATCAGCATGTCTTCGCCTCTGGAGGAAACATAGCTGACCCAGGGATCCTCGTGGAATTCCAGTCCCACCCCGTGGCCGCCGATGTCGCGGACCACCTGATAGCCGTTGGCTTTCGCGTGGTCGTTGACCGCCTGGGCCATATCGCCCAAAAAGCCCCACGGCTTCACCTGCTCAAGTCCGAGATGCATGCACTCTCTGGTGACCTCCACCAGCTTCCGGTTCTCATCGGAAACATTCCCGATCAGAAACATGCGCGACGAGTCGGAATAATATCCGTTCAGGATCGTAGAGCAGTCCACATTGATAATGTCCCCGTCCTTCAGCACCCGGTCCGGGGATGGGATCCCATGGCAGACGACCTCATTGATGGAGGTGCAGACGCTTCTGGGGAAGCCCTCATAGCCAAGCGGCGCGGGGACAGCGCCGTACCGGGCAGTCTCCCTGGCGACCCATTCGTCGATCTCCGCGGTCGTCACGCCGGCCTTTATGTATTCCGCCACATAGTCCAGCACCGCGATGTTCACCTTCGCGCTCTCCCGGATCGCGGCGATCTGGGCCGGAGTCTTGATCATGCTGTGATCCGGGACGATATGTCCCTGATACTGGATGGCCGCGATCTTCTGGTCAAAATCATAGTGGCACTTCTTATACTTGAGTCCGCTGCCGCACCAGCAGGGACTGTTGCGATTGATCATGTGCATTGGCTGACACTCCTTGTGTATGTGATCTCCACACTTATTATACACGTTTTTCAGCGGCACTCAATCCTTTTTTCTTATGTTTTGATCCGGATATGCCAGATATGCCTCCGCCTATTCAGCATTGCAGTTTATTCTTCGGTATGATACAATGGCATACAGTTAAACTTGGGAACAGACGAATCAACCCCTGAGTTCCGAAGTTTAATATAGACGAAATCACCCGCAAACCCTTGTGGTTAGCGGTAATTTTTTGTCAATAT
>CANQME010000118.1 GCA_947624815.1 uncultured Lachnospiraceae bacterium | reverse complement strand
GTCATTCTCTTAAAATATTCCTGGAACGTGAAGCGGATCTTATCCATCTCGCCGCCGTTCGCCACGATCTTCGCCACGGAGGACACCACCGCGTAGACCGCGCCGTGGTAGGGGCTCCAGCTGGACAGATACGGATCGTAGCCGTAGCTCATCATCGTCACCGTGTCGGTGCGTCCACGCAGGACCGGCAGCTTGGCCACCATGGCCTGCGTCTCGGTCAGCTGATACTTCCCGCCATAAGGCATGAAGACGGAGCCGGCGCCGATGGAGCCGTCGAACATCTCGACCAGACCCTTCTGCGAGCAGACATTTAAATCGGACAGGACGGAGAGCCACTTTTCGCGGATGGCGTCCGTCTCGTTGATATCGGTGATCACGCCGGCTGCTGCTTTCCCGGAACCTTCCGTCATTGCCGAGCCGGGCGCTGCATCTGCCTGCACGTTCCCTGCCGCCGCGTTCACCGTCTCGCCGCCCGCGCTCACGCCGGCAGCCGCGAATGGGTTCCCCTCGCATCCCGGCGTCTCGAGCACCACCGTCGCCTCCTGATGGGCGCCGTTGGTATCCAGAAACGCCCTGCTGATATCGACGATGGTCTTCCCTCTCCAGTTCATCACCAGACGCGGCTTTTCCGTCACCACCGCCACCGGGATCGCTTCCAGGTTCTCCTCCGCCGAAAATGCCAGGAATCTGTCCACATCCTCCGGGGCAAGCACCACCGCCATCCGCTCCTGGGACTCGGAGATCGCGATCTCCGTGCCGTCCAGGCCCGCGTACTTCTTCGGAACCTTATCCAGATCGATGGTCAGGCCGGCCGCCAGCTCGCCGATGGCCACAGATACGCCGCCTGCGCCGAAATCGTTGCATTTCTTAATGATCGAAGACACCTCGGGACGGCGGAACAGCCTCTGGATCTTCCGCTCGGTCGGCGGATTGCCCTTCTGCACCTCCGCGCCGCAGACCTCGATGGACGCCTCCGTATGGACCTTGGACGAACCGGTGGCCCCGCCGATGCCGTCGCGCCCGGTCCTGCCGCCCAGCAGCACGATCACGTCTCCCGGATCAGAGGTCAGGCGCTTCACATATTTTCTCGGAGCTGCACCCATGACGGCGCCGATCTCCATGCGCTTCGCCGCATAGTTCGGGTGGTAAATCTCCTTCACATAACCGGTCGCCAGCCCGATCTGGTTGCCGTAGGAGCTGTAGCCGTCCGCGGCTCCATTGACAAGCTTTCTCTGGGGGAGCTTGCCCTTCAGGGTCTCGGAAATGGGTTTCGTCGGATCCGCCGCGCCGGTCACGCGCATGGCCTGATAGACGTAGGTGCGCCCGGACAAGGGGTCGCGGATCGCGCCGCCCAGACAGGTGGCCGCGCCGCCGAAGGGCTCGATCTCCGTCGGATGGTTGTGGGTCTCATTTTTGAAATTCACCAGCCACTCCTCGGTGACGCCGTCGATCTCCACCGGCACCACGATGCTGCAGGCGTTGATCTCCTCGGATTCCTCCAGGTCGGCAAGCTTGCCCTCCGCACGCAGCTTCTTCATCGCCAGAAGCGCCAGATCCATCAGACAGACGAACTTGTCGTCCCGTCCTTTATACAGGATCTCCCGGTCCGCCAGATACTGCTCGTACGACGCCTCGATCGGCGCCTTATACGCGCCGTCGGTGATCGTCACGTCCTTAAGCTCCGTCGAGAACGTGGTGTGACGGCAGTGGTCGGACCAGTACGTATCCAGCACCCGGATCTCCGTCACAGTCGGTTCCCGGTGCCCTTCCGTCCGGTAATAATTCTGAATATGCTGAAAATCCTTGAACGTCATCGCCAGATTCAGCGAACCGTAAAGCGCCTTCAGCTCCGGCTCCTCAAACCCGCAGAATCCTGTGAATTCGGCCACGTCCGCCGGCATATCGAACACGGTCAGAAGCGTCGCAGGTTTCGTCTCGTCAGTCTCCCGGCTGTCCACCGGATTGATGCAGAAAGCTTTGATGGCCGCCGCCTGCTCCGCCGTCAGCTTCCCGGAGATCACGTAAGTGGTAGCCGAACGGATCACCGGCTCCTCTTCCTCGCTTAAAAGCTTTACGCACTGCTCCGCCGAATCCGCCCGCTGGTCGAACTGTCCCGGCAGGTATTCCACAGAGAATACGGTATCCTTCTCTCCTCTTGGGAAGGTCTCCTCGTAGACCTCGTCCACCGGCGGCTCCGAGAAAATCGTCGTCAGAGCTGCCTGATACGCGCTCTCGGACAGATTCTCAATATCATAACGGATCAGCACCCGTACATTCTCTACCGTGCCGATGCCAAGATAATTCCCGATCTCAGTCAGAAGCTCCTTCGCCTTCACCGCGTACGCGGGCTTCTTCTCCACATAGATCCGTCTTACGCTCATGTCGTTCCTCCTGCTCTCTTCTGTCTCTGCACCCGCCCAGGGCGCAGAATTCCGGGGGTTTTGTGTCACACTTACTATACGTAATTTAAGGACATAAGTCAACCGTTTTCGTGGGGATTTTGATTGTTCTGAATACTGTATGATTTGCAAATATATTCGCGAAAGGTACGCGAGCGGAAGTGCCAACGTATGCGCTCATGGTTCCGGAGGGAAGAGTCTCTAAGACAAAACGGCCCTTTTTTGCCTAAGATACTCTAACCCTCCTCCACGAAATCGCGCATACGTTGGCACTTCCGCTCGCTGTGCGTTCGTATACGTAAGAAACAAAAGTGGATGCCGTACTCCCGCGAAAACCAGCGAGACAGGCAGGAAACGGGACACAACCTGGACGCGATTTCACGGAGAAGGGTTAGTCTTTCTTAATGAAAAAACGACAGTTTGAGGGTCGACGCCCATGACCACAAGTCATGGGCGGAGCGGCAACCTGAGCGTGAACTCATCAGGAGTTCACGCGAATTTGCCGCTGCCCTCAAACTGACGTTTTTGAATTTAGAAAGACTTCCCTTCGGAGTCATGAGCGTCCAGGATGCGTCCCGTTTCCTGCCTGTCTCGCGTCCCCTTCGCAATCTCACTCATCCCACCCCGCCGTATCCGCGCCCAGCGCCTCTGCAGCACATTTCAGTCTTCCGATAAAGAGACCTCCGTCCACACTGCACATCACGCGCATGACTTCGTAGAGATCCGGCGACTGCTGCCTGCCGCAGACTGCGATCCGGATCGCCATCGAGACGTCGCCGACGCTTCCCTTCCACTTCTCCGGTTCGGAGCGGTAAAGCTTCGTATCCGGGCAGTAGCCGAGTTCCCCGGCCAGTTCTTTGACGCCCTCGAACCATGCGGCGCTGTCCGCTTCCAGCGAGGTATGGGATTCATTTCCGAAACGCACACGCTGCCGGTAATAGGCCCTGAGGATCTCCGCCATATCGTCCGCTGACATTCCTTCCGGGGCGGTATAATCAGGCTCGAAGATCTCCGGATAGAAGAAGCTCATATACGGCTTCACCTCACTCCAGACGGCGAAATCCTTGCGCGGCTTCTTCCCGCCGCGGCCGATCGCCAGGATCGCACGGGCATAATCCGGATCCCTCTCAAGAAGCTCCACAAATCCGGGATCATACTCCTGCGCCCAGTCAAGAACCCCGTCATACACCTGCGCGGCCGTCATGCGGCTGATCACGTCCTTGGAGACGTCGCGCAGCTTATTCTCGTCAAACAGCGCACCGGCCGGATTCATCTTCTTCGGAGAGAACTTAAAATCCCCAACCGGAGCCATGGGATTCGCCCTGCGCCAGTCCTCAAAGTTGGAATTCAGGATCGTCATGATATATTCATAGACCGACTGCGTCGGATAACCCTGCTCCCGATAGAAGGAAAGCGCCAGCTCCGGATCCTTGCGCTTGGACAGCTTCCGCTTGGAAGTACCGTCCATTTTCTGAAGCGTTCCCACATGCAGGTATTTGGGCAGCTTAAAGCCCAGTGCGGCCGTAAGCTGGATATGCAGCGGCAGGCTGGAAAGCCATTCGTCGCCGCGCACCACATGGGTCGTCCGCATCAGATGGTCGTCTACCACATGGGCGAAATGATAGGTCGGTATCCCGTCCGATTTCAGAAGCACATGATCGATATCGTTCTCGGTAAGCTCCAGCGCTCCCTTGATGCCGTCCGTAAACTTAATCTTATGCTCGATCGAGCCCTCCGAACGGAAACGGAGCACCCAGGGCTTCCCTTCCTCAAGCGCAGCCTTAATATCCTCCATGGACCGGTCGCGCCAGACGGCGTATTTCCCATAGTATCCGAAGTTCTCCTTCGCGGCCTCCTGCGCGGAATGCATGGCGGCCAGCTCCTCCTCCGTGCAGAAGCAGGGATAAGCCTTGCCCTCCTGAACCAGCTTCTTCGCGTAGATATGGTAAATGGGCCCCCGCAGCGACTGCTTATAGGGGCCGTAGCTTCCCTTCTCGCCGCCTAGAACCGCTCCTTCGTCGAAGTTGATCCCATAGTGGGAAAGCCCCTCGATCAGCATCTCGATGGCGCCGGGCACTTCGCGCTTGCTGTCCGTGTCCTCCACCCGCAGGAACAGAACGCCGCCGGACTGATGGCACATCCGTTCCGACGTCATCCCCTGTACCAGATTGCCGAGATGGACAAAGCCGGTGGGACTCGGTCCCATACGGCTGACGACCGCACCCTCAGGAAGATTTCGCGGCGGATATTTTTCTTCAAGCGCCTCCGGCGTGTCGGTCACATCCGGAAAAAGCAGTTCACTGAGCGCGTTATAATCCATTTTGTTGCCTCCTGCTGTCACATTTTCATTCACTATATCACAGCGAAAAGAAATTTACAAGATAAAAGCCCCCGGAAGCCACTGACTTCTATCAGCCGCACCGGAGGCCGTTTTTATGAAATTTCTCTCTTATACCTGTTTCGACTTCTTGCTGCCAACAGAAAAGCTTTTTCCATCGCCGGAGTCAGCTCCGGCGAATCCTCATCATAAACTATTGGCTTCTTTTTTGCCGCTTCAATTTCAGCTATCTGCTCTTCCGAAAGCTTCATTCCTTTTTTATATGCTACTGTAACAGTCATAATAAAGCCTCCTTTCTGCCACTGTCGCCAGTCGCGCAGAGATGATTCTCAAGGAATCTTTCCGTTCTGTGTATACTACAAACAAGATATCATGAACAAGGCCAATTGTATTATACCTGTCTTCAACAATACTATGCTCAAAATCATAAATCTCAATTCGATTTTCATCGTCAAACACATGCATAGCTATGTTGAAATCTATTCCATGTTTCGCCATATTGGCACGATTCTTTTCTTCATCCCACTCAAATTTCAAAACATCTATAGGCCATCACCCGCTTCACTGTCTCTATTAATTTTTCGAATTTTATACAAGACAACAGCCTCTGCCGCTACCTCAGCTTCGAATACCCGTAGCTGTTCACCAGCGCGTCCAACGGAATCCCGTTTTTGCAGTAGGGACACTCCATCGCCGGATACGCCTTGTAATCCGGGATATCCTTCTCCGTGAACACGGCGTTCACCGGGAACTCCTTGATCTGAGGTACGACGCTGAACAGAGCGCAGACGCCGCGGACGATGCCGCCGTAATACTGAATGGCTTCCACGCAGCGGGCCGTGGTACGGCCGGTGGTCACGTCCGCCAGAAGAACGATGATGTTCTTGCCGGCGATCATCGGACGAATGTTGTCGCGGAAGATCAGCTGGCCGTTGTTGTCATACTCCGGCTCCGTCACATAGATGGTCTTATGCGCGTTCATGGACATGACGCCCGCTTCCGACAGCTGCTGGGCCAGGAACGCTCCGATCACATTCGTTCCCTCGATACACACGATCGTATCCACTACCGTGTCGTAAACATACCGGGCAGCCAGCGCCTTCGCCGCCTGCTCCGCCTCGCTCTGACGCGCCTTTAAGGCCGTCGTATCCACATAAAAATTAATGTGGGAATGATTCGTAGAATAATGCCCCGGCATGATCCGGATCGGTACCCCCGTCGCTGACTCCAGTTTCATGATCCTGCTCTCCATAAGACCTCCTTCCCGCGCACGCACCTTCTCCGGGCGGCGCAATCCCTTGTCCCCTCCGGCCGTTCTTCTCCGCAGGAGGTTAACGGTTTCCTCAGCCGAACCGAACGGTTCCGGATGGTCGATCCCCCAGAAATGACTGTCAATCCGTGCCTGTTCCGGCTGAAATCAAATAATATTACAATTACTTTTTCATTATACTACAAATAGAACCGGTTACGCAAGCAAAATCGTCCGCATACAATTCTGCCCCGGATTTCAGGTATCACTGGCGCCGGTCACTCCTTCTCTTCTCCCTGATTCCCGCGTCCTTCCGCCGGCGTCCCCATCAGGCGGCTGAATGTCTCATGAAGCGCCGCGATATCGATCGGCTTCGGAATATGCACGTTCATCCCGCTGTCGAGAGCCCTCTGCACATCTTCCGAAAATGCATTCGCCGTCATCGCCGCGATCGGAACCGTCAGCGCGTCCGGGCGTCCGCTGGCGCGGATGGCTTTCGTCGCCTCATAGCCGTTCATACGCGGCATCTGGATATCCATCAGGATCATATCATAGTATCCCGGCGCAGAGTGCGCGAACAGCTCCACAGCCTCGCGTCCGTCCTTCGCCAGGTCGTACTCGACGCCCTCCAGCTTCAGAACCTCCCCCAGGATCTCCGCATTGATCTCGTTATCCTCCGCCGCCAGGATCCGCTTCCCCGGCAGAAGTCTTTCGGCCGCCTGCACAACGACCTCAGGCTCCGGTTCCTCCGTCTGCTCCGGCAGAGCGAACTCCATATCTACCTTAAACACGCTGCCCTCGCCTTTCCTGCTCCTGACGGAGATCGTACCGCCCATCAGTCCCACCAGATTCCCGGTGATCGCCATTCCAAGCCCGGTTCCCTGCACTTTATTGGTCAGAGAATTGATCTCCCGGGTAAACGGCTCAAAGATCGTCTTCTGAAACTCCTCGCTCATCCCGATCCCATTGTCTGCGACTATGAACCGCAGATGGGCGTAGCCCGCCGACCGCTGCCGGCAGTTCTGGACCTCCAGCGTGATCGTGCCGTTCTCCGGTGTATATTTCACCGCGTTGGTCAGAAGGTTGATCAGCACCTGCGACAGCCGCAGCCGGTCGGCCAGGATCTGCTCCGGCGCATCACCCCGCATACGCACGTTAAACTTCTGCTTCTTCTCCTGCGCCTGCGGCGCAATGATCGTCCTGATCTCCTCCAGAAATTCATGCAGCTGAAGCCGCGCCACATTCAGCGCCATTTTCCCGCTCTCGATCCGGCTCATATCCAGGACGTCGTTGATCAGTCCCAGCAGATGGCGGCTCGACGACGTGATCCGGCTGGCGTACTGGCGCACCTTATCCGGATGCTCCGCTTCCTTCTCGAGCAGCGTGGAAAAGCCGACGATCGCGTTCATCGGGGTGCGGATGTCGTGGGACATATTGGCAAGGAACATGTTCTTTGCCTCGTTGGCCTGTCTCGCCTGCATCAGCGCGTCCTTTAAGATGGCGTTCTGCTTCTCCTCGCTGCGGATGATGCGCTCGATGCTGCGGACCCCCATGACCGCCGAGACCGGCGTTCCGTCCAGGCGTTCATTGACGGTGAACGTAACGACGCACCATTCCTCTCCGCCCTCCGGCATATTCCTGATATAACGGTACTCCACCACGTTCTCATCCGTCAGCGCCTTCTGGATCTGCTCCGGCTGAAGCCGCTCCATGATATCTTCCTGCATCCGGCTGTCCGTCTTCGTATAGGCGACCCGCTGCTTCAGAAGCTCCCTGTAATCCCCGCGGGCCGTGACATTGTGGTTATCCGGATAGATCATGCGGTAATAGCTGTTCACCAGATCAAGGATATATACCTCCCGGTAGGAAAATGCGGTACTCTGAAGCGCCGTCCGCAGAAGCTCCTGATCGCGCAGCTCGCTGATCAGCTCATTTTCACGCTTCGCATGGGTGTTCATCTTATCCGTCACGTCGCTGATAAACACATAGAACACGCCGCCGTACTCATCGCTCCGGACATAATGGCCGAAATCCTCCACCCAGCGCACCTCGCCGTCGCTGCAGATGATCCGGTATTCCACATAATCCAGATTCCTTTTGCTCTTCATGATCTGCTTCTCGATGCTCTGCTCCACCTCGTCGAGGTCGTCCGGATGCACCATGCCGCGGAAGGAATTGCCCGTCAGACTGCGGAACTGCTCCATCGTCTCGCACTTATACAGATAGAGGACCTCGTTGTTGGCGTAGATCAGCTCTTCATCCCCATCCGCATGATAGATGAAAAAGCCGCCGGGAATCCCTCTCATGACATCATCGATTTCAAGCCTGCTGATTCGTTCCATTCTATTCACCCCGTATCTGACCGGACAATAAACTCCATTTCCGACCGGTCCCATCTGAGTAATGACGACACGCTAATGATAACATGATTAAATTCCAAAATCAATCTTTCCCTCAACTTTTCAGATGCCTCAAATAAGCAGGCTTATTGCAGCATAAACGGATCCCCTTGCAATCGTCCCACCCCATACATAGTTGCGCGACATAGCTTCCGGTTCATCTGCATAAGGCTCTTACAAGCCCGGAATATCAAACATGGCCGTCAGCTTTTTAAATGTATCCTGACCATCAAGGCAGGTATCCGTCAGATAATCTGGCTCTTGTTCCCATTCAGCCAATCCGCGATAATAGAACGCTTTCTTGGAATCCTCGATGAGAAAGGGGACAATGCCGTATCGCAAGCATTCCTTTAGCGAAATTAGCCTGCCGACTCGGCCATTCCCATCCTGAAATGGGTGAATACGTTCAAATTTATAATGAAATCGGATGATATCGTTGATCGTAACCGTGTCAATGGCTTCGTATTCGGAAAGCAATTTTTTCATGCGGACCGGCACCTCTTTCGGCTTTGCCGTTTCCCTGCCGCCAACGACGTTTGCTCTTGTCTTGTAATCTCCAACGGCAAACCAGGAGAGCGTGGCATCCTTTGTGCTTTGCTTCAAAATACGGTGCAGATCTTTGATGATGGCCTCAGTGAGCGGTTCCTCTGCCTTATCGATTACATAGTCAATTGCGCGGAAATGGTTGACCGTTTCGATGATGTCATCGACCGGAATTCCTTCTCTTGCATCGATCGTGTTCGTTTCAAAGATGAGTCTTGTCTGATCCTCACTGAGCTTACTGCCCTCCATGTGGTTGGAATTGTAAGTCATACGTACCTGGAGCTCATGATATAAACCTCCCGGCATCCGAATACTTTTTTCGTCCCGAAGCGTCTGTAATAAAGCGTTGTCAGAAATCGTACGGTACAGATCCGTAACCGAACAACCGAGAAATTCAGAAATCTTTTTCAGTACATGGTCAGCAATCTTTTCTCCACGTCCGATCTTGGCGACAGTCCTGGAAGAGATGCCGGCCTGTGTCGTAAGCGCACTTTTCGTCAGACCCTTCTCGTTTAGCCTTTGTATTAACCCTGAGTAAGAAATCATTTTGGCAACCCCCATATCTTTACTTATTGTACCACAAAGTGCAAAAAAGTAAAGAAAAAAGTGTGCATCACCCAGAAATCCGTAAAAGATATTTTTTAGAAACGATACCTGTTTCTCAATAAAAGTATATTGAGAGAATATTTCCCCTTAAAAATTGAATAATATTAAGGGTATTTTTCTGTATGGATTGACTTTACCCTTAATATGCGATATAATTTAAGGGAATATATGGAGGTGAAACGAATGCGGGTTTTTAACTACTCGACAATCAAAGACCAGAAGTGGGACTCGGAAATTCTCGGCCTGATTGCCGCGATTTATAAAGAAGCCGGAAAGCAGGAGCTGTATCTGAAGCAGCGCCCGGAAGAACTGGAAAAGCTGGTTGAGATTGCAAAGGTTCAAAGTACAAAAGCCTCTAACGCCATCGAAGGAATCGTGACAACCAATACGCGCATCCGACAGTTGGTCGAGGAAAAAACGACGCCAAGGAATCGTGACGAACAGGAAATCGCCGGATACCGCGATGTCCTGAATCTGATCCATGAGAGCTTTGACGTCATTCCGATCACGCAGAATTACATTCTTCAGCTTCATAAAATTCTGTACAGCCACATGAACAACCCGATGGCGGGCAGAACGAAAAACGTGCAAAATTATATCAGCGCAACCTATCCGGATGGTCATGTGAAAATTCTGTTTACGCCACTTCCACCCTTCGAGACACCGGAGGCTCTTGACAGAATCTGCGCAGAATACAACCGTGTGATTGGTAATATGGAGGTTGAACCGCTTATCGCGATTCCTGTTTTCATTCACGACTTTCTTTGCATTCACCCCTTCAACGATGGAAACGGCAGAATGAGCCGGCTGCTGACCACCCTGCTTTTATACAGAAGCGGTTTCTATGTCGGAAAATATATTTCGCTGGAAGCAAAGATCGTGAAGAATAAAGATCTATATTATGACGCGCTCGGTCAGGCGCAAATTGGCTGGCATGAGGGCAATGAGGATGCGGTTCCATTCATCAAGTATCTGCTTGGAACGATCCTTGCCGCCTATAAGGATTTTGAGGATCGATTCGCCCTGGTAGAAACAAAGCTTCCTGCGATTGAAACGGTAAGACGCGCTTCCATGAACAAGATCGGCCGCTTCACCAAACGGGATATTCGAGAGCTATGCCCCGCCCTCAGCGTCAGCTCCATCGAAGGCGCGCTGCGAAAGCTTGTCGCCTCCGGCGAACTGAAACGTGAGGGTTCCGGGAAGAACACCTGCTATTACAGGATAAACTGATTCCCGCACAAGCATCCCTCCCCATGCATGGTTATACGGCATATCTTCCGGTTCATTTGCGCAAGGCCCTTACAAGCCTGGTATATCAAACATGGCATTTGACATTGAGCCTGGACAATGAACATACCACCTCGGTATGGCTCGACAAGTCCATATTGATGTCAGGATTGCGGCAAATTGGCTCGATTGCCCCAGATTGATGTCAGAATTACCGCAAATCGGCTTGTTCGTTCTCGGAAATTTATCAACGGCCTTTTTACCCTCAAAAATGCCATTTTAACAGCCGCGCTCGTATGCGGAAACATGTCAATGCCCCTGATCCTACTTATTATATGGAGTCGCACAAGTTTGCCGGCCGCCTCAAGACTTCCCTCTGTGGGAATAGTTCCAAAATCCCATCGTCTCAACTTTACTAAGCCCGTTTAATGGATTTTATTCATGGATTATCCAGTGACCATAACGCTTGCCGCCGACACGTTCAATACGTCCTGCTTCTT
>CANQME010000117.1 GCA_947624815.1 uncultured Lachnospiraceae bacterium | reverse complement strand
CCACAGATCCGTGACGCCGCTGTACAGTGGGAGATAGATCAGCACCTCTTTCATCTCGGTACCCCAGAAGTCGATCACACCCTCCAGCCGGTTCCGCTCTCCGGCTTCCGCGGCTGCTGCGGGGATCACGCTCTTATAGTATTCCTGCCGCCCGTTCCTCACCAGATAAACGGCAAATCCACAGGAGCCCGCAAACGGCATATGCCCCATCCACGAGCAGTCGGCTAAAAGCGCCCGGATCACCAGATACCGGGAGTTCGTCCGAAACCGGATGCGGCCTCCGGCCGTATGACGGCAGAGCATCGACACTCCTGGGCTGACCAGATCCGCCGTATTCTGGGGCATGCGGCGAAATACATCCGAGTCGCGGAAGCAATATAACCCGTAACCCTGGAATGGTTCTTCGCGGCAGTCATGGAAGGTTATATCTGACGGAAGATAGCTGTTGGAAGCGAAATTCCGGTCTATTTTCTCAATATTCATTGTATATTCCCCTGTTCGGTACCCAAATGACTGCTTGTTTCTTCCAATTCCACATATTGCTGCAACTGTGGATATTCCGCTGCATGTCTGCGAACATAGCACCGTTTAAACGCTGCAAAAGCAGACTCTCTTCGCAGCAGGCTTCGAATGATTCTTATTACAATCTGTGATTCCGGACTTCTATGTAATTCTTCCAATTGTTTATATAGTAAATTCATTTCCTTTTGAAGCTGCTTATATCTTTCCGAACTGGTATAGGTTCTCATTCCCGTGTTCTTCAACGAAAATGTTTCCATTATAAGCATACATGTTCTCTTAAGAATCTCATTCTCTGAGTCAAAGCTGTTAACTATAACCTCATTGCCTTCCAGACCAAAATACATGTATTTCTCAGGATCCTCTTTACAGCAATCCAGGATTCCCTCATCATACTTGCTGTTATTCTTAATCCCATTGCAATGACCGCAAGACCAAAATAAATTTCCCCAATCAAATTTCCTTTCCGGAAATTTTCCGTTCTTATGCGGAAGTAAATGCTCTACGTTGGGATCCTGCAAATCTTTCATCTCACAAATATAGCATTTATTATGAAAATCCGACCGTAATCTCTCTATTACATCCTGACAGTCATAACGCCCATTCGACTTTTGAGCTTCCACCGCCAAAGATTCCGGCGCCGGAAAGGAACGCTCGATTTTAACCATTCAAATCCGTCCTTTCCGTAAATTCAAGTTTTAATCTTCGGTACTCTGTTGAGATTCCAATCGCCAGATAATCGGGAATCTCGTCCAAATACAACCCTAACTCTGCAATCTCTCTGAGTTCATCATCCGTCAGGGTGGTTTTCGCAACAAGCTTCTTATACCGTTCAAACTTTTCTTTTAATGTATTTGAAAGTTTATCTGCCCCAAAATAGCCTTCTACAATTCCATCATACGGAACATTGTCCAGCCCGTTCTGCACCAGCAAATGCTTCTCCAGATCGTAAATCACAGCATTATCTATGCTGTTCAAAATAAAAGGAGAATGCGTCGTTACAATAAACTGTATATTTGGAAATACCGTCGTCAAAAGCGGCATGATATTTCTCTGCAGTTCCAGATGCAGATGGGTCTCGATTTCATCAATTAATACGATCCCGGACAGATTAAAATCAAACGAACGGTTCAGCTGACTTTCCATTCGCATGATGATATCAAGTACAATATCAAGAACCGCCTGATAGCCGCTGGACAACGTATTGAAATCGAAGGATTCCCTGCCCTGCTCCAGGATGCTGAATTGGAATGTCTCCTCATCAAACGCCAGTCTAATAGAATCGTCGTCAAAAACTTTTTTAAGCAGCTTCTCCAGTTTCTGGAACCATAAGGCTATCTCATCTGCTTTCTCGGTCTTTCCGTTGCTGCGCGCCAGCGCTTCCGTCATTTTCAAGTCCAGCAGGTATTTTACAAAATCATTCCTTGGAGATTCATTAATTCCATAGAAATCCATTAACTGGACTTTCTCAACATGCCGGGGCTGTATTGCCTCAAAGATTCTATTTGCCCCATAATATGCCAGAATATAATGATACTTCTCTTTTATCTCAAAGAGCCTTCCCCGATTCCCATTAAAGCTGATTTTTAAACCTTTTCTGCTCTCTTCGAAATCTCTTTTTAAATCATCAAACTCCTTCTGAAATTTTAGGATCTCTTCTTCGTTTTTATTTTCTTGGGTTGCCCGATCTAATTGTCTCTTTTTTCCTTCCACCCAAGATTCCTGCTCTGTAAAATAAGGATTCTGAAAAGCATGATCCAGATAACCCGCCATTGCCTCTATTACGCTTGTTTTTCCGCTTCCGTTTTTTCCTGTGAAAATCAAATGCTTCATCTGATTTTCTGCCAAAGGAATGGAAATATCCATCAAATGCCTGACTTTTTGAATTTCCACATTTGTAATATAGAGCTGTTCCATCTGCATTATTTTCCACCCTTTCTTCAAGCGGCCTCAAAAATTACAAAATCCTTCCCTGCCCCAACTGTTTTTCTACAATCAAGTATATCCAAAACGAAAAGCGTATGCAATATATTTCTTGTCCCGCAGCATTTTTCTCCTACAAAGAAAACCGCTCCTTGATCATCCGCGCGACCACTTCCGGCGCCAGTTCCGAGTTGTCGATCTTCATGTAATTCTCGAACGGAATCTCGCCCTCGTAACTCTCCAGCCTGTACTTCTCATCGTCCCGCACAAGCCGCGCGTTGGATTCCTCGATCTCCCGCTTGGACGCCTTGTTCTTCAGCCGGTTTTCCGTTACATTCCTCTGCATGCGGACCTCGCGGGAGGCGACCAGCTCCACATAGTAGAACTCCGTGCCGTACGGCCTGAAAATGCTCTTCACCCACTCGACGTAGTCCCAGTCTTCCTGCATGTCAAACGCCCACATGAACGTGAAGATCATGCCGTAATTGTCCGATTTCGCGAACTCCTCGAAAATGACCTGGCGGAGCCTGTTGATCACGGTTCGGTCGAACCGGCCGAAAACCTCGATCACCGGCTCGATCGCCACATGATTGTGGAACAGGCGCAGGCCCGTGATCTTCGCCAGCTCCTGCCCGACCGTCATCTTGCCGACGGCCGCGTTGCCGATCATAAACAATAACTTCATCTATATACCTCCGCGCACACCGGATAGTGATCCGACAGCGGGATCCCGTCCCGCTCGTCCGTCCATTTCTCCACGGATTCGCACCGCAGGCCGCCGCTTATGAAAATGTAGTCGATGCTGCAGGCCGCATCGTCCCTGTGAAAGCCGTGATAGGTGACGCCGATCCCCTCCGCCGCGTTGGTAAACGCCGGATAATCCTTCATGACCGCCATCTCCCTGCTGTCCGGCTCCGCATTCATATCGCCGGTCAGGATTACCGGCGCCTGCGGGAAGAATTCCGCCTCCGCCAGATGCGTCATGATCTGCCGAAGTCCCTGTATCCGCGCTCCCGGGCCCTCATGATCCAGATGCGTGTTGGCCACGCGGAACACCAGCCCGGTTTCCATTTCTTCAAATACCGCTTCCGTGCAGACCCTCGGGCAGATGCTCTGATCCGGGTAGCGGGATGCCGGTACCATCGGCGTCTCCGACAGCCAGTAGGTCTCCATCCGCATCAGATTCAGCCGATCCCAACGGTAGGCGATCGTCGTCTGCTCGTCCCGCAGCTGCCGGTCGCGGCCGCAGCCGATCACATAGTAATCCCGCAGATTCTCGCGAAGCCAAACCGCCACATTGGGCATGACCTCCTGGAAGCAGAGGATGTCCGGCTGCTCCTTTAAGATTTTCTCCAGAACCAGATCCCTGCGGTAGCAGAAATTATAAATCCCATCGTTTCCGCAGTCCACACGAATATTGAATGTCACAATCTTCATATGCTCCCCTTGTTTGCTTATCATTCAATATGTGCCGAATATACACATATTTGTAATTATTCCCGCACATCAGTTATGAAAAAGCGTATCATATATCAGCAGCTGCTCTGTATCTTCGGCAGTCGATCTGTATCTTTGGCAGCCGCTCTGTATATCTTCGGCTGCCGCTCTGTATCTTCGGCTGCCGCCTATATCCTCGGCAGCCGCTCTGTATCTGTCTGCCCAGATTGAAAAGCTTGTCAATTTTGGTTCTCACCGCAGCAGTTCCTTAAGCGCCCGTCCGTCCGCGTTGGGCAGCTCCACGCCAAGGAGCTTCGCGTACGTCGGCGCCTCGTCCACAAGCCTCGCCTTCTCGATCACTGCATTCTCCTTAAAATCCGGCCCCTTCGCCAGAAATGTCGGCTGCGGTCCCTTCGTTGGAAGATATCCATGGGTCGCGCGGCCCATGCGGTAATCCGACACGTCGAAATTCGTCACCAGCGGCCGCGTATAATTCTCCCAGAAACCAGTGTATCCGTCCGATTCGATCACGAAGGAGAAATCGCCGTCAAGATGGTACTCACGCGCCGTCTCCTCCACGGTAAACACCTGCGTGAAGCCGTAGATCCCCTCCGCCGTCAGATCCTTGAGAAGCCCGTAGACCCGGTCGTAAAGCGCCTTATCCTTCGGATCCCGCAGATAAATAAGCCCGGACATCCCCCCAGCCTGGCACCAGGCGTCCCAGCTTTCCAGGGAGCCGTCCTCCGCCGCCCGGATCAGTCCGTGGTCCGCCAGCAGCACATTGGGATTTAAGACCCGCTTGCTCTCCATCTGCCCATGGTCGCTGACCATGACCAGATTCGTATTCGCAAGTTCGCCGGTCTCCTCGACCGCCTGCATCAGCTCGCCGAGCCACCGGTCCGTCTCCTCCACGGCCGCCCGCACCTGATCGCTGAACACGCCGGTCGCGTGGCGGGCGCCGTCGATATTGGCCGGATGGACGAACAGCACGTCCGGTCTGGTACGGCGGATCACATCCGCGGCGCAGAGCACCGCGAAATGATCCCGGAACGGATGGCTCTTGATCGCCTTCAGATCCATATTCTTCTCGATGATCCGGATCATCTCGTCGCTGGCGCCCAGCTTCCGCCAGCTCTCCTGATAGCATGCGTCCTCCTCTGGCGTCTGGGGCCAGTACTCGCTGATCAGGTCGTCGATATACGGATGGGCCCCGGTCACCGGCCAAAACACCGCGGCAGTCCGATATCCGGCCTGCTTCGCGGCGCGGAAAATGTCTTCCTTCCATTTCACATTATCATGCTCCCAAAGCCAGAGACTGGGGCGCTGTCCCGGCGTCAGGTGGAAATTACCCACCACCCGGTGCTTGTCCGGATACACGCCGCTCATCATCGTCGCGTGGCAGGGATAGGTGTTGGTCGGATAGACCGACCTGATCCGCTCCGCCGCGCAGCCGCCGGCCAGGTACTTCTGATAATTGGGAAGCGTCCTCAGGTACGCCACATCTTCCCACACCATCGCGTCCGCGGAAAATACGATCAGCTTTTTCATACGCAACCTCCTTCTTTTATCTCAATTATACACGAAAACGGAGGTATTTCAAGAAAAGTCTCAAGCAAAGTCTGTATATAAAAAGCGCACGATTACAACTGACTGTACCATGCGCCTTTATGCCGCTGTCTATCTCCGTTTACCTCGCCGGATCTCCACCTCTGAGAATATTCCCGCCGCACGCAGCTGATAGCTGTCCGTCCACTGAGCACCTTCCGTGCGGTAGGCGGCAGGACCGACCCATTCGAAATTCCTGTTGGAGTTGTGAAGATGCCCGAAGCCATTGAACCGATTCCCGTAAAGCCGTACCGTCAGTTCATGCTCCCCGGCATCCAGATATCCTATTTCCAGCCAATGCGGGGCAAAGGCGATCCGTCCGGCGTCCCTGCCGTCGATCTGTATGCCCAGAAGCGGGGCCGCAAAACGGCGGATCTGTATCGCATACTCGCCCGCTTCTTCCAGCCGGAAATGGAACCGATAGTCCAAATTTCCAGTATAAAACGGCATTCCCTGTCCGGTGATATCGCCGAGCGTCTGCTCTCTCTTTCTCGGACATACGATCGCCTGACTGCCACGCAGATTCACGTCGAAATCACCCAGAAGATAAAGGTTCTCCAGATTCGATTTCTGGTTGAAGCGCACCTCCAGCTTCAGCATATTCTCTCCGGGGCGGATGTCAGGCAGAGGGATAACGCGGATACTCTGGTCCACGTACCAGTCCGCGGATTTTCGTTCCTCCGTATCCCCGGCAAGGCCGTGACATGCCTGCTTTTGCCCGATATCCAAGCCGTTCCGGTTCAGCAAGTCCATATTCTCCGTAAAGCCACGAAGCACCTGCTTTCCACACAGACTGCTGTATCCCTTTACGGAATCTGCAGCCGTCACTTCTTCTCCATTCAGCCAGATCCGACAGTTTTCCGCGCGTTCAATGCCGAGGGCTGCCGGAGTGTCTGTTTCGGATTGAAAATCATAGTACAGCGTTACCGTATGGAATTCTGTTTCCTTCAGAAACCAGGGCTGCTCCATATCCTCTCCTCGCGGAGCCAATCCCAGCTGACCGCGGACCTGATTATCCAGGCGGAGAATCTCCATTTTTTCGGAAATAGGGCCGCCGTCTAACTGATATCTGGCATAGTCCAGAAGCAGCATATTGGGTTCCAATCGCACACAAGCAGCCGGTTGGCGGAGGGATAACACAGTTTCATAGTCCGGCTGCCGGCTGATATCACATGCCGCCGGGATGAGGCTTTCGCTTTTTCCCGTGCTGCAGCTTTCATCGTTTGCAGGAATCAGACTCTCACTGTCTGCCGGATCCAGACGCAAAAGCAGACTGTCATGCGCATAACAAGTCCAGAAAATCTCCGTAAACACATTGTTCCTATCCTTACGAACTTTCACAGAATCCTGTGCCAGAGCGATGCATCTCCCAGTCATCGCATCGTAAATAACCGGATGATATTCTCCATATAGCCGGATCCGATACTGCTCTTCCTGATCCGCCGCATCCGGCCGTGGATATACATGACATAGGAATAACCAATCAAAGCCCTCGTCTTGCCGCAGCTGATAGAACAGATTATCTGAACGGGCGCCTTCCGCGCCTTGAATCTCCACATCGCGCCACGGTTCCAACGCATCCAGAACCGCTCTCTCTTCCCATGGAAGGATTGCCTGCGCCTGCGTAATTTTGGCTGCGTTTTCTTTTATATACACTGTTTCCGCATATTCTGCTTTCGTGCATCTTATTTTCTCGCATTCTGCTCCCCCGCACTCCGCCATCGTGCATTCTGCTCCCGCACATTCTGCCGCAAACCGCACCGCCCGGTCTGACCGCACGCCGTCCACATACTTCGGAACTGTCCCGACAAACAGCACGATACCGCCTGTCTCCGCGAACCATTCCAATCTGTCAAGCGTCGTCCCCCGGATTGTCAGAAAGCCGGGTACCAGAACAACCTCATAGGCCATTTTGCCTACCGGAAATACAGCGCGCGGCCTTCCCTTTTTCATTCGGTCTTGCTGCACCGGCTTATCACATTTTCCACATCCGAAATGCGGGGCATTATATGCTCCGGGCATATTCCCTGTCTGTCCAACTGCATTTTCTTCCGTCAAAACTTTTGCCGCCTGCCACGCAGTCCTATCTTCCTGCAAAGACTCCGCCGTGTATTCTCTTAGCAGCGACTCCGACACAAAATCAAAATCCACAGATCCCAGCAGCAACCACCGCACCAGTTCGTCGAATCTCCGGCTCATCCGCGATAGCGCATCCCCGGTCTGATCATTCGGTCCCATCAGGAGCCACGCAGATTCCACCGGGTGGATCACCGCCACCCGAGTCACAGCCTTTCCCCGCGTCAGAACCGTATGGAGCCGTGCGAAGTAATCTTCAATTATTGGAAACTGCGTATACCACGGCGACTGATAGAAAATGGACGCGGGCCAGTCGCGCTTGGCCTCGCCCTCCATGGACATCCAAGCCAGATGCGGCACCCGCACGGTCACGCCCAGCGCCGCCTGCCAGTCTCCCTGCAGCTTATACGTCTTAAAATCACAATCCCAGCCGGTCACGCCGTACATCTCGCTGACCACGCCTTCGCAGCCTTTCCGCCGTTTTCCGCCGGCGGGGGCGCTCCGCCTTTCCCCGCCGCCTCCATCCAATCCCCGCTGCTTCGCCACACTGACCGCCTGCTTGACCGTCACAAACTGCCGGTAATCCACCAACACGTCCACGCCCGGTATATCCATCTCCCGATAGCAGCGCATACAATCGCCCAGTGCCCACGCCTGCGCCTGCAGACTGTCCTCGCTGAGTACATGTCCAGTCATCGCGATTCCATGGTCCGCGCACGAGCCGCTGATCTGATCCATGAACGCACCGGCAAAGCACTCCGCCAGCATGTCCTGATACCGATAACGGAACGTGCTCTTCTCGCCATCCGGCAGTTCCCAGACATACTCCGGCAGCTGATTTAATGGATCCGTTCCGTATTTTTCCATCATCCGCTCCCGAAAATATTCCGTGTAGGGTACCACGATATCCTCATCGGAAAGAGCGGCGCTCAGCTTAAACGGTCGCTTCTTCCGCGGTGCCATCCGTGGCTCATCCGTGAAAATAGCCGGCACACTGCCGCCGGATCCATCCCCCAACAGCTCATAATATTTCTCATGAGTACTTTCAAGAAACGCACGGACCGCAGCCGGATTCATGGTATCCAGATACGCCTCGCCCTCGAACCACCGCTCCTCCTCCAGAAGCCGTACATAAGCGAACCGAACCCGTTCTCCCTGCTGAAGCGCCGCATGGATCTCCGCATCCGTTTTCAACAGTCGGTATCCTGCCAGAAACCCGTCCCGTAAATCGATGGCATAAGCGGCAGCAAAGTAACCGATGGGTTTCCCGGAAGAAACATTTTCAAATTCTTCCTCATTCCGGCAATATTCGGGCAGCAGATACGCACAAACTCCGTCGGTTTCCGGCAATTTCGGTTCATCTTTCCCTTTTTCCATTTGCCGGCCGTGCTGCATAATTCCCGTTCTGTCTCCTTCCAGCGGCGATTTCGGCCCCTCTCCATGCCTCTCCGTCAGCAACAGGTATCTCCCCCGCATCCGCCAGTCCTTCGTCACGATCCCGCCGGCCGCGCCGGAAGGGAACCGGTCGTCATCGTACAACCAGCATACCAATCCCTTCTCCCTGCATTTCTCCACCGCATATTTCGTCAAACGCAGGTATTCATCCCCCAGATACACGACATCCAGCCCAACCCGCGGATGAATGACCACACCTCCGAATCCCATGGCCCGAAAGCAGTCCAGCTGCCAGTCAATCATTTCTTCGGTCACTTTGCAGTTCCAGGACCAGAAGGGGATGCCCCTGTGCTCCGCCGAAGGATCCTGAAAGATCCGATTCAGTTCCGAAATCTTATCCATCTTCCGCGTATTCCTCCCTCTATGTCCGGCTCCAGCCGTCCTCCAGTTTCCATTCCTTCCGATATCTGAGACGCAGCGTGTGATCCGCGCCGAATTCCACCGGAAGCCAGATATAGGAACAATTCAGGAAATTCTCCGTATTGTGCCGCTCCGCCATATGGATGTAATGGTCTGCGCTGCCTTCTACCTTGAAAATGAATGTGCTCTGGGAGTGAAACGTAGTCTTCGTATCGTCTCCTACGCAGGGATCACCCATATCCTCCCATTCCCCCATAAGCTCCTTCGTCCGGTAATAGTTCGCCTGATTGAATCTCCACGAAGTCAGTCCTGATGTGATCATATAATAATATCCGTCGTGATACACGACCGTCGCGGCTTCCCGCCGATATGCCGGCTCGATCCTGCGGTACTCGCCGGTCATCGTCTGATAGTCGTCCGACAGCTTCACGATATAAAGGCAGCGGTTCTCCGGCTCACTAAGACTCTGACGGTCGAAAATAAAATACGCGCTGCCGTCACGATCCTGAAAGACTGTGCAGTCCCGAACCATGCCGGATCCATCTACCGGCCGCATACTTCCCAGCCATGTATAGCTTCCGTTGACCCGGTCGCAGACTGCCACGCCGGCTTCTCCTGTACCCGGAGTAAAGCCATGATCGCCCGGATATCCTACATAATGACACCAGAGCACATACTGCCCGGTTTTCTCATTGTAAAGGATTTTCGGCCGTTCAAACCGCATCGGCGCGCGAAGCGGCCCGTCCGGAGTCTCCGAACATGCCAGGATCACGCCCTCGTACCTCCAGTGATACAGATCCTCAGATTCATACATAACCACACCCGTAGTCGTACTTTGGCCCCCGCGTCCCTGCGCGCCGGAAGGAAGGGGACGCAGCGCCTGACCATACCAGTGATATCTGCCTTCCACGTAAATGATCCCGCCATCGCTTGCGTTGATCACATGTCCGTCCGTGTCCAGCCACTGTGTGAAATCTTCAATTGCCCCATGCACGAACGAACCGGCTTGGTTATTCTCCTGCCCGGTTTCAGATTTTCCTACGAGTCCGGTCACATTTTCGCCATACCGTATCACATTGGGCCTGCCTCCATTGTCTGCGCCGCGGAAATGAACATCCGACACCGGACAGTCCTCCACGCCGTCGACTACAAAGCCCCGCTTATTATCAGCGCTCCCGCGCACATTCTCAAATACCATACGGCGAACTACCGGCGGATCGGCCGCAGGATTCGCATGGACGCTGGTACTGGAATAATTATTAAAGATCCACACCGGGCAATCGCAGTTTCGTGCCGTCACATCGCGTACCTGAATAAATTCGGTAACGCCGCCGCGCGGCCTGCAGGTCTTGATCCAGATTCCGTTCAGCACGATGTCCCGGATATCCAGATTCTGAAATATCAGATCGTGGGAACCGCTGGCGCTCTCGCTTCCGGTACCGAAGCCGCCCAAAGACCATCTGGATACGCAGTCCGTTATCCGGATATAGGCATTGGGCTTATCCAGCTCATTCCCTTCCCGGTTGCGGCCGGATTTGATAGCTACCGGGTCGTCGCCGGTCGTGAACCATACATCAAAGATGTTCACGTTCGTACAGTGTTCCGGATCAATACCGTCGCCGTTGAAGACATGACCGCAATAGAACAGATCGCTGCCCTTGCCGCAGTCGCCGTCGCCCATAGACACCACTTCAAGCCCGTCAAAGGTGATCCTGTCGCAATAGATCGTATGAACCGTCCAAAACGGGGCGTATGCGATCTGAACCTCTTTCACGTAAATATTCCTTCCATTGTGGATTCTCAGCACAGACCCGCGAAGGCTGGCATCCTGCACCGGATAGGTGTCGATGCCGACGAACTTGCCGATATTGATATTGGGTCCTTCATTATAGGCCAGGGTAAATCCATT
>CANQME010000116.1 GCA_947624815.1 uncultured Lachnospiraceae bacterium | reverse complement strand
CCGTGGGTCGGAGACGTGAGAAAAGAGATTAATGAGTGCTGCCGTTCTATCGTATATATGATAAAAGATTATGTTGTAGATTTTGAAAGAAGAAAATTGGTCAGTAGACGAATGCAGGAATTAGTGGATGGATGCGGGAGCAAAAGATTAGTGACCTTACTGAGAGAATGGGATTATTGAGCACTTTTCAAAAAGTAGGTGGAGTACATTAAGAAATGCTTGTAAAGACAGAAGATTGATAGGATCGGATATTGATGAAAATATAAAAATGGCATACATCAATCCAGCCTGACGAACAAAGGATATTTTTCAGGTTGGGTTTTACTTCTATTAGGATGGAATGGGGATATACCACGACGCGATCGATGGAGACATCCAGTGGAAGAGAGATATGTTTGTTAGTGATCTTTTTGGCCATAACTGTTATCCTCCTTTGTGTTATTTTTGTTTGACCAATAAGATAATAACAAAAAGTCAGCAGTTATGGCTGAAAAGATCACTAACTAATTATTCTGTAGAGTCCGGGATGCCGGCAGCTTGCAGAATGAGGTGTAGGCGCTGAATCTCCGAAGCCATCTGCTGTTTTTCCGAAGTCAGCTGTTCGATCAGTTTGTCCTTATACCCCGTGCGGCGGTAGTAGTCCTCGCGGGCTTCGCACTGCTGGCGAATCTTCTCATCATTGCTTAGGACAACGGCTGTCCTTGCGGCGTCTGTGAATATAGGATTTTGCTCTGCCAAAGCTTTCAGCTCCTTCCATGTGGTGGCCTTAAAAAGACGGGCCCAGTAGTCGATCCGGTACGCCCGGTCCTCCTCTGTCGCCAGTTTGATCTGATTCAATTCTAGCACAGAGATACGCAGTTTGTCACTATATATTTTATGGTTTGCCACATTCATCAGACGGTAAGTCGCATAGAATTCCGGCGCTTCCGGGAATAACGTGTAGTCCTGGATCCCGATCTGCACGGCCGGGCGGACATTTTTGTAGTTCTCCCCTTTGTTCAGATGGTCGAAAGAGCGGCAGAGATAACACTGGGAGCGTTCGATCCAGTTGTCTTCGTTAACGACCTGCATCTCCAGGTTGATGGACATGTGGCTGTCCAGGAGGATACTGATATCCAGGAAGTAATCCTTTTCGTTGATGTGCTTGCCAAGTTCGATGGGATTCTGAATCGTGACTTCATGGACATCTGGTTCCTCAAGATGCAGAAGTGCGCAAACCAGGGCCTTGAGGACATCGTTATTTTCCTGCATAACGGCCCTGAAGAAATAATCGTTGGTAAGATGGAAGGGAAGCTTGCCGTCAAACTGGGAAAGGTCGATGGCGGCGTAGACATCAGGCGGCAAATAAGACATAAAATCAACACTCCTTCTTTGGCGGCGGCAAAACCGCGGCAGTGGCTTCTGCAGGCAATAAAGCCTGGCAGATGAAATGGGTCCGTGGGATCTGCCGGCGACATGTCCGGACATGATACCAGATGATACAGCAGACGGCAACAGAAAGTTAGCCGATAGAGGTATCATATCATGGAATGGAAGAGATGGCAAGCGATAATTTATAATTATGGTAAAAGAACAACAGAAGTGAAAGATATAAAATGATCGTGTATTTTACGAATGTTATTCTGATTGGTCTTGAAATATGGATATGCAAGCGTTTGGGCGGCCCGCAGAGAAGGATTGAAAATGCCTTTTTATGTATTACGTTTGCCCAGCTTTCGTGTCTGCTCTGCCTGCGGGCGGATACCGTAGGCGTGGATACGCAAAGCAATCTGGCGTTTTTGTATGAACTCGGTTCGGGCGGGAAGCTTGAATCGATGGAGATCGGTTCCCGGATGATTTTCAAAGCGGCGGCGTTTTTGGGAGAAAATGAAACGGTTTGCCTGACGCTTTTTGCTTTGCCGGCGGTTGCGCTGTATTTCCGTTTTATTCGGAAGAACTCTTCTGATGTGTACTTTTCCGTGTTGATCTTCGCCATGTTTATGTTCTGGTTTCTGCTGTTCAATATTATAAGGCAGACGCTGGCGATGGCGATTGCCCTGCAGGCGATCGATCCGGCGATGCGGAAGAAACGGTGGAAGGCGGTATTGATCGTATTCCTGGCCAGCCTGGTTCACGCCACGGCGTGGCCATTTTTGATTGTGGTGTTTTTGATATCCTTCCGGGTAAAGATCGATATGTATTATCTGCTTGCATTATCGATTGTCTGCGGATGTGCCATGGTGGCGGCTCCGTATGCGATCCGGGTGGCGGCCGTGCTGATGGGATATACCGAATATATCGGAACTTCGTTCATGGGTGCGGGCACCTTGTTTCATCCGCTGTTATATTTTTTGATCCTGTGTTGTGTCATAATCCTTCTGGATCAAAAGCGTATCAATGAGTATGACAGAATGATGATCTATATGCTGAGTATCGGCGTGCTTTTGTATGCGGTATCGATAAGGGTACAGATCGTAAACCGGGTTACGTATTATTTTACTTCCGCGGTGCTGGTGCTGTTCCCGAATCTGATTTCTTATCTGACGAGAACGGAGACGAAGCGGACTGTGAAATTCTGTTGTTATTCGTTTGTGACTTTGTACGGGATCATTCTGATTATGCGGAACGCGCAGGGAATTCTCCCGTATCGTTTTTTCTGGCAGTAGAAGAGAATGACTGGGATGGAGGGAAATGGCGCGGTTGTGACGGATCAGAACATGTTGATATCGGTTGTGATGCCTGCTTATAATGCGCAGAAGACGATCCCGCACGCGATTCGTTCGGTGCAGGGGCAGACCTACACGAACTGGGAGCTGATCGTCGTTGATGATGGGTCGGAGGATCTCACGGGGCAGATCGCGGAGAATATGGCACGCACGGACCGGCGGATCCGGTTGGTGGAGAATGGTTCGGCCCGGAACCGGGGCGAGGATTTCTCGCGGGACCGGGGCGAGGCTTCCTCGCGGAATCAGGGTGAGGCTTCTTTGCGGAACCGGGGCGTGGCTTCTTCGTGGAACCAGAGCGTGGCTTCTTCGCGGAATCGCGGTGTCGCTGCAGCCAGGAATCGGGGCGTGGCGGAGGCCCGTGGGGAGTGGGTTGCATTTCTGGACAGCGATGATATGTGGGAGCCGCGGAAGCTGGATATGCAGGTGGAACGGATCCGGCAGCTGCTCTCGCGCGGCGAGAGGCCGGATATCATTTATACGGGAAGCAAATTTATCGATGAGAGAGGCCGTCAGGCCTCTTTTTTCTTATGTGTTCCGGAAATGGTGTCGTACCGGAGGCTGCTGAAGCAGAATATCATTTCCTGTTCGTCGGTGCTGATACGGCGGGAGACGGCGCTGCGGTATCCGATGCCGCAGGGAGACCTGCATGAGGATTACGCGGCCTGGCTCCGGATCCTGAAGGACGGCGGGCGGGCCTATGGCGTCGATGAGCCGCTTCTGCTGTACCGGCGGTCCCGGGGGTCCCGTTCCGGCGACAAGAGGAAGGCGGCCGCAATGACGTACCGGGTGTACCGGCATGTGGGGCTTGGGCGGCTGGAGGCGGCGTATTATTTTGTGTGGTATGCGGCGCGTAATTTCCGGAAATATTACCGGATCCGGAAGTCATGGGGCGGTGCGGCGGCGAAATGAGGCTGCGGAAAGGCCCTGGCGGGAAATGTGCAGGTGACGGTGTGAGGAAGTGCAGGCGCCGGGGGAGCCTGGCGGCCGCGGGAAGGCCCTGGCGGGAAGTGTGCAGGTGACGGTGTGAGGAAGTGCAGGCGCTGGGTGAGCCTGGTGGCTGGGAAAGGCCCTGGCGGGAAGAGTGCAGGGCCGGTGGGAGGAAGTGCAGGCGCCGTATAGGCTGGCGGCTGCGGAATAGGATTGAGGGGATGGTTCTTTGGAGAAGCGGCTTCCGTCTCTTTCTCTGAATTTTATAATGAATGCGGTTCTGGCCGTTTCGGCCGTGATTTTTCCGCTGGTGACGACGCCGTATGTGTCCCGGATCCTGCTGCCGGAAGGCACGGGGAAGGTGGCGCTTGCTGTTTCGGTGATTTCGTATTTTAATCTGTTTGCCCAGCTTGGGATCCCGACCTATGGGATACGGGCGTGCGCGCAGGTGCGGGACGACAGGGGGCAGCTCAGCTGTGTAGTGCGGGAATTGCTGTTTCTGAATCTTCTGATGAGTCTGGCGTCGTATGCGGTATTGGCGGCGGCGCTTGTGCTCGTTCCGCGACTGCGGGCGGAGTGGACGCTTTATGCGGTCGTGAGTCTGACGATCCTGCTGAATACGTTGGGCATGGAGTGGCTGTATAAGGGGCTGGAGCAGTATACGTTTATCACGGTGCGGTCGGTGGCGTTCAAGGCCGTCGCGGTGGCGGCGATGTTTCTGCTTGTCCGGCAGCGGCAGGACTATGTGATCTATGGCGGGATCACGGTGCTGGCGTCGTCGGCGTCGTATGTGTGCAATCTGATCTACACGAGGCGGTATGTGGATCTGTGGCCGAGGCGGATTGGTTTGGTGCGGCCGTTCGGAAGGGCGGTGCGGCGCGGCGGCAGTGCGTCGGCCGGGGCTGGCATATCGTCGGTCGGAGCTGGCATATCGTCAGCCGGAGCGGGCGTTTCGTCGGTCGGAGCAGACATTTCGTTAGCGGGAACAGACAATTCGCTGGCTGGAGCAGCCATTTCATCGGCAGGGACAGGTAGTTCATCGGCCGGAGTATCTAGCGCGTCAGCCAAAACAGACATGTTCCGTCCGTGGCGGCATATGAAGGCCGTGGCGGTGTTCTTCGCCATGAGCTGTTCGGTTGTCATTTACACGAATCTGGATACAGTCATGCTGGGATTCATGCGGGGCGACGCGGAGGTGGGGTATTATAACGCGGCGGTGAAGATCAAGACGGTCCTGGTGAGCGTGGTGGCGTCGCTGGGGAGCGTGCTGCTGCCGCGTGTGTCCTATTACGCAGAGCAGGGTATGCGGGAGGAGTTTGAGCAGCTTGGCAGAAGGGCGCTTAAGTTTGTGATCCTGGCTGCGGCGCCGGCGGCTGTATTCTTTATGATCTTCGCGGACAGGGCCATCGGGATCCTGGCGGGACCGGCGTATATGGCTGCGGTTCCTGCCATGCGGATCATCATGCCGACGGTGCTCCTGATCGGGATCACGAATATTCTGGGGATCCAGATTCTGGTTCCGCTGGGACGGGAACGTGCGGTGCTGGCTTCGGAGGTGGCCGGGGCGCTGGTTGATCTGGTTCTGAATCTGCTGCTGATCCCGGAGTATGGGGCTGCCGGCGCCGCCTGGGGAACACTTGCGGCGGAGACGGTGGTGCTGGCGGTGCAGGTGGCGGCTGTGTGGCGTTTGGCTGCCGGGCGCAGAAGCAAATGAAAAGGGAGGCTTTCGGAAATGTCCGATATCAGGCATGATACATCGCTTCGTATCGTTAAATTATTGAATCTGGTCATGCTTACGGTTCCGTTTGTGGTGTGCTGGTATGCGTACTATGCGCCGCGGCTGTATTCGCCCTTCTTCAGGCGGGGCAACTGGGCGGTGATCGCGCTGTACCTGGTGGTCTACGGGACTTACGGGAAGGTGTATGACGCATTTCAGATATCGATCAACCGGGTGGAGGAGATCGTCTACAGCCAGGCGTTGGCGGCGTTGGTGACGGATGGCATTTTCTATGTGATCACGTACCTGCTTACCAAATTCGTACCGAGCCCGCTGCCGCTCATGGCGGCGTTCCTGTTCCAGCTGGTGCTGGCGGTGGTCTGGGCGTCGGCGGCGTATGCGTGGTATTTCCATGTGTTTCCGCCGCAGAGGACGGCGGTCATCTATGATAAGCGGATGGAGCTGGAGGAGCTGATCGACCGGTATAAGATGCAGAAGAATTTCCGGATCTGCAGGACGGTCCATGTGAGGGAATGCCTGGCGGATCCGGGGATGCTGGATGACGTGGAGACGGTGTTTCTGGAGGGGATCCACAGTCATGACCGCAATGCGATCCTGAAATACTGTATGGCTGAGGGGATTGACGTCTATGTGATCCCGCGGATCGGGGACACGATCATGAGCGGCGCGAAGCAGACGCATATGTTTCATTTGCCGATCCTGAGGGTGGAGTGGTGCCGTCCGCAGGTGGAGTATCTGGTTATGAAGCGGACGATGGATATCATTTTCTCGGTCGTGGCGCTTCTGGTCACGTCGCCGGTGATGCTGGTGACGGCGGCCGCGATCCGGGCGGAGGACGGCGGGCCGGTGTTCTACCGGCAGACGAGGCTTACGAAGGACGGCCGGGAATTTTCCCTGATCAAATTCCGTTCCATGCGGGTGGACGCGGAGAAGGACGGCGTCGCACGGCTGTCTGCGGGAGAGGCGGATCCGCGGGTGACTGCGGTGGGCCGGATCCTGCGGAGGTACCGGATCGACGAGCTGCCGCAGTTTTTCAATGTGCTCGCGGGGGACATGACGCTTGTGGGACCGCGTCCGGAGCGGCCGGAGATCGCCCGGAAGTATACGGAGGAGATCCCGGCGTTCGCACTGCGGCTGAAGGCGCGGGCGGGCCTGACCGGCTACGCCCAGGTCTACGGGAAGTACAATACGCAGCCGTATGATAAGCTGCAGATGGACCTGATGTATCTGGCGCATATGGGAGTGATCGAGGATTTGAGAATCATTTTCCTGACCCTGAAGGTGCTGTTTATGAAGGAAAGTACGGAAGGGGTGGAGGAGTAGGGCGGAGGATTTCTATGTGGAGGGGCTTTCGCGGGGCATGCAGCAGCGGTTGGGGTTAGAGCGGGGATGCAGAGTGGCTGATTAGAGTGGGGATGCAGAGCGGCGGGGTTAAGTTGTGAACATAATGCAAATATAGGATAAGCTGTTCCATTCGTTTTTGTCCATTCGTTTCTTATAATATAAATATTGTAATTCTCAACGTATTTGCGTATAATGGTAGTATTAACTGGTGTATAATGTGCTGAAAGGTGGATATATGATTATACAGAATTCGACAGTCAATATTGTTATGCCTCGGGTTGAGAATATCAAAAGAAAGTTTATTTTGCATGAAGATTTATTGAAAACTCATTATAATGAGGCAAACATATTGCCAATTCCAGATGAGGCTTCGATTGAGATTCCAAGAATCGTTGTTACCTCTAAGGGGGAGCATTCGCAGTTAAGTATATCTCCAGAGGCGGTCAGCCTTGAGACCGTATATACTGATGATTTTACGTCGCGTTGGGATTTGTGCAGGAAGTATATTATGGATCGTATGGGCGATATATTTGGACTTACAGAAATCTTTACAGATGAAGGTTATAATTATATCGGCATTGTGTCGAATCTACTGTGGAATGATATTACAGCAGAGGGAACGAGAGTATTATTTCAGAATTTGTTTGGGAAAATACCGGAAGAAACGTTAGATGGCCTGCTTGTGAAATATACTCATATTATAGATAGCAAATACTATGCAAATATAACGTTGCAGAATGTTCGGCAGTACAAGGATTTAGACACAGACAGGTCCGGCTTTTTGACTGATGATACATTGGCGACTCATACGATAGGGATTACTATTGATGTGAATGACAGATATAGTTATAATACGCAAAGTGGTTATCGGTCCAATAAGGACAGCTTTGAAAAACTGATATGCATTATTACAGATATTATTGAAAACAGATTGGAGCACTTGGTAAAAACGGGGGTGTATTTTGATTGACCAATACATTTAAAGACAGGGCATGTAGTACGATATTGATGGGTTTGACTTGTTGTGCATTGGCAAATATAAGCACCTCTGTTCGGACGACTATACCGATACAGGCCATAGAGTATCCAGCGATAATGAATAACCAATGGACTGGCTCTGGTGGGCTTCGGAGTTATAATCGAAATCGAAAAACTAAATTTAAGGCTGAGACAGAGGCGCAAAGGTTGTTTGGGCATATGAGGGAAGCAAGTGCCTTGGAACATAAGAAGATTCAAGAAAGTATTGACAACATTTCTGTACCTACAGGAGTTGGCTTCTGGGACTAATGTTAGGAGAATTTATTGACTTTGTTGACAGCGTACTTCCCTCTGTAGATCCAGAAGCCAGAGACAAAGCCAAAACTGCAATTGAACAGTTCAATGCTACCGGGCATTCGGTGGAATACATATTGCCGAAAGTTCTTCCGCTTTTATCGCAGGGAGATGTCATATCAGAAATACCATTTTCATATTTTGGAGAAGATGGGCAACAGTATACATATAAGGCAAAAGGCATGATTATTTCGACATCGTGCCATGTAGATCAAAAGGAGAGTATTAACATTGTGCCCGTGTTTCCGATGAGTTTTTTTGAAATGGATGATAGCCAGCGGTACGAATTAAAAGCAAATCGTATTTTTGATTTTATGTATTTGCCAGATTTTGGCATGTCAGATTATTTTGTGGATTTTTCCAGAATTAACACATATAATAAGAAATTGATAGTCGACAGCATAAAAGAGAAGAGAATAGATCGATTATTTTCCTTGAGTCAGATTGGCTTTTACTTATTTATAATCAAATTAACTGTGTTTTTAATGAGAAAGGAAGATAATGATACTATAGATAAAAGAAAAGTGCTATATAATTGATTTTTAATTTTTCTGCCATCAGCTTTGTCTGGTGGCAGTATTTATTTGAATAATACAGCCGTTTCAGCAGGGCCTCCTTATCGCAGCCCCCTACCACGGCCGCAATCTCGCCGTTTCGGTCATGTCCTGCTTCTTTACCAAAATGATGTCGCCGTTCCTGAATCGGGCATTGATCATGCTGTTGTCCGTCCTCTATATGACGCGGCTCTGCCATTTACTCCGGAGTTTGTGAATATAATGCAAATATTGGATAAGCTGTTCCATTCGTTTCCTTCCTGCGAGGTGTTACAATGGTTTTGGCAGGATATCCCTTTCAGCGGTATCGTGAGAGGAAGGGATATATGAAAACGAAATTTCAGGATTTGAACTTGTCGAATTATTTTTTGTTTGCCGCTGCGGCGGAGGACGAGGAAACCAGCCGGCTGTTGGTGGAGACTCTGCTCGGTATCGAAGTGGGCAGGGTGAAGGTGCATATCGAGCATTCGATCCTTTACAACAGTGATTTCCGGAGCCTGCGGCTCGACATTTTTATGAGCGATGAGGTGGAAGTCCGTTACAACATGGAGATGGAGAATGAGGGGCGGGAAGCTCTGCCGCAGAGAAGCCGTTTCCATCAGGCGGAGATGGATGTGATGTCGCTGGGGCCGGGGCAGAGCATGTCGGAGCTGAAGCCGGTGTATGTGGTGTTCATCTGCACATTTGACCCATTTGGGCGCGGGAGATACCGGTATACCTTTGAGAACCGGTGTGTGGAAGAGGATTTCCCGCTGGAGGACGGAGCGACGCGTGTGTTTTTGAGCACGAAGGGGAAGAATCATGCGGAAGTGCCGGAGGAACTGGTGAACCTGTTGTACTACATCGAGGACTCGACCGAGAGCTGTGTGAGTCGGACGAACGATGCGGTCGTGAGGAAGCTGCATGAGCGGGTGCAGGAACTGAAGCGCAGCAGGACGTGGGAGGGACGTTACATGATGTTCGAAGAGTTGCTGTTGGAGCACGAGAGGAAAGGGATCAAGCAAGGCCTCGAGCAGGGCCGCGAAGAGGGCCTCGAGCAGGGCCTCGAGAAAGGGCGTGAGCAAGGCATTGAGCAGGGCCGCGAAGAGGCGACTGCGCGAATACTCCGGTTGATTAAGGAGATGACCATAGCGGGGGAAGCGGATCAGATCTTACGATTAGAACAGGAACCGGAATTCCTTGTTGCGATGATTGAGAAGTATCACCTGTAGCAATCGGCGATGCGAGCGGGAGACGTTTGTGGTGATACAAACGCTACTGGGCGACTGGTTATCGAATGGGGAACAGGAAATAGTCGAAGAACACATCAGTAATTCATTCACTCTTGAACTCGACATAGAAGACGGATGTCGGGTTTCTGGCCGGGCGATCAAGCCATTGGCCTTGTTATTCATGGTAGTTGTTAAAAGTATAGTGCGCCGCTAGCGGCGTGAGAGCTTGAGGGCTGCATAAGGGATATTCTGCTTGTTTTCATTTTCCTGACCCTGAAGGTGCCGTTTATGAAGGAAAGTACGGAGGGAGTGGGGGAGTAGAGCGGCGATGTAGAACGGCAACGCAAAGCGTTATATACACCCCCGTTCCGGCGGTTTGAGACAGACCGGACGGGGGCTCTTCTTTTGTTTCTGAAAGCATGAGCAATAACGGCATCGCAGATTGTTTGAAAACGGTCAGATCGTTCCTTCCAGGGAAGGAACGTCCTCTTCGTAGCTTCCCACTGTAAGGGAGCCCACCTTTACGTCTCCGGCACTGCCGTATTGGTACAGCTGATCCAGAAATTCGATGGCGGCGCGGATCCGGGTGCGAAGCAGGAACCCGCCGGATTGGGCGGCTTTTAGAAGCGCGTCTGTGGAGATTTGGGGGTCCCAGCCGTAAGCGCGGCCGTGGAACTGACGAACGCCGTCAAGAACCTGCGCGATCTCATCCTTTGTCAGAGGAAGCAGCTGCGGGGCTTTGACCAGCGCATTCAGAACGGACCGGCAGGGCTCCGGATGCTCGGGATACAGTTCGGCCAGATTGTCGTATTCGTGCTTGCCTTCGATCACATCTTCGATATAGGAAGCGCTGAATGCGAATACAGTGAATACGGACTGCATCTCCGCTTGCGGGAAGAGGAAAGGAGCCATATTTTCGTAGGCACGGAGACGGGCCTTTTTGCTGAGGCGCCCCATCAGTTCCGCTTCATCCACGAGAATCACCCATCCCTGACAGCCCATTTTGGTGAAAAGCCGGCTCATAAAAGCGAAATAATCCGAACAGTGTTTCGTCTTGCTGAAATTGGCGCTGAATCGGGCAGTCTGATTATAAATGCGTTTATAGATCTTCTTCAGGGCCGCGTTGGCGATAAAGTCGCCTTCCAGGTCGGCCTTCAGGAGAAATTTCTCCTCCTGGTCTTCGGTTCCCATATAGGCGCGAAGCAGGTAATATAGTTTATCGGTCTGCAGCTCTTTGGCGGCGTAGACCAGAAGCTCGGAGGCCGCCGGATTCCCCGGCGTCAGATTGTCTAAAAGCTGTGAGAAGCCGGGCTGTTGGCGCATGGGCAGGTAGGTGTTTGTGATCAGCTTCTGATAGACCAGATACAGCTTATCCATGGGGGTTTCCTTGCTTAGGGAAAGGTAGGAAACCGCCATATTATTGGAATGCGCCAGATTGAAAACGGTGTTCAGAAGGTGGGTCTTGCCCTCTCCGTATTTGCCGG